>CAZYLK010000078.1:0-26442 GCA_964648365.1 uncultured Phycisphaeraceae bacterium
TCAGTATTCCATCCGCTGGCGCGCGTTGGGTATGTCGAGCTGCTGGCGATACTTGGCGACGGTTCGGCGTGACAGCTCAATGCCCTCTTCTTTGAGCTGCGCCGCGATCTTGTCGTCGTTGAGCGGGGCTTTCGGGTCTTCGGTGCGGATGATCTCGGCCACGCGGGCTTTGACCGTGTCCCAGCTTGTGGTCTCGCCCTGATCCGTCTCGGTGCCGCCGGTGAAGAAGCCGCGCAAGGGGAAGATGCCGCGCGGGGTCTGCATATACTTGTCCGCCACCGTGCGGCTGATGGTGGACGGGTCGCAGTTGAGCTCGACCGCCAGGTCGCTCATGCGCAGAACCTTCATCGCTTCCGGACCGGTTTCGAAGAACTCACGCTGATGTTCGACGATGGCCATCGCCACGTCGAGCAGGCGGCTGCGTCGGAAGGTGATGGCGTCGATCAGCGCGCCGGCGGCTTCGATGCGCTTGCGGGCGAAGTCGCGTACGTCCTTCTCGGCGGCGCGATCGCGGGCCAGATCGACAAACTTGGGCGACACGCGCAGGCGCGGGGCATTGCCGCGCGCGAGCCTGACCGTCAGCCCCCCCCCGGTCTCCGCGTACTCCACGATGACGTCCGGGCGAATGGGCGGCACGTCGCGGCTGACCACCAGGTACCCGGGATGCGGGTGCAACGAGGAGCGGATGACCTTGATGGCCTCCATAATCTCGCCGATGCAGTAGCCGGTCGCCTTGGCGATCGCGGGGATGCGGTTGCGGGCGACGTCGTCGAGGTGGCTCTCGATCAGCGTCCGTTCGATGCGATTGTCGCCGGGCAGCGCGTCCAACTGCAGCAGCAGGCACTCCTTTACGTCGCGGGCGCCGACGCCGTTGGGTTCCAGACATTGCACCTCAAAGAGGGCGGAGTCGATCAACTCGGTGGAAACCGGCGGGCGGCACTTGGCGGCCAGTTGCGCCAGGGGCACGCGCAGGTAACCGTCGTCGTCGATGTGGTTGATGATCACTTCGCCGGCGCGGCGGATCGCCTCGTCTTCGAACTCCGTCGTGCTCCATTGCGACAGGAGGTATTCCTGCAGGCTCTCGGAAGGCCCGGGCGCGTTGGCCATGGCCTCCATCTTGGCGTCGCGCTCGCCGGCGCCCGCGGCGACGCCGCGGCGGAAGGTCGCCAGCTCGTCGTAGCCCAGGTCGTAGGCGCGGCTGAGGTCCGCGAGCCGGTCAAAGCTGACCGCATCCTCGCTCGATCGCTCGGGCGTCGCCTGGCCGTTGCCGTCCGCAGAGGGGTCGGCCCGAGCGGGTTCTTCGATCTCCAGGGCGCTGTTTTTCTCCAGCTCCTCGGCGATCATCGTCTCGAGATCGGCCACCGGCATCTGCAGGATGGACATGGACTGGATGAGCTGCGGGGTGAGCCGCTGCTCCAGCCGCATGTACTGGCCCAGCATTTGCGACAGCGATTGCGACATTTGTCTCTCTTCCCCGGCGTGGAAGGGACGGCAACCCGAACGAGCGATCCCAGCCCCGGGGCAAGTCTGCACTCCAGCGTTCCGGCAACAGGACCATTATAGCAGATTGCGTGCCAGTGCCACGCCACCGCGACGCACGGGTCGCGCGATAACGGCGGACGTTGCCGCGGGCCGACACGACCCGACGGCGCCGGCCCGCCCGTCGCCGGTTCTGTTCCCTCGGACGCCTTGAACCCCGCAGGCTGCGTCGGCAACCGGCGTTTCCACCGCAGCCGTCGGGAGCGCGGACGCGGCGTCCTGTCGTGCCGGGCCGGCGGCGGCGGGACCGGCGAAGGCGCCATCGGGCCGCGTCCGCGCGGGCGCAACCCCCGTTCTACGCGCCGGACTCAGACGGGTTATAATGGGGACGAAGACCGGGAGAGGGGTCCCCGGCCGTGGCCATTGGAATCTCCGGAGATGTGTGATGAAGCGTGTGGTTCTTTTCGCCCTGGCGGGCGCGTGGCTGGCCGGCGCCGGTGCCGTGCAGGCTCAGAACTTTGACGGCTGTGGCATCATGGTCCGCGGCATCGAGTGCGTGCTGTTTCAGTCGGATGACGGGCGTCTGTGGGTTCTCGATGACCGCGGCAGCTTCAACGTCGGGGATCGGGTCCACGTGGCGGGGATCATTGATCGCGAGTGCATCACGATCTGCCAGCAGGGCAGCGGCTGCATCCGCCGCAACTCGATCGAACTGTGCGAGCCGCCGGTCAACTGCGGCGCCATCAAGAAAACCAAGGCCAAATGCAAGGGCAGGGACGGCAACTTCAAACTCAAGGGCGTCGTCAAATCTGAACTCGACGGCGGCGTCGAACTGACGCTGCTGCTCGACGGCGGGCAGGCGCAGGTCGTCGTCACCAACAACAACGGCAAGGCCAAGGCCAAATGGACAGGCGTGGCGCAAGGGCCGCACGAGATCTGCATCGAGCAGTGCGAGGGACGGTGCGCCAGGACGGCGTGCGAATAACGAATGTCGAATCGCGAATAACGAATGAAGAAGCAGCGGGGCAGCAGCCGATTCGTTCCCGGCTGCGTGGTTCGCGGATCTCAGTGCGGAAAGAATGAGAGGGAGCCGGCCTTGTGAAGGCGGCTCCCTCTTCGTCTCTGAGCGGCGTTCCCCTCTGCTCTTCCCTTACTCCCTCACTCCCTGCTCCCTTACTCCCTTCCGCCTACCACGGATTCTTCACGTGACAGGCCCGCCCCGTCTTGACGATGTAATCCTGGTGATACTCCTCCGCCGGCCAGAACTGCTCGGCCGGTTCTGCTTGGGTGACGATTCTCGCGTACAGATGCGGCTGGACAGCCTGCTCAGCCTTGGCGCGAACCCGCTCCCGTCCTCTGCGCGTCTGCGGTCGTCCAGATGCCGCAGCGATACGGCTTGCCGAGACCAGACTTTCAACACATAGCCCGCACTGTATCGCATAGCGCAACGCAGTCCTGGAGCAACTCAGTCTATTTATGAGCATTCGTGGAGGAACCACTCTCCTGGCTCGACTTTGCCATCAATGTACGATTCATATGGCCGCCATTCTCCGTCATAGTCCTGCTTCATGTAAATCCGCTCTCCGCAGCTACTACATCGTTTCAAATAGCCACTCCGGGTGACACCAGTCGCGTTTGATAACCCATGTCCCCATCGCCACCAACCAGTCTTCTTTAGTTCACGGTTTCGCATGTGTAGTCTCCTCTATTCTAATGTTCTTCACGCCACTCCAATCCAGTTCTCGTGCGTATGAACGCGCACGGCGTATTCGCCCCTCAACTGCACGGACAGCAGGTTGCGGTAGCGGTCGCGATCTACGTGAACGTCGATGTCACCCGCGGCGTGCGTTAACGCTGCGCGGATATTCTTGTTCTTGAGTGCATATAGCTTCGCACGTGTGCCTTGCGACGAGAGCTTTGCCAGGTGGCTGCACAGCGCAGCTCGGCGTAGCAACTCCCTTGCGGTTTCTCTGTGACAAGGGGCAAGGCAATCCAGCACAGTCACTTGGCACTGTTTGTTCGGCACGTCATGTCTCCAATAAATGCAACGAAGCCCGTCCGTGCCACACATGTGGCGCGAACGGGCTACGGAAAGTCAAGCGATTGACGAGGGCTGCGGCTCACATCCGCGGCACCCTGAATATCTGTAAGGCTACTTAGCTGGTTCCGTGCATCAGTAGAGTAGGTCAATGTGTGACGCGGAGCTCGCGTCACACGGCGTCTGACGCGAGCTGAGACTCTGGACTACCGGCCCGAAGTCCAAGGGCAAGATTTCGTACGTCACTCCGGCAAATGCGCAGTCACCCACGGGGTAATCCCCAGCGATGGGCAAACCGCACGTGGGCGCAAGCGCGCCGTACACGGCAATTCCTATAGGGCAACATATTGGCTAGCAGTCCGTGGAAGAAGGTGTGGCACCGCCTTCCAAGGGGTGGTTTCACCGGCTGGAAGCCGGTGCCAAGCAAGCTCGGCGCCGTTATTGAACAGCGAACTAGGCGTGTCGCGATATTTGGGTGATGCTACCCGTGGCGGATAAAGTGAACTGAGGCGCCGGGAACCACGAGTCGGAGCCGACCGGCGACGCCGATACCTTGGCCGACAACTCAATTGCGACTAAGCAGCGAGCGCATTCCTGCGCGTAGCCCGGTATGGATCCTCACACCCCATCTGTTCGCGTCTACTATGCCCTAGGTGCAGCCGCCCGTCGTTCAACCGTAAGTCACTGCGGCAAATGTATTTACAAGCACGCCGGCCAGAGAACGTTGTTCACCTAATTCGTTGGTCCCGCAGTCGGCGGCGCGTCGCCTCCCTTTCCGATTCTCGCGCCTTCACGTATCCCCGCCAGGCCTGCGTTTTGCCAACGGCCGCTCGGGAGCAGCCAATCGCCTCTGCGATTGCGGTCACCGTGAGTGAGAAGTCGTCACGTGATGATGCCTCCTTGACGATCTGCAGAACTCGCCCCTCGACACTCTCCGTCTGTCTCCGTTGTCGTGTCTGACCCCGCGGAATCGGGACGCGAATTGAAGCCGGTGCACGCTTTTCTTGGAGATAGCCCTTCCAAGCCATCGTCTTGGCTACAGCGCCGACGGACAACCGGCTGAGGCGGGCGACTTCACGGATAGTCTTCGCAAAGTCCCCACGTTCCCGCAGCTTCGCGATGATCGTCCAGACTCGTCCTTCGGACGTCTCTCGCTTCAACTGTTCGCTGGGGCGGCCCCGCCTTCCCATTGGCGCAGTCTCCGCTGCAGGACGCTTACCACGGATTCTTCACGTGACACGCCCGCCCCGTCTTGACGATGTAATCCTGGTGATACTCCTCCGCCGGCCAGAACTTCTCGGCCGGCTCGACCTCCGTAACGATCTTGCGATCGCCGAAGCGGCGTGCCGCCTGCTGGGTTTTGATGAACGCCTCGGCCTCGGCTTTCTGTGCGTCGGTCGTGGTCCAGATGCCGGAGCGGTACTGATCGCCGATGTCCGGACCCTGGCGGTTGAGCTGCGTCGGGTCGTGCATGACGAAGAACGCTTCCAACAGCCGGCCGAACGTGATCCGCTTCGGATCGAAGACGACTCTTACCGTTTCGGCATGGCCGGTGGTGTCAGTGCAGATATCCTTGTAGGTCGGGTTGTCGGTGCGGCCCTGCATGTAGCCGCTGGCGGCGTCGATGACGCCCGGACCCTTCTGGAAGTAGTGCTCGACGCCCCAGAAGCAACCTCCGGCGAAGTACGCGGTTTCGGTTTCGACGGGCCGGCTCTCGGGCGGGAACTCGGTCCCCTTCTCGACAAAGTTCAGCGACGCGGAGTTGAGGCAGTGCCGCTCGCCGGTCGGCCTGGGGCCGTCGTTGAAAACGTGACCGAGGTGCGAGCCGCAGCGGACGCAGTTGATCTCGGTGCGCACCATCCCCTGGCTGCGATCTTCGACCCGGCTGACGTGCTCCGGATCGAACTCACGCCAGAAACTCGGCCAGCCTGAGCCGGAATCAAACTTGTGCTCGCTGGAAAACAGCGGCAAACCGCAGACGGAGCAGACGTAGATGCCCTCCTTCTTGTTGTTCAGCAGCGTGCCGCAGAATGCCGGCTCGGTGCCGGCCCGCTGCGTGATGTTGTACGCCTCCGGCGTCAGCTTCCTGGCCAGTTCCTCGACCCGCTCGGCAGGCAGCCGGGTGATGTCGTAATTCGACTTCGAGTATCGAACGCTCATGTCGGTTTCACCTTCGTTGCGGGCGGCGGGCGTGCCGGTCGCGGCCGGCGGATCGAACGACGCCTCGGGACGACAGCTCAGGAAAAACACGGTCAACGCCAAAAGCCACATGGTGACCTCCTTTCGCATGTCGGGTTCCATCATTGTAGCTCCCCGAATCCGATTCGCCTCATTGGTCGAACCGGTCACGCGTGCCTGATGGGCCGCTCTGCACGGAGTTGTCCGCTCGTGGCGGGCGATCGTCGAAGGCTGTGCGGGGGCGGTTCTCCCCCAGTCGGGCGGGTCAGGATTCGTCGCCAGCGGCGATGTGGACCCGCTCGATACTCACCGCCTTGCCGCTGCGCGGGTCGACTTCGGCAATGACGCCGCTCATGCGGGCGTCACGCGTGGCAACATCGAAGGAAATCGGCACGCCGGAGATCATGGCCGAAAGCACGCGGTCCGTGCAGCGCCCCAGGACCGAGTCATAAGGCCCGGTCATGCCCAGATCCGTGATGTAGGCGGTCCCGCGGGGCAGGACGCGCTCGTCGGCCGTGGGGATGTGCGTGTGGGTGCCGAAGACGATGCTGGCGCGGCCGTCCAGATGCCAGCCCATCGCGATCTTCTCGCTGGTCGCCTCGGCGTGTACGTCCACGACGACCACCTTCACATCCGGCGGGAGCAGCCCCAGCACGCGATCCACCGTGCGGAACGGGCAGTCCAGCGGCTGCTTCATGTAGAGGCGTCCCAGGATCGAGATCACCGCGACGCCGTGGCCGCTTCGCGTGCGGTAGACGGCGAACTCGCGGCCGGGCGCATCTTTCGGGAGGTTTGCCGGTCGGACGGCGCAGTCCGATTTTTCCAGGATCGGGATGATCTCTTTGCGGCGGTAGACGTGATCACCCAGCGTCATGAGGTTCGCCCCCATGTTCTGGAATTTCTTGTAAAGCTGCTCGGTCAGTCCGGAGCCGCCTGCGGCGTTCTCGACGTTGACAACGGCGCAGTCAATCGCGTGGCTGCGGGCAACCTGTTCCAGACCATGCCGCAGCGCGCGGCGTCCGGGCTGGCCCACCACGTCCCCTACGCAAAGAACTCGCAGAGTCATTCAGCAAATCGACTTTCCACTCGTATGTGGCACACTACTTCGCAAACTCGACGGCGCGGAGTTCGCGCAGGACGGTCACCTTGATCTCGCCGGGATAGGTCATCTCTGATTCGACCTGGAGCGCGATGTCGCGGGCCAGCTTCGCGGCGGACGCATCGTCCACCTTCTTGGCGTCGACGATGACGCGGACCTCGCGGCCGGCCTGGATGGCATAGGCCTCCTTCACGCCGTCGTGCCCCGTGGCGATTTCCTCGAACTGCCGCAGGCGCTGAACGTAGCGCTCCAGCGACTCGCGCCGACCGCCGGGACGGGCCGCGCTGATGGCGTCGGCCGCCATGACGATGGGTGTGTACGGCGAGGTGGATTCCACGTCGCCGTGATGTCCCTCGACCGCGTTGAGCACCTCGGGCCGCTCGCGGAGCCGCCGGCAGATGTCCGCCCCGATCTTCGGGTGGCCGCCTTCGATCTCGTGGTCCACGGCCTTACCCACGTCGTGCAGGAAGCCGCATCGGCGGGCGAGGCGGCCGTCCAGCCCCAGCTCGTCGGCGATGGCCTGGCACAGGAAGGCCACTTCAATGCTGTGCCGCAAGACGTTCTGTCCGTAGCTGGTGCGCCACTTGAGCCGCCCCATCAGGTCGATCAGTTTTCGGTGCAGGCCGCCGACGTGGGCTTCCATCGCGGCCGCCTTGCCCGAGTCGATGATGTCCTGGTCCACCTCGCGGTTGACCTCGTTGAAGACCTCTTCGATGCGGCCCGGGTGAATGCGGCCGTCAGAGATCAGCCGCTCCAGCGTCAGGCGGGACTTTTCCCGTCGGACCGGATCGAACGCGCTGACGACGACCACGCCGGGCGTATCATCGACGATCACGTCGACGCCGGTCACCTTCTCGAAGGCCCGGATGTTGCGTCCCTCGCGCCCGATGACGCGACCCTTCATGTCGTCGGACGGGATGGTGACGGTCGAGACGGTTCCTTCCGACGTGTGCTCGGCGGCGTAGCGCTGGATGGCGGTGAGGATGATGTCGCGCGACTTGCTCTTGGCCTCCTCCTTGGCCTCGGCCACGGTCTCCGCGACCAGTTGGGCGCTCTCCTGCTCCAGTTCGGATTTGAGCTGGTCGAGCAGAACCTCCCGCCCCTGCTCTGCAGTCATCCCGCTGATCCGCTGCAAGTCTTCGCGGCGCTGCGCGAGAAGTTCCTCGGCCTCTTCGAGCTTCTTCTTGTAAGTCGCCGCCCGCTCGTCGACCTGCTGCTGCCTCTGGTCGAGCTTCTTCTCCTTGGCCACCAGCGTATCGAGCTTCGCCTCGAAGTTGTCCTCCCGTTTCGCCAGCCGCTTCTCGACTTCCTTAAGCTCGCGGCGGGTGTCGGCGGTCTCCTTCTCGAACTCGTCCATCTTCTTGATGAACTCGTCCCGGGCATCCACCTCGGCGGTCTTGCGGATCTGTTCGCCCTCGGCGGTGGATTCAGCGACGATGGCGGCGGCTCTCGCCTCCGCGGCGGCGATCTTGAGTTTGCCCAGGTAGTGCAGCACCGCGACGGTCACGGCGATGCCGAGCACGAAGGCCAGCAGGCCCACCCCCGTCGCGACACCGGGTGAGAGTTGCGCTAAAACGTCGAACTCCATCATTCGACCACCCTTGTATCAAGCGTGGAGCGAACCGCGTGCGCGTCGGGAGCCGGGCCGGTCGTCAGACCGGCGTGCAGAAGCAAGCTGCACCGGGGATGCGGGGGTGCGCCGCGGGCGTGGGCAAACGCGACGATGCCGTTGCCTGAAGAGACGGCCTTGATGGGTCGAACGTCGCGGGGCTCAGATCGTGTTGACGAACTCCGAGAGGACGATCGCCGCATGATCGCCCACAACGACCAGAATCAGTCGGGGCGCACGTGCGTCGAACTCCGAGTGCCTGCAATGACCGTCGAACGAAAGAACCAACACGCGCCCCTCAACCCCAGTTGACCCGGACCACCCGGCCAGAGGTGGTCATCGACCCTTCAACCACCGAATCAGCCCCGGCCGAGCCGGAGCCGACATCATCGAGAATAGTTCCACCGCGGCTCGCGCCGGCGAGGCATCGAGCACCTTCCGCGATGCGCTTCAGGCATCGCGTGCATCCGACCGCTTGATTAGCAATCAACGCGCCAGACGATAAGCTCCGTATCTATAAATAGTTGCCCCTCCAAGCGGAGGGACGCCACAGTGGCGGCGAGTATAGGTCGTCCAATATTCCTGTCAAGTCGGCCGGAATGGCGCGTCGGCGGCGCAAAACGCAATCGTCCCCCGCCCCGCTCCGCGTCAGCCTGGCGCACGGTCGGCGCGTTACCCGCTCTGCCCGGCCGGCTCCTCGAACCGATGGCCGGTCAGACGCACGAAGACATCCTCCAGCGTGGGGCGACCGACGGAGATGGACTCGACTTCATCGCCGAAGGCGGCCGCGATGCCGGCGGCCAGTTCGTGCCCTTGCTCGCGCTCGATGCGGATCAGGCCGGCGACCAGTGCTGCATCGACGCCGAATTGCGCGGCGATCCGCGTGCGGAGCGACTCGGCGTAATCCGGGGGCGACGAGGCGTCGTCGGGAAACGCGCGGGCCTCGGATGAGGACGCCCGGTCCGCTCCGATGGCGAGGTCAACCGCGGCGGGAAGATCGTCCTGAGCCGGTGCGTTCGCGCGGGCTGAAGCCCGCGGCTCGGTTTCAACCACGCGGGGCACCGGCCGCCTTGAAGAGCCGCCGACGGCGGCGCCGGTCGCCCTCGCCGGGTGAACCGTCACGACCTCACCGCCAACCGATTGCCGCAGCGCGGCCGGGGTATCCATTGCCACCAGCCGGCCCTCGTCCAGGATGGCCACCCGATCGCACGCCTCGGCCTCGTCCATCAGGTGCGTCGTGAGCAGGCAGGTCGTGCCACGCTGGCGGCGGCGGCCATCGAGCAGTTCGATCAGCGCCCGCCGGGCGCGTGGGTCGAGACCCGTGCTTGGCTCGTCCAGCAGCAGCACGTCCGGCCCGTGCAGCAGCGATTTGGCGATCTCCAGCCGCCGCCGCAACCCGCCCGACAGCGCCTCCGCCCGCTCGTGACGGCGGACGGCCAAGTCGAACTCTCGTAGCGACTGATCGACGCGGGCGTGCAGAGCGGCGCCGCGCAGGCCGTACATCTGCCCGTGATACGTCAGGTTCTCTTCCAGCGTGAGTTTCACATCGATGCTGGGCGACTGAAACGTCACGCCCAGCCGGCGCCGCACGGCCGCGGGATCGCGCACGACGGAGCAGCCGCCGATCGTCGCGTCGCCGGAAGTCGGCGCGATCAGCGTCGAGAGGATCTTCGACAGCGTTGACTTGCCGCTGCCGTTTGGCCCCAGCAGCGCGACCAGTTCCCCCGCGTTCACGGAAAATGAAACGTCACGCAGCGCGACGCGCTCGCCGTATCGATGCGCGATCGCATGAACCGCGACGGCTGCGGAAGTCTCGCCGAAGGTCGATGCAACGGGCGATGGGCTGGTCGAGTCGATCACTGTCACGGGAGGCGCGTCACGTGGTTCCTGGTCCGCCCCGAATGGGTCGCTCGCGGCCGCGATGGCGTCTTCGCACGGTCGGGCGTAAAATCTGATTCGATGCTAGCGGGATTCGAGTTGTTCGACCATACCGCCGACCTGGGCCTGCGGGCGTGGGCGCCGACGCAGGTTGAACTGGTCGAACCGCTGACGCGCGGGTTCTACGCCACGATCGGCGACATTGCGGCCGGCCCCGGCGGCGGCGAGCAGACGCTTACGATCGCCGGCGCGGACCCGGCGCTGCGCTGGCGGGATTACCTGGCCCGCCTGCTCTTGCTGTTCGAATGCGACGGAATCGTCGTGGTTGATCCGCGGGTAACCCGGCTTGACGAAGGGACGCTGGAAGTGGTGGCGCGTCATGCACCGTTCGATGAAGCTGCCGCCGAGATGGCTCGAGAGGTCAAGGCGGTGACGTATCACGATTTGTCATTGATCGAGGCCGATGGGAAGTGGACGTTTACGGTCATTGTGGACATTTGACAGAAAAAGGTGTCAGGATGATTTTCGCTCGCAACCGATTCTGCTCACTGCACGCATTTCCCTGCGAAAATCATCCTGACACCTTTTTCGGCGACGCAACATGAGCAACGAAGCATTCACAGGCCCGCTTGAACCCGTTGACGCCAACCGCTGGCGCATTCCGAAGTCGTATAAGGCTGGTATGCGCGTCGATGGGCTGATCTACGCGAACAAAGCGCTGATAGAGGCGATTCGCTCGGATAAGTCGCCCGAACAGGTGGCCAACGTCGCCACGCTGCCGGGCATTGTGAAGTATTCGCTGGCCATGCCGGACATCCACTGGGGTTACGGGTTTTGCATCGGCGGCGTGGCCGCGACCGACCCGGAAAACGGCGGCGTCATCAGCCCGGGCGGCGTGGGGTACGACATCAACTGCGGCGTGCGGCTGATCCGCACCAATATCAAGCTCAAACGCGCGGAAAAGCACATCGAAAGACTCGTCAACGCCCTCTTCGACAGCGTGCCCACCGGCGTGGGCCGGGGGGGGCGGATCAAGTTCAAGCCGGGCGAGATGCAGCGGCTCGTTTCTGAAGGCTCACCGTTCGTGATCCGCCGCGGGCTGGGCTGGGAGTCCGACGTCCACACGACGGAAAGCGGCGGGCGCATCGCCGGCGCCAAGCCCGAGTACGTCTCGCCCACCGCCTATCAACGCGGCACCGGCCAGTGCGGGACGCTGGGCAGCGGCAACCATTTCATGGAAGTGCAGGTCGTCGATCACATCGACGATGCCAAGGCCGCGTCCGTGATGGGCCTGGAAGAAGGCCTGATCACCATCATGGTACACTCGGGCTCGCGTGGCTTCGGCTATCAGGTCTGCGAGGACGCCCTGCTCGAAATGCGCGACGTGCCGCGCAAGTACGGCATCGACCTGCCGGACTTTCAGCTCGTCTGCGCCCCGATCAACTCGCCGGAGGGCCAGCGCTATCTGGGCGCGATGAAGGCGGCCGCGAACTACGCCTGGTGCAACCGGCAGATCATGACGCACCTGGCCCGTGAGGTGTTCTCGGAGATCTTCGGCCGCCCGGCGGAAGAACTCGGCATGGGCCTGGTCTACGACGTGGCACACAACATCGCGAAGATGGAACCGTACGACGTCGACGGCCGCCAGGTCGAGCTATGCGTGCATCGGAAAGGCGCAACGCGGGCCTTCCCGCCCGGCCATCCGGAGCTACCCGACAAGTACCGCGCCATCGGCCAGCCCGTGCTGGTACCCGGCGACATGGGGCGGGCGAGCTACGTGCTGGTGGGCCGGCCCGGCTCGATGGAGCACACCTTCGGAAGCTGCTGCCACGGCGCCGGCCGGCGCCTCTCGCGCGGGGCCGCCATCCGCGCCAGCAAAGGCCGCAACATCCGCCGCGAACTTCTCAACAAAGGCGTCGTCGCCCGCGCCCGCGGCCGCACCGGCCTCGAAGAAGAGCAGCCCGACGCCTACAAGGACGTAATCGAAGTCGTCAACGTCCTCCACGACGCCGCCATCGCCGCCAAAGTCGCCCGCCTGCGGCCGATCGGGGTGATTAAGGGGTGACGGAACAGGTGTCAGGATGCATCCTGACACTTTTTTCCGGCTACGTCGGCTTGAATCGCCGCGACAGGAGCACCGCGGGGATGAGCAGCGCGGCCACCAGCGCGGCGGCGTAGTCGCCTCCGGTTGCGCCGGCGACCAGGGCGTCGAAGACGATCCACCCGAGCAGGAAGATTTTGACGGTTTTTTGTACGAGTGCGGGCTTGCGCGAGGCGAGCGCGGGCAGCGCGGCCGTGGCCTGCACGCCGATCAGCGCGGCTACCAGAAGCGCGTGCATCGGCAGCGCCGTGTGCCGGTCGACCAGCGGCAACAGCAGCAGACCGACCGTGGCAACCATGACGCCCCCCGCGCCGGCCTTCAGTCGGGCGGCGGAACTCGTGCGCGCTTCGGTGCGGGCAAAGATCGTAACGGACGTGATGTACAGCCAGGCGCACCCCAGCACGATCGCCATCGGCAGCGTCACGGCATTCCGCAGCACGCTCATGCCCAGCAGGATGTTGAGCGCTCGACACAACCCCATCATGGCCGGCGCGTAGCGGGTTCGCTTCAAGACGACGTCGTACAGCACGACCGCGGCCACGATCGCCGTCGAGACCGCACCCGTTCGCGCGGAAATCGTCCCGGCCAGCCCCACGCCGGCGGCCAGCAGCGCGGCCGCGAGGACCAGCGCCGTAAGCCGCGAGACGCGACCCGACGGGATGGGCCGCTTGGATCGCTCGCGGGCGTCGCGCGCGGCGTCGGCCGCGTCGTTGAGCACCATGCCGCCCGCGTACAGACAGGCCGAGGCCGCCGCGAGCTGGGTCAGGACCGCGACGCTCGCCACCCCCCCCCCGACGAAGAAGTAGCCCGCCCACGAGTCCGCGGGCGCGCTGAAGACGTTGGGAATGCGCACGAGTTCCAGCAGCGTGCGGAGCGTCGGCAGCGATCGGCGGGCATCAGTGCGCACGGCGGTCGGTCTCCTGCGGCGCGCCGCGGGCTGCGGCCCGTGCGGAGGCTCCCCAAAAGCAGCGTCCGCCGTTGACATTCGATGAAGGCGATTTCACGGCCGCAGGAACCGCGAAAGGTGCGTCCTGGCCTCGGCCCCGGCGCCGTCAGGGTCTTCCACGTACGGGTAGAGTTCGACGGTGATCCAGCCGTCGTACCCAGTTCGCCGGATCGCCTCGAAGACCTGTCCGAAGTCGATCGCCCCGCGGCCGGGAACCAGGTGTTCATGCACGCGTGACGCGGCGATGTCCTCGACGTGATAGTGCTTCGTCCACGGGGCCAGCCGGGCGACCGCCTCCGGCAGCGGCTCGCCGACGCAGTAGAGATGGCCGATGTCGAAGTTAACGCCGAACGCGGGCGAGTCGATGCGCTCGCAGAGTTCCACGCACTGATCAACGGTTTCGATGAGCAATCCCGGCTCCGGCTCGACGAGCAGCAGCACCCCGCGGTCTTCGGCGTGATTCAGCGTCGCGCTCAGCCCCTCGATGAAGAGGTCCATTGCCTCCTCGCGCGAGGCGTCGCCCTCCAGCGGCCCGCCGGGTTCGGTGGTCAGGCAGGCCGCCCCCAGGGCGGCGGTCAGGTCGATTGCGTCGTGCGTGTGCTGGACGCGGATGCGGCGATAGTCGGGGTTCGGTTCGATCCAGGATGGGTGCCAGTAGGGCTGCCGCTCGTCGCCGACGGCGTTCATCATGAAAGCGTTGACGTTGGAGACCGTCAGTCCGTGCGCCTCGACGGTCGCGCGGATGGCGTCGATCTGATCCGCCGAAGTGTGGGCCGGCCAGGCGTGCGGCGTGTCGGCCATGAGTTCCACGCCGGCGTATCCCAGCCCGGCGACGCGCGCCACCGCCTCCTCGATGGAAAACCGCATGTAGGCGTTGGTGCTGTAAGCGAGCTTCATGAGCCGGCGCCGCGTGGTCGGGGAATCGAGGCATGGTATAGTTCTTCGGCCGGGTGAGCAACCGCGAGTCGCCATGTGGCACCGGTTTTCAACCGGCCTCTGGTGTGGCACCGGTTTTCAACCGGTGTCTCTCGTGCCACGGGCATCTTGCCCGTGATGGGAACATGCAGAGCGGTAGCAGCGCCGCGGATGTGAATCGGTGTACGCCGGGGGTTGGGGCGATGCCGGTTTGGGCGTCCGGGTTGAGCGGGCGACCCCGGCTTGAAAGCCGGGGCTCTGAAGCCGGGCTCTGAAGCCGGGGCTCTGACGGTGCGGCGCTGCGAGGGTGGCAGAAGTGTCGCGGACGATATGGCAAACACGACGCGTCGCGGCAAGGGTGGCTCGCGCCGCCTGTGGAGCAGGATATGTCTGACGTCCGGCGCATCCTCGACGCCAATCATAACCGCGCCCGCGAGGCTGCCCGGGTCATGGAGGAATACGCGCGCTTTTCGCTGAACGACGCGGCGCTGGCCGAAGCCTGCAAGACGTTGCGTCACGCGCTGGGTCTGGCCGTGGCGGGGCTGGGCGAACCGGCGCTGATCCGGTCGCGCGACATCGTCGGCGACGTGGGGCGCGACGTGACGGCGGAAGGGGAGTACGAGCGGCCCGACGCGGCGGCCGTCGCGACGGCGGCGGCGTTTCGTCTCAGTGAGGCGCTGCGATCTCTGGAAGAATACGGCAAGACGCTTGATTCGAAGTTCGCCCGCTGCGTCGAGTCGCTGCGCTACGACGCCTACGAATTGCAGCGGCGTATCGACATCACGGCCGCCGCTCGGCGGCGCTTCCGCGACGTGCAACTCTACGTCCTCATCACCGAATCGCTCTGCCGCGGCGACTGGTGTGGCGTCGCGGAGGCGGCACTTCGCGGCGGGGCGGACGTCTTGCAGCTTCGCGAAAAGGGCCTGCCCGAGCGCGAGCTGATCGGCCGGGCCCGCAAGCTGGTCGAGCTCTGCCGGCGACACGACGCGATGTGCATCATCAATGACCGGCCGGACGTGGCCGCGATCGCAGGGGCCGACGGCGTACACCTGGGTCAGGACGACGCCACCGTTCGCGACGTTCGGCGCCTCCTGCCACCGCGGGTGCTCATCGGCGTCAGTACGCATACCGTCGAGCAAGCTGCCGCCGCCATCGCCGACGCGCCGGACTACGTGGCGGTCGGACCCATGTTCGACAGCCCGACGAAGCCGCAGCCGTACGTCGCCGGGCCGCAGACGCTTGCGTCCGTGCGGGCCATGACCGGCCTGCCGCTGGCGGCCATCGGCGGCATCGACGCGAACCGCGCCGCCGGCGTGCGTGCGGCCGGGGCGGATGTGCTGTGCGTTTGCGCCGCCGTGATCGGCGACGCCGATCCCGAGGCGGCGGCGCGGCGATTGAGGCAGACTTTGACGTGATCGCAGCGACTTCGACCCGGCGCCGCCGTACTGATACGATGGCGCCTGCGGCCCGTGGAGTGCCGCGATGCATGGCTGCGGCGTTCTGGAGGGCGCCGGCGGGTGCGGCGCGGCGGCGTGAACCCCGATGACAGACTACGCCAACTTGCGACCCTCGTTTCTCTGGGATGACGATCATGCCGCGCAGGCCGTTGCCCGGTTGGGGCCTCAGTGCGCCGACAACGTGGCCCTGCGGCTCTACTCGGCCTGCCTCATCGGCGCCGATCCAAACCTGGTTTTGTGCGGGGGGGGGAACGTCTCAGTCAAAGGGCGTTATCGCGACATCACCGGTGACGAGATCGACGCCATCTATGTCAAAGCATCGGGACATGACCTGGCGACGCTGACGCCGTCGGGCCTGCCCGCGCTGGATCTGGCTTCGCTGCGCACGCTGCGCCGGGTGCCGTCGATGACGGACGCGGTTATGGCCAATGAGCTGCGCAGGCGGCTCTTCGACACGACAGCTCCGACGCCATCTATCGAAACGCTGGTCCATGCCTTCCTGCCGCACAAGTTCGTCGATCATTCGCACGCCGACGCGGTGCTGGTTTTGACCAATCAGCCGAACTGCGAGGAACTGATCCGCGAAGCGCTGACCGGCCTCGGCGCGGTAAGGCCGGTCGGGACTGGGTCGCACGGGGTTAAACCCAGCGAGCCGCGGGCTTCAGCACGCGCGGACTCCCCGCCTTCGACGCCGCGCCCAACCTCGCACGACGGTCCATGCGGAAGCATCGGCATCATCCCTTACGTTCATCCGGGCTTCGATTTGGCGAAGGCGGTCGCGGGCCACGTCGAGGCGCATCCGGACGTCGACGCCCTCGTGTTGATGCATCACGGCCTCTTCACGTTCGCCAATGACGCGAAGTCCAGCTACCAGCGTCACATCGATATCGTGACGGCCTGCGCGGAGTTCGCGAGTCAGCGTGCCGCCAATCGCAAGCCGCGCGTCGAATCATCCGAGATGTTGCCCGACCGTTCGGCGATTGCACGAACCGCGGCGGTTCTGCGGGGTGCGCTGGCCATGCCGCGAGCCGACGAGGACCATCCGTTTGAGCACACGCTGCTTGCATGGTTGGGAGATGTTGACGGCTTTGCGTTCAGCGACGACGGTCCGCGCCTCGCGGCGACCGGGCCGCTGACGGGGGATCATGTGATCCGCACGCGTCCCCGGCCGCTCTTCGTCACGCGGCCACATTGGGATGATCAGCAAAAGCTGGCGTCAGAAGTCTTCCCCGCCGTAAAGGGGTACGTCAAACAGTACCTGGCATACTTCAAGAAGCACGCTGAAGCTGAAACGCAGCCGCTTTCGGACGGCAATCCCAACGTCGTCTGGCTGAAGGGGGGCGGCGCCTGGGTTCGAGCGCGCACGCCGGCGAAGCTCGCGGCTCTTGGGCATATCACCCGTCACACGGCGCGGGCACAATTGCTGGCGGAGGCCATCGGGCGTTACACGCCGCTGCCCGACGCCGACCTGTTCAAGATGGAATACCGCGACTTGCAGCAGGCCAAGCTCGCAAAACCCCGGCCGGGGCTGCTGGAAGGCATGGTCGTGGCCATCAGTGGGGCGGGGGGGGCGATCGGCTCCGGGATCGCGCTGGCGTGCGCCCGCGAGGGGGCGTGTGTCCTGCTGGCCGACATCGATCGCGAAGGCGCCGAGCGCGTACAGCGGCGTCTGGAGGACTCCCTGCCCGGATGCGGCACGCTGGCGGTGGCCATGGACGTGACCGATGAAGCGAGCGTGAGCAGCGGCTTCGAAGAAGCCTGCCTGAAATGGGGCGGTGTCGATGTCGTTGTAGCCAATGCGGGCGTGGCGCACGTGTCATCCATCGAGGACATGGACGTGGCGGCCTTCCGCCGGGTGATGGAGATCAACGCCGTCGGGTACTTGACCTTCATCCGCGAAGGCGTGCGGATCATGAAGCTGCAAGGCATCGGCGGAAACGTGATCATCAATGCCAGTAAGAACGTCTTCGCGCCCGGCAAGCAGTTTGGCGCCTACAGCGCCTCCAAGGCGGCCGGGCATCAGCTTGGCAAGGTCGCTGCGCTGGAGCTCGCCGAGCACCGCATTCGGGTGAACATGATCAACGCCGACGCGGTCTTCGACGACGACGGCGACGTAACCAGCGGCCTGTGGGCCGCCGTCGGCCCCGACCGCGCCGCCGCCCGCGGCCTCAAGCCCGAAGACCTGCCCGAGTTCTACCGCAAGCGAAACCTGTTAGGCGCCCGCATCCGCGCCCACCACGTCGGCGCGGCCGTGGTGTTTCTGGCGTCGAACGCGACGCCGACGACCGGCGCGACGATTCCGATCGACGGCGGGATACCGGAGGCGTTTCCGCGGTGATGCGGGGCGGCATGCAGCCTCGAAGGGTCTATCCGCCCAGCCCACGCCGGAGGCTGCTGAATGCCCGCGTATGAGAGCCGCCAACTTGGGTTACTGTTCCGGAGCAGTTTCATGAAGAGCACGAACGAGCTTCACGACGCGTCCACTGATAACGCTCAACTGGTCGAGAGTCGGGCGATGCTTGAGCGAAGCGCGGCGGACATTCGCCACGGTCGCACGCAACCTGCCGAGGAGGCGCTGCGGCAGATTGCGGAGGAACTCGGTTTCAAGTTGGATCGACGACGCGCGTGACACCGTCGCACCCAGGCCAGTCATACCGGCGCTCGGCCGATCGCCGGCACGACGAGGCGGAGAAGAGCTGATGATTACGATCGCGAGCGTCGGGAGCTAACTGGCGTGTACGCCGACACCGTGCGGCGTATGACCGAATCCGACCGGCTGCGGATCGCCGCGCACATCAAGGATGGATTGGGTCGAACTGGCGAGCGGATCGATCGCGAGTCTTATCGGGTCGGACATCGCGTCGATTCGATTTCCGGCTCAATCCTCTAGCGCTGGCACTAGCACCACGTTGTCCTCCCCGGCTGCATGAAGTTCCCGCTCGACCTTTGACATGAAGTTTGCGTACTCCGACGCCCGCACACCCCCTCGGGAAGGCACCACCACGATGTATAACCAGCCGTCGTCGAGTTTGTGGCTGGTCACTCTGAGATAGATACCGTCCGCCTCCGCCTCCGTCAGGCGATTCTCGACCCTCTTGAGAATGTCTGTCGCTTCCTCTTGAGTGGTGGGCATGATGGGCAATTCCTTCAAAATGATTCGAAGATTGTGTTCATGATCGAGATGGCTTCGCGCGCATCCCGACCATCCACTTCGACGGAAGGCCGATAATCCGCCGCGCAGCGCAACGTGTACAACCGGCCGATTAACTCCGACAACTTCACGCGCCTCGGTTCGTCCAAGCTCGTCATGTGGAGCCTGATCAGGCGGCGGATCCCACCGGTTCCGCTTCTGCCAGGATGTTTCGGTCCGTCGTCGCCAGTCGGGAATGTGACGGCGGGTAAGCCCGAGAGGTCGAACGTGATCTTCGAGTACGCGGCGTAATACGCCCGGCTGAGGCACGAACGATAGCGCTCATTCACGAGACGATTAGCGGCCTTCCGCGCGTCACTTGCCAGATCAAACCACGACTCGGACATGTACAGATTCTATCTCTCCAACTGCGGGGTTGCGAGTTCCCATGATTCGCCCGCGCGCTCCGACGCTCGGGAGGTCCGTCAGGCGCAGCCGGTCTTGGAGAGGAGAATCCGTCTTGACCCACGGCATCCGGTTGTCGCCAGCGCAATGCACCATGCGTGCCCAGTTGTGGCGTGCGCGGCGGCACGGGCCGACAGGGTCATGTTCCTCCTGGCCGAATTGCGTGGTCCACCGTCGCAAACGGGATTGGCGACCTCACGCCCCCGCCAGCGCCTTCAGCTCGATCGCAAACAGTTCCACCCGCCGGTTCCTCTCGCGGTTGGCGGCGGAGCTGTTCGGCGCCCGGCCGCGATATTCGCCGGCGCCGGCCACGACCAGTTTCGTCGGCGATATCCCCCGGCCGATCAGGTAGCGCACGACCGCCAGCGATCGCTCGGCGCTGAGCTGATAGTTGTCGTCCCATCCGCTCTTTTCGATGGGTTGATCGTCGGTATGCCCGATGATCAGAATGTCCTTGTCGGGATAGTCGCTCTTGATGACCGCCGCGACGGAGTCGAGGGTCTTGCGCGCCTCGTCCGTCAGGGCATTCGAGCCGACGTGGAACAGCACGGAGCCCTTGAGCCGGATCATCGCGCCGCCCTCGACCGGCGTCCACCCGGTGGCGACCGGTGCGGGGGGGGGCATCGCGTTCAGGCGGGCCTGCAAGTCCTGATTGGCGGCCTCGGCGGCGGCGAGTTGATCCATCAGACGCTGGCGATCGGCGCCGGCCATGTTGCGGGCGCCGGCCAGGTTCATCCGCTCCTGATCGAGCGCTTGCAGGCGCCGGTTCGCTTCCTCGACGGCCTGTTGCAGGCTTCGGTTCTGGTCTTCCAGCATCGTCATGCGCCGCGCCTGCTCGCTGTCGGCACAACCGGCCGACGTCAACAGGACGGCACTTCCCAGCACCACTGCAACTGCACTCAGACGTGACATGACAGCCTCCTCGAACCGCGGGTCTGCATCGCCGCCGGAACCGACGACAGAGTTGAGGATACGCCCGCGCGCGGGTGGGGGCAAGCTGGGGAAACTGCGTCGCGACCGCTTGGCGGCGCAGCACGACTCGCGTAAGGACGGCGGAGCGGGGAGCCGGGCTGGAGCCAGGGGTTGCCCGACGTACGGGGCGCGGCACGCGGGTGAACCAGCCGGGGCGTGCGGCTCGTCGGGACATCACGGCGGCGCTGCGCGCGGACGGGAACCGCAGCTATTCGTGCCCGCGCTCGCTCATCAGGTCGCTTTCGTCCAGAAGCGTGAACCCGCGTTCCGAGAGCACGCGGGCCGCCCCGTCGATGCTGTCGGGCAGCAGGGCGATGGCCGGGTGGCCCATCGGCTGGACGAGCATGGGGTAGGTATAGTGGATGTTGACCTCGCCGCTGATCAGCGACGCCCAGACGCCCAGCAATGCACGCTTGCCGTGGGGAAGGCTGATCACGAGCAGATCCGCCTCGCTGACCTGGAACCGATGGTCGGTCAGCACGTCGTGAGCCCGATCCGGATCGTCGAGAATCATCCGGCAGATCGCGCAATCCACGGAATTGACGATCGAAACGGCCAGAATCCGAATTTCAGTCTGGTCGAACAGTTGCGTCAGCCTCAGAAGCTGCCCGACGCGATTCTCGACGAAGACCGACTGCTGCCGGACGGTCGGAACCCCCTGGGCTTCCGCTGTTTCGAATGGTTCTGACGCCATTTCTTATAGGACCAACAAGGTGGAGCGACGCTGAGCCGACCGTTCGCGCGCGGCCCCATAAGCATCGGCTATCCAAGCCGAAGTGTCAATCGCAATCCGCGCCGACATGTCAACTTGGCAGAGATTGCGACACGACCGAAGCGGCTGTGATCATAACTCTATTATGGGAAGCATCTTACATCAACAATCGCGTGGCATGGGCCTTGCGGTTTCTCCGGCCCGGAGTCTCGGCTCCCTGAACCTTGCATGCGCGATAAGGAGACTGTCGTGTCGAAGATTATCGGAATCGACCTTGGAACGACGAACTCGGTAGTGGCCGTGATGGAGGGCGGGCAGCCCAAGGTGCTGACCAACGCCCAAGGCTCACGGCTCACCCCGTCCGTCGTCGGATTCACCGAGAAGGGCGAACGGCTCGTCGGCCAACTCGCCCGGCGGCAGCAGGTCGCCAATCCCGAGAACACCGTGTTCTCGATCAAGCGATTCATGGGGCGGCGGCACAGCGAAGTGGCCTCGGAAGAGAAGATCGTCTCCTACAAGGTCGTCGGCGGCGCGGAGGAACTCGTGCGCGTCGACGTGCGCGGCAAGACCTACACCCCGCCCGAGATCAGCGCGATGGTCTTGCAGGATCTCAAGAAGACGGCCGAGACCTACCTGGGCGAGACGGTGACGCGGGCCGTGATCACCGTACCGGCGTACTTCAACGACTCTCAGCGCAAGGCGACCAAGGACGCCGGTGAGATCGCCGGGCTGACGGTCGAGCGCATCATCAATGAGCCGACCGCGGCCGCGCTGGCTTATGGCCTCGAAAAGAAGAAAGAGCAGCGCATCGCCGTGTTCGACCTCGGCGGCGGCACGTTCGACATCTCGATCCTCGAAATCGACCCGGAGATCGGCACGTTCGAGGTCAAGTCGGTTTCGGGCGACGGGCATCTCGGCGGCGACGACTACGACGAGGAGTTGATCAACTTCCTGGCGGAAG
Organism: uncultured Phycisphaeraceae bacterium; assembly: GCA_964648365.1. GTDB lineage: Bacteria > Planctomycetota > Phycisphaerae > UBA1845 > UBA1845 > SURF-32. The sequence continues at coordinate 21,941 of CAZYLK010000078.1, forward strand.
AGTTCCGCAAGAAGGAGGGCATCGACCTGCGCAAGGATCCGATGGCGCTTCAGCGACTCAAGGAGGAGGCGGAGAAGGCAAAGTGCGAACTCTCCAACGTTCTGGAGACGACGATCAACCTGCCGTTCATCACGGCCGACCAGACCGGTCCGAAGCACCTGAACCTGACCGTCACGCGGTCCAAGTTCGAGCAGTTAACCAAGGGGCTGACCGAGCGTTGCCGCAAGCCGGTGCAGGAGGCGCTGTCGAGCGCCAAGATCACCACCAAGGACATCGACGAGGTGATCCTGGTGGGCGGTTCGACGCGCATCCCGGCGGTGCAGGCGCTGGTCAAAGAGATGTTCGGCAAGGAGCCCAACAAGAGCATCAACCCGGACGAGGTGGTGGCGGTCGGCGCGGCGATTCAAGGCGCGATTCTGACCGGCGAGAAGGATGACATTGTTCTGCTGGACGTGACGCCGCTGACGCTGGGCGTGGAGACGCTGGGCGGGGTGATGACGCCGATGATCGAGGCAAACACGACCATCCCCACGTCGAAGAGCGAGACGTTTTCGACCGCGGCCGACGGCCAGACGGAAGTGACGATTCACGTGTTGCAGGGCAACCGCCCGATGGCGTCCAACAACCGCACGCTCGGCCGGTTCAACCTGACGGGCATCGCGGCCGCCCGCCGCGGCGAGCCGCAGATCGAAGTGACCTTCGACATCGACCGCAACGGCATCCTCAACGTGTCGGCCAAGGACAAGGCCACCGGCAAGCATCAGGAAATCCGCATCGAAGGCAGCAGCGGCCTCAGCAGCGAGGAAATCGAGCGGATGAAGCAGGAGGCCGAGGTGAACGCGGCCGACGACCTGAAGAAGGCCGAACTGATCAAGACGCGCAACGAGACGGACAACGCCATCTACCAGATCGAGCAGCAGCTTGCCGAACATGGCGACAAGATCAGCGGCGACGTGCGGTCGAAGATCGAGTCCTCGATCAACGCGGCCCGCGAGGCGCTGAAAAGCGACGACCTCGATGCGATCCGCAAGACGCACGAGAGCCTCATGCAGGAAGCAATGGCGATCGGCAAGGTGATCTACGAAGCCTCCGCCGCCAAGTCCGCGGCCGAAGACAAAGCCGGCGGCCCCACGGCCGGAACGAGCGGCGGCGGCGCCGGCGACTCCGATTCGGACGTGATTGACGCGGAATATGAGGTGAAGGACAGTAAGTAGCCCTCGGGTGAATAGAGTGGTATACTCTGCTTGATGCTCGACATCAGCACGAACAAGCCGATGCGCGTCTCTACGGATGGCCACGCGGGGCCGTACATCATGGTCCCCGTAGAGCAGTTGGGATGTGTCCGCGAGTTGCTTGAGACGCACCGGTTCACCTATTGGGTGGACGAGGACGCGATCTCAATCAACGGAGGACCGGAAGTGACGGTGGTCAATCTGAAGCCGGGTTCGGATGCCGACTTTGTGCAGAGGCTGCTTGACGACGCAGCCTGAGGCGCGCGGCGTCTTGCGATCTCATGCAGCTTTCCCAACAGATCATACGGTTGAGCGACACGGCCCTGGAAGGCTTGGACGCCAGCCACAACTACCACGTCCATACAAAGCGGGCATGGAATCTGGTGAAGCAACTCGTTCGGCACGGCGGGAAGTTCACCATCCGGTCGTTGAACGGGAAGTGATGGAGCTGTCGTATCGCCGGGTGGCCGACTGGTTCGCGTATCTGGATGGAATCGCGAAGCTGGGCTGTCCCACGCCGGATCAGATTCAGCGGCTCGCGGAGATCAAGGCGTCGCGGGACGTCCTTGTTCACAATGGCGGAATCGCCAACCGGATCTACGTCGAGAAGTCGGGCGAACTGGCCCGCTTCGCCGACGGTGAGCTGCTGCTGCTTCCGGAGAACTACCACCGTGAATCATGGCAACTCGTAAGGGACGTAGCCCGTGCCGTAGCGGACGCGGCTCTCGCGAAGCTGCATACCCGGCCGGCGTAAAACTTCTCCCGCGGGCGCCGGCGGACCGTGGGACGCGTGCTGCGAAGTCGTGCGGCGTCAGCGTCGCCCTAGCCACGCGACCACGTGGAACGGCGTCCGACCTGCCCCTCAACCCTTACGTCGAACCGACTCCCGTCCGCAGGGTGACATCGGCGCGGCGAGTTGTTAGTATCCGTGTAGTACTTGCACGCTTCACGGGAGGCTCTTCTCATGCGCTTTCATCGATCTCGCGCGACAACCTTGACGGTACCACTCGCGCTGCTGCTGACTCCTGTCGTCAGCGGGGCCGGCGGCGGCATGATCCATGAGGCCGCCTGGATCGGACATGTGCCATCCATCGAGCGAGCGCTCGCAAATGGTGCGGACGTCAATGCGGTCGACGGGGAGGGAAAGACGCCGCTCGTAATCGCGGCCGTGAGCTGGCGCTCGAACGCGGCGGCCGTCGAGGCGTTGCTGAAGGCGGGGGCAGACGTACATGCGCGCGATCCGCGTCTCGACGACGCTACTGCATTGATGCTGGCGGCATCGCAGGGCGACTTCGATCGCGTGCGACTCCTGCTGACGGCGGGCGCGAAGGTCAACGATGTCGACAAACGCGGTCGTACGCCGCTGCACTGGTCCACGGACTCAAGTGACGCCAATCCGCGCGTCATCGCTGCACTCATCGAAGCGGGCGCTGACGTAAACCGTCGCGACGAACGAGGGCAGACGCCGCTGATTGCCGAGGCCGGGCACCCGAGAGGGCTAATCGTCGGGCCGCTGCTGGCGGCCGGCGCGGATGTTTCGATCGCTGACGCGGCAGGGAAGACAGCGCTCGACTATGTCCGGCGGTGCGGAACGTGCATGCTGGTGTTCGACGTGGGCGAGTTGAGGGCGGGGATACACCAGATTGTGAAAGCTCATGCACATCACGTTCGTAGACAGGCTGACGCGTCGCGCCGCGGCGAAGGCAAGGCAAATTGGCATTCCGTCGCCGACCGCGCGGGGGTCACGCCGTTGATGGCGGCGGCATGCCTGCGGGACGAGCCGCTTGTCAGTGCATTGTTGACGCAGGGCGCAGACGTTGACGCCGTGGACAACGGCGGCTGGAGCGCGCTGACCTGGGCCGTGGCGGGCGGGCCTGCATCGATCGATGTCATGAGGCTGCTGCTTGACCACGGCGCGAATGTCGGTGTGGCCGACTCGCAGGCGATCACGCCTCTGATGTATGCGGCATTGCTATCCTCTGAGCCGGCGCTGCAACTTCTGTTAGAGAATGGCGCCGCGCCCGATGCCGTGGACGCCCGCCGGCAATCTGCGCTGCTCTATGCCGCCGCAGGTGGATCTGTGGACGCCATCAAGGCTCTACTCCAGGCGGGCGCTGACCCCAACCTCGCATCAAGGCTCGGATGGACGCCCCTTCATGCGGCCGCGAGACAACCCGGTTCGGCAGATCGTCTGCGCGCATTGATCGATGCGGGAGGCAACGTCGACGCTGTGAACATGCACGGCAGCACGCCGCTTCACGAAGCCTGTGAGTCCGGTGACGCCGCCGTTGCTCGGGTATTGCTGAAAGCCGGCGCAAAGGTCGCCATCGAAGATGAGAACGGCGAAACGCCCCTGTCGATTGCCGCTGACTTCTGGGGGAATGCCGCGCTCGTGGAAACTCTGCTCGACGCCGGTGCGGACCCGAACGCGCTGGCGGGGGGCCGGCGGCCGCTGGCGATCGCGGCACGGGCCGGCCAGGAAGCCAGTTCGCTGACGCTGATTCGACGCGGGGCGAACGTAAACGCAGTCGGGAAGAGTGGGGAAACGGCACTCATGGCGGCCTGCGCCCGCGACAGCGTCGCCATCTGCCGTGCGCTGGTGAAAGCAGGAGCAAACGTCGACGCGCGCGATGAAGACGGCAACACGGCGTTGCATCACGCCGTGGTTAGCGACGCCGTCGAATGTGCCCGAATACTGATTGATGCGAACGCGGACCTGAACATCAAGGGACTGTTTCAGAATACGCCGCTCTGCCGGGCCGCGGGCACATCGAACCTTATGGTCGTGCTGTTTGTTGAAGCGGGCGCAAGTCTGGAAGAACGTGGCCTGTTCGGCAGAACCGCGCTTGCAGACGCCAGCAGGAGTCGAGGCAACAGTGAAGCGATGCGAGCGCTCATTGCGGCCGGCGCCGACGTCGACGCGGAGGATTCAACGGGTGAAACGCCACTCATGCACGCGGCCGCCAGCGGCGACGCACAGCAGGTGCGACTGCTGCTGGATTCAGGCGCAGGCATGTCTCGGCTGGACGACCAGGGTCACGACGCGCTGTGGCACGCGCGGAACCGCAAGAACCAGGACGCCACGGCGGCCGCGATCGTCGCGATGCTCACGGGCGCGAACGCGCAAGCCATCTCTGAGAATCAGTAGGCGCCATCGCAGCGGCGCAGCCCGCCACGCGGGCTTACCCACCGCGCCCGACTACCCGTCCACCACCGTCCAGCGCATCTCGCTTCGCGACGCTTCGCCGTCCAGTTCCAGGGTGAATCCGT
>CAZYLK010000079.1:0-26139 GCA_964648365.1 uncultured Phycisphaeraceae bacterium
GAGCGAGCCTCCAGGAGAGGGGTGACAATTGTCAAGAAGGTAAGGCCGTGCCACAGCGTGCCACACATTCTTCAACGGACTGCTACGCGTCGCCCGCCAGCGCCTGACGGACTTGAACCGCATCGACGCCCGCGATCTCGACGGTCTTCAGCGGCGACGTCAGTCCCTGGACGATCGTTACGTCGCGCGCCCGCACACCGAGCAGCGCTGCGATGACCCGTTCCACGGCCGCGTTGGCCTTGCCCTGTTCGGGGGGGGCACTGACGCCGATCTTGGCGCGGCCGTTCCACTCGCCCATCAGCCGGTCGCGCGAGGCCCCGGGAACGACCTTTATCTCCAGGCGGACGACGCCGTCCTGTTCGCTGACGTAGATCATGGCCGGTAGTATATCGCGACGGCGCGGCCGCGCGGACGCCGTGAACTCGAGCCGCACACGTAAGTCAGCGGTTTCTCTTCGCTGTTCCGAGCCGCGCGCTGGAGTTGGCAGTGTTGATCGAGCGAGAAGGCCCGCTGTCTGACGCTCGGAGTGCCACGTGCGTGTCCCGACCGCAGGACCACGATGTCCAGCCTGCGAGAATCCGGCGCGAATCGGTCGCGGGCGACGAAGACGTCACGGGCGGATGCACGGCGTGAATCGACGATGGATGCCGAATCGACATGTTGGACGATGATCCACGGCGCTGCCCGCGGCAGTGAGCGCGAGCGGGCGGCGCTGGCGCGGCGCTATGAACCGGCCATCCGGGCGTACCTGAGCGCCCGCTGGCGTGGACGCCGGCAGAATGCGGAACTCGACGACGCCGTGCAGGAAGTGTTCGTCGAGGTTTATCGCGAGGGCGGCGTGCTGGAGCGGGTCGATCCCGGGCGTCCCGGCGGCTTCCGGGCGTTTCTGTACGGCGTGCTGCGTAACGTCGCCCTGCGGGCCGACGCGGCGCGGGCGCGCCGCAGGGACCGCACAACAGACGAGTCCGCCGCGGTTGACCCGCCCGCACCGGACGACGACCAGCTTTCGCGCGTGTTCGACCGCGCCTGGGCGAGAACGGTCATGCGCGAAGCGGCCGAGCGGATGGCCGAACTGGCGGCGGATCAGGACGCCGACGCCGTGCGCCGCGTGGACCTGCTGCGCCTCCGCTTCCACGAGGGCCTGCCCATCCGCGACATCGCCGCCCGCTGGGAGCGCGACGCCGTCCACGTCCATCGCGACTACGCCCGCGCACGGAAGGAGTTCAAGCGTGCCCTGCTGGAGGTCATGTCGTTCTATCACCCGGGTGCTGCGGAGGACGCGGAACGCGAGTGTGCGCAGCTTCTGGCGCTGCTGGCGTAGTATGTTGCAGGCCGCGAGTGGATGCCGAACCGCCCGGGCGGGCGCTGCGTGAAACCGATGACCTTGTGGCCCCATACGATGACCTCGCATGACCGACGATCGCTCTCGACGGTTTTTCTCATGCTGACGATCGGGTCGTTGACCATCCTGATCGGCATTGTGTGGCAGATACGGGTTCGATGGATTGTCCTGGGCTTTTGCGTCGTAGCGTGCGGCGTGATTCACCGACGTCTGGAACAGCCGTTTCGTCGCCGTCCGGTCCGTTCCGTCGCTTTGGTCTGCTGTCTGACCGGAACGATTGGAACCATGACACTCTGGGGTCAGAGCTTGTGGGAGGGCATCTACGGCGGCTGCGTACTTGAGGAACGGGCGATCTCATTCCAGGTGGCACCGTCGTTTGTCTACCTGTCGTATTCCTATCCCGTGCAGGCAGCTCGCAATGGCTGGTCGTCCTTTCGAGCAGATCGGCGCATGTACGTTTCATCGCACGACGCCATCGGGTGGGACGGCGCCGTGCGGAGAGTGGATGCGGTTGTCTTCCCGCCCTATGTCCTTGTGGGATTCCTTCTCGCATACCCTTCCTGCGTGGCATGCCGGTGGTTGTCGGCTGCATATCGACGGTGTTACCGTCGCAAGCACGGACTATGCATCGGTTGCGGGTACGATCTCACAGGCGCTGCTTCCCAGGTATGCTCCGAATGCGGCTGCTCGCTGGATGAAACGCTCGTGACCCGTGACTCTGCCTGATGGCGCTGCCGGGGCGAGGACGCCAGGGACTGCAGCGCCTGGCTACTCCCGTGCGCCCTGAGGGCGAAGAGTCCGCGTGACGCGTAGTTCTCACCGCGCGATCGGTTCGTTCGGATGGGCCGACTTGGCCCACGGCACGCCCTCGCCGAAATCGAGCCGCAGACGCAGGCTGAGCTGCGCGGCGTGGTGCTGAATGTGGCGGGTGTTGTAAGCATACAACTCGGCCCGGGTGAACTTCAGCCACGGGAACCCGGTCGGCGCCGCCAGCGATTCGGCCGTTTCCGCCGCGATCACGTCCGACGCCTTCGCGCGGCAGTGCCGCAGGTACTCTCGGATCATCGGTCGGTCATAGAGCAGTTCCTGCGGCTTGTCTTCCAGTTCTTCGTAGGTGCGGAAGAACTCCGGATGCTCGCGATGAAAAGCCTGCTCGCGCAACGACGGCGTATCCTGTCCCAGATAGCAGTCGGTGAAGAACAGCGTATGAAACACCGCCTGACAGAACGCCAGGTTCGCGACCGGCGCGTTCCACGCCGACTCCGGGCATTGCTCGATGCAGGACGCGAGCATCTGCAACGCGCCGTCCATCTGGTTCGCCAGCAGCCGCTTGGTGACTTCGAGCATCAGAACCCTCCGGTCGTGCCCCGCGACGGATGGTAGCCGCCGTGCCGCGTCGTTCAAGCATTGCAGCGGGCGTGACACTTTGGGCGGCTCAAGATGGGCGTTCGTCAAGTGTGAATCGGGTGGCATCCGCCGGACGCGGACCGAAGGCAGGCCGTGGTATGCTGGAACGCCGTTTTCCCCATCGCTGCACACCGGCTGCGCTCACCACGGCCTCGAAGACGAGACCGTGCCACACGTGCCACACGTACCACCATGTGCCACCCGCCGAACCTGTCATGCACCGGGCCTTGCACCCTCTCGTCCGGATGGCTTGATTGAGGGGGGCATTTTTTTCTACGATAGAGCCTTCGAGCCGGTTGACCCATGTCCGACCGCAGTCGCCGTCGTATCCGGCGGCGGCCGGCAAGTCACGCGTCTCGCACTTTGGAGCGATGAAAACATGATCTTGCGTACGCGTCTTGCGTTGGCGTGCGGGGTGAGTGTGCGCCCGGGCGCACGGCTTTCCTGCTGGGCGAACCGGGGCGCCGGCCGGCGGTTCCAATACGTCGCGGCAATCACGGCGGCGTTGTTGTTGACTGCGGCCGCGCCGCAGAGCGTACACGCTCAACTGCCGATCAGCGCCGCGTTCACCTACCAGGGCCAGCTTCTGCGGGACGGCGTGCCGGCCGAAGGGTCGTTCTCGATGCGGTTCGAGCTCTTCGACCGGGCCGAGGGGGGGGCGTCGCTGGGACAGCAGACCCTCGACGCGGTCGCCGTAACGGCGGGGCTGTTCACCGTGCAACTCAACGACGAGGATCAGTTCGGACCGGGCGCCTTCAACGGCGAAAAGCGCTGGCTGGAAGTCTCCGTCAATGACGTGACGCTGACGCCGCGGCAGGAACTCACGGCCACGCCCCACGCGACGCTGGCCGCATCGCTGGCGCTCCCGTTCTCCGGCTCGGCCGCGACGCCCACGCCGGCCTTTACCGTCGTGAACAACGGCGTCGGCGACAACGCCTGGACGATTCTGGGATCTCACGGCTTAAGCGGCAACCGCGGCATTCTCGGCCATCCGGCCGTGGGCGCGTACGGCGATAACGCCTTCAGCGGGACGTACGGCGGGTGCGGCGGCTTCGACTCCGGGGTCTACGGCGTCTTCAGCCGGAACGAGAACGCCGGCTACCTGGGCGGGGCGACGTACGGCGCGGCCGGCGCCTTCGCCGCAAACGGCAACGTCGGTTATCTGGGCGGGCCCGCCTACGGCGCGGCCGGTGTGCATGGAGGAACCGGCCGGGCCGGGTATCTCGGCAGGACCGCCGAAGGCGTCTACGGCGTGAGCGGGCTGGGCGGCGCGGGGGTCCGCGGCGAGGCGCCGACCGGCATCGGTGTGGAGGGCACCGGGGCGGATGGTGTCTGGGGCATCTCGAATGCCCTGGACGGGAACGGGGTTCGCGGCCACGCGCACAACGGCACGAACGCCTACGGCGTGTGGGGGTACAGCACCAGCGGCTGGGCCGGCACGTTCTCCGGGAAGGTGCAGGTCACGGGCAACTTCTACGCGGGGGCAAAGTTCTTTCGCATCGATCACCCGCTCGATCCGGAGCGCAAGTTCCTGCTCCACGCCTGCGTCGAGAGCGACCAGATGAAAAACGTCTACGACGGCGTCGCAACGCTGAACGAGCAGGGCGAGGCGCGGGTCGAACTTCCGCCGTGGTTCGAAGCGCTCAATCGGGACTTCCGCTATCAGCTCACGTGCATCGGCGAGCCGGCGGTCGTCTACATCAAGCAGGCCGTCGCGGACAACGCCTTTGTGATCGCGGGCGGCGGGCCGGGGCTTAAGGTGTCCTGGCAGGTGACGGGCGTGCGCCGCGACGCGTACGCCGTGGCGAATCCGATGGCAGTGGAAGCGGACAAGGTCGGCGATCAGCGCGGCCGTTACCTGCATCCGGAAGCGTTCGGTCTCGACGCGTCGAGGAGCATGGAAGCCGAGCGCCTGCAATCGAGGCCGTCGCCAAGTCAGACGGCCGGCACACGGGAGACGACTGCGGCCGCGATGCCCGCGACGCCGGCCCCATTGCCCGTTGAGAACGGGCCTGTGCGGTAGCGCACCACGGGATAGGACGCGCATCGTGGGCAGCGAGTTGACCCGCGAAGGCAGGCGCGCGGCGCGTGCCGGGGACTGTCTGGCTGAACCGGCCCCCCCGCCCGATCCCGAGCCGACGCCTTTCGACGATTCCGACGCTTGCGCGGCGGTCGCGGGGCGAAGGCTGCTCCTCTACAATGCCCGCATGAGCACGCTTCGCGTCGAGACCTTCCGCCTGGGCGTCCGCAACCTGCTGCTGCACAAGCTGCGCTCGCTGCTGACCGTGCTGGGCATCATCTTCGGCGTCGCGGCGGTCATCTGCATGTTGTCGATCAGCGAAGGCGCCTCCGCGGACGAGCTGCGGCTGCTCGCCCTGATGGGCACGCAGAACATCATTGTCAACGCGGTCCGGCCTCAACAGACGACTCAGGCCTCGGAGGGGAATACCAACCTCCTCGAATACGGCATCACGTTCGACGATCTCGACCTGATCCAGTCCACGATTCCGCACGTTGATCGAATCGTGCCGCTCAAAAAGGTGTCCGAGTCCGTCCGCCGTCAGGATCGCCGGATGACCACGTCGGTTCTGGGGACCGAGCCGGATTTCTTCGAGACGGTCAACATCGACGTCGCGTCCGGTCGTCGCCTGACGGAGGTGGATATCGCGGAGCGCAAGAACGTCTGCGTCATCGGCGACGAGGTGCGGCGCGAACTGTTCAGCTTCAGCGATCCGCTGGGGGAGTCCATCCTGGTCGAGGTCTATCCCACGGCCGTGCCCTTTACGGTGGTCGGCGTGCTCCAGCGCATCCAGACGGCCGGCGCGCCCGAGCGCGGCGTCGAAGAGCGCGACCTTAACCGGGAGATCCTCATTCCGCTCTCCACGTCGCGGTCGCAGTTCGGCGACATGCTCGTCCGCCGATCCGCCGGCTCCCGCGAGATGACCAAGACGCAGGTGTCGAACGTCTACATCACGGCCGACTCGCTGGAGACGGTGCTGCCGGTCTCCGAGATGATCGAGCGGATCTTCGTCCGCAATCACCGGCAGATCGACTACGACATCAAGGTGCCCCTCGCCCGGCTCAAGCTGGCGGAGCAGAAGAAGCGGAACAACCAGTTGCTGCTGGGGTTCATCGCCGGGATTTCGCTGCTGGTCGGCGGGATCGGCATCATGAACATCATGCTGGCGACCGTCACCGAGCGGACGCGGGAGATCGGCATCCGCCGCGCCCTGGGGGCCAAGCGGCGCGACATCACGTCTCAGTTTCTGATCGAGACGGTCGTCCTCTCGACGGGCGGGGGGATCCTCGGCGTCGCCCTGGGGTGGGCCAGCGCCCAGGTGGTCAACCACCTGGCGGACTGGGAGACGATCGTCCAGCCCTGGTCGGTGCTGGTCAGCTTCGGGCTGTCGGTGTTCGTGGGCATCTTCTTCGGCATGTACCCGGCCATGTCCGCCGCCCGGCTCGACCCGATCGAGGCCCTGCGGTTCGAATAGCCCCCCGGCCCCCCTGCCGGGCCTCCTCCCCGCCCTCCGCAGGCCCCTGCCGCCCCCGGAGCTGTATTAAGTTGTCTGCCGTCCGCGAATTCTCCGTCGGTTTATGCCTCACGACGTTTGCCTGGACACATGGGTTGTTGTATACTGAGGTGGAGTGAGCGTTTCCCCGCACTGACTTCTCCCCGACAACTGGTTTCTGTTGCGCTCTCGGAGAGCGCGCCGCAGGCTCGCATTGAGAGCCGCCCCGCGGTGGTCGAATTCGTGGTCGAATTCGTGAACCCAACGCCGCTGCCGGGTGTACCAAATCGTTGGGGCAGACCCTGGGGGCCTTGGGCCCGGTCTGCGTGGAGGACGCAGTCATGTCAGCACCGGCAGTGATCGAACGACCCGAGGAGGCTCGTGCCGCCACACATGCGGCCCTTCCGCCGGCCATCGGTACGCTCCGTCGCCTCTGCGAGGAGGATCGCGCGATGCTCGCGACGCTCCTGCAGGAGCCGCCGGACTTCGTGCCCCACCCCGAGTTCGACGACCGCGACGCTGAGCGGGCGCTGTTCGGCGCGCGGGCGGCGTTCAGCGACGGCCCCCTGCCGCGGTTCACCGCGCCCGAGCCGGTGTCGGACCGCTGCGGCGACCCGCACCAGATCGTGGCGATGACCACGGCCGAGGAGCAGTTGGCCTTCAAGCGTTACAACTACGCCCGCATGCGCTGCGCCGACCTGGTCCAGTCACACGCCGGCCGGCGGATGACGCCGCAGGCGGTTCGCCACCTGCTGGCCTGGGGCCGCCGCGCGCTCGACATGCGCAGCTTCATCGTCGAGATGAACATGCCCCTGGTGCTGGCCATGGCCAAGCGAACCCGCCTGACCAGCATCGACGTGAACGAACTGGTCAGCGAGGGCAACATGGCCCTGCTGCGCAGCGTCGAGAAGTTCGACTGCTCGCGCGGGTTCAAGTTCAGCACGTACTCGTGCCGCGCGATCCTCAAGAGCTTCTCGCGGGTCGCCATGCGGCTGAGCCGGTATCGCCAGGTCTTCCCGACCGAGTTCGACCCGGCCGTGGAGCAGAGCGACTTCATCGACCAGCGCCGCGAGTCGGAGCGGGTCGACTGCGTGGAAGAGGTCAAGCGGATCCTGCTGCGCAACAGCGCCGGCCTCAGCGACGTGGAGCGGACGGTGATCATGGAGCGGTTCGCCATCGGCCGCGCCGACGCCGCCACGCACAAGTCCAAGACGCTCGAAGAGGTGGGCCACATCATCGGCGTCACCAAGGAACGCGTGCGGCAGATCCAGAACAAGGCCCTGGGCAAGATCAAGCTCGCCCTGATGGAAGGATATCTGGCGGCCTGAGCGGGAGGTTGAAGTCCGCCGTCCGCCCGCGCGGCATTGTCCGCGGAGGGAGGCTGCGGCACCTACGAATACGGGGGCGTTCGCGCTGCTGGGGATCGGCCGGCCATCGGGTTTGCCCGTGCCTGTCGATCGTGCAATTCAGCGTCGCGCGAACGCCCCGTTTCTTTTCCGTACGCTCGCCGTGGCTATGTGGTTCAGTCCTCGGCCCTGAGGATCATGATAGTATCACTGAGGTGGCATTTGCGCCCTTGGCGATGGAGATGTCACCCTGGCACGGACCGTCGATCAGGTTGCGTCCATAGGCGCGCAGCTTGTTGAGACCGATGACGGCGCCTTCCGTGTTATCTCCCATGACGTCGCTCGAAAGCGTGAGACCTCCGCGCGCACGCAGCCGCCTCCGGCGAAGAAGGCGGAGTCCTTCATGTGATATCGGTAGGTGCGGCCGGTACGCAGATGCCTCTTGCGACACACCGCTCGTACGATTCGCGCGACCACGAAGTCGATATGTCAAAACACCAAGGTGGGCGCGCGGAACGCGACTGCCCCGAAGGGGCGAAACATGTCAGCCCAGGGCAACGCCCTGGGTAACGATGACCCTTTGTGAAACAAGCCCTGAAGGGGCGAAACAGGTTTGCCAGCTCGCGTGTCGCGCCCCTTCAGGGCTTCTTGCCTCCAATCCGAGTGACCCAGGGCGGCGCTTCGCTCTGCCCTGGGCTGATATGTTGCGCCCCTTTGGGGCAGCGCAGCCGACGTTGCTGCCGATGGTCACGTTGCCGGCGTAGGGGGCGGTGATGTCGCCGTAGACGTCGCCGCCGATGACGAACCCGTTGGCCGTGCCGCCGGCATCGCCGCTCGAGCGTTGCAGGGACAGGTCGCCGGTCAGGTCGCCGGTGATGATCCCGCCGCCCAGGCTGGAGTAGTTGGCGGCGTTGCTCGGGTCGAGGTCAAGCAGGCCGACGTTCGCCGCCCCGGGAAATTCGGTCGCGCCGACCACCTTGATGATGCGTACGCTGTAGTCGTCCGCCCCGAAGGCTTCCAACTTGCCGATGTTGCCCACACCGCCGCCATCAGCGATGGACCAGACACGCCAAGTGTCGCTGCCAGTCCGCAGCTCGACCTCGGGCGCGGTGTCGCAGCCCTCGCATTGGTAGTCGACCGTGAAGTCGATTTCCTCCTCCGGGTCGTCCATCTCGCCCCACGCGACGCAAATCTCGGTGCCGCCGGGATTCTCCGGACACACGTCATCGGCAAAGCATGCCTCAGCACCAAGAGTGCTCAACAGGGCAGCCAATCCGCTCATGCCGGTCAACCAGTAACATTCACACTTCATTTTCAATTCCTATTGCATCATGCCAAAAGGTCAGGTAGAATCCCTCCGACGGATGCAGACATCGGACGGACTCATCGGTTTCCAGTCCAGGAAAACCAAAGATCATGGTTAGATCACTTCCGGTCATTCTGCTGCTACTTACTGAGGGGGCGATCGTGAGCTCCCAAGTTGTCTCATTTGAAGCGACCTCCTTTCCTGAATCAGTGGGCTGGGAACGCAGTACCTTCTGCCTTCCCGAACGCCGACTTGAGGGCGGTCTATACATTCAACACGTTCGCCCCGGTCAATGTGGACCGCCCCCGAATGGGGATCGCGAGACATTCTCTCGCTCCTTGGCCGAATTTCAGCACGGGTCCGAGTTCTTCGTCGAGTGGTCGATGAAAACGGACGGCAATCGTTCCGAGATCGACGGGGTCGCGCCGGCAGCGCTGACGATGGGTGGCCGTTCCGGGGTCTTGTACCACGTCACTATCTCCAGGGATCTCGTCCGGTTCATCCGCGATCCGGAGTTCCCCATCCTTTGGAACAGCATCCAACCGGACACCTTCCATCGATACCGCATAGAGCTGTTCGGAGAACATCGTTACGTCTGGTATATAGATGGCGAAACCATCGATGAGGGGGTTCCGGAAGGCCAGTTCCCCAGCGACGATTCCAATATCAACTTCCGCGCCAAGTCGTGGTATCTTGAAAGCACAAGCTCTTGGGATTACATACGCTACGGCCGCATCCCCCAAGACGCCTCCGGCGATTACGACAGCGACGACGACCGAGACCTGTTTGACTACTACTTCGTTCACGAGTGTCTCTCGCAGAGCGGGCCGGAGACGGACGCCGGCCCCGGCTGTCGCTTTGCCGACTTCGACGGCGACACAGACACGGACCTGCGCGACTTCGCCGAGTTCCAGAACCGCTTCACCGGCGACGAGTAATCTGTACACATCACTCGCAGGTCACCGCCCCGCGGGCGCAACTTCTGCGACGTGGTTGAAATCCTCTACATCACGGCGTTGAAGTTTTCGGCGCAGCCGTGAAACACGCCCGCACCCGCGCGGCCTGCGGCAGCGAAGTGACACACTTCGGTCATAAACAGCATGGGATGAGTAAGACCGGTGCATGACGCCACCCCCGCGGGAGCGCTCCGGCCGCAGGACCGAAAGCCAAGTTCAGTGCCAAGTGAATGAGACGGATTCCCGCGCGGCGCAGCAGCGCTACTCGAATACCGCTATCACAGGATGGTGATTCCAGGCAGCCCGCCGCTGCGGGAGGACGCTTTCAATGCCGACCCGGTGCGCCCCGCCGCGGCGATGATCGTGGGTGGTCGTGCTATCCCCAATCCCACGCGTACCGTTCCTTGTAATGGTGATAGTGCAGCCCGACGGCCATCATCGCGACGACCGTGGCGTACGCGCGGACGCCGGCGGCCACGAAATCCAGGGTGCCAATGGATGGCTGAACCAGCCGCATCAGGAAGGACACTGCAAGGGGCACGGCGGCGGCGGCGATGACGAGGGTTGCGCAGAGGACGTAGCCGGGCAGCGTCCTGACGATCGTCGCGGCCATGAGGTCGACGCGAACGAGGGCGCCGAATCCACCCACTGCGACCACCAGCAGCAGGATCGGCAGGATGAACAGGCCGCCGGCAAACAGCAGCAGAAAGAGGAGAAGTTCCGGCCCCTGGAAGAGCGCATCCAGCAGCCCGCCGAAGCCGCCGTATTGCGCCGCGCCGTCGATGTAATTCGCGATCGTCATGCCCGGGCCGACCTGCGGCGACGCCGCGATGACCAGGCTGAAGTAGAGCATGGCGGGCGCCATGCTGATCACCCAGACGGCCAGATACTTGAAGAAGGGCACGACGATGCCCTCCATGAATCCCTCCATGAGCGTGATCGGCGGCAGATCCTCTTCGCCGTTGGCCGCGCTTAGAACGACGTTCAGGCTGAACGCGGCGATCCACCCCTCGAGGATGAGCCCGGCGATCAGTCCCCAGCATCCCGCGAAAGCCTGGAAGACTTTCAGCGCAATGAGCGCCGACAGGACGATCAGCGTGAAGAGGTTGGAGGGCACGGTGAAGAACAGGAACGCCCAGCCGACGGCGCGCACGTAGCGGCCGTTCAACCCTCGGCCCGGCATGACAACGGTGGCCATGCCCGGAAAGCGGTCCTCGTCGCGTTGATCGAAGCGCGCTTCGCCCGGACCCAGCAGCGGCGTTTGTGCCCGCTCGTGCGCTCTCGCGTGGGTCGCGGCCGCGGCGGCTTCATCTGCGGCAATGGCCGCGCCGGCCAGGGGAATGAGCCCGTCCTCAGCCACGATCGTAAAGACCGCGCCGCACGCCTTGCAGCGCGCCTTGCGTCCGACCGCCGCGTCGTCGAAGCGATGCGCGGCGCCGCATGCGCATGCGACTCTCGTCATGCCCGCATCCTCGATGAATCCGTGAGCGGCGACGGTGACCGGCGTATTGCGCCCGGCCTGTCTCAATGAAGCAGGCGGACGCCCGGGTTGGGAACCATCCGCCTGAAACTCCGGGGCATCCCGAAGGTAAACCGCTCAATAAAGAGGGGCCGTCGTAAACCAGGGCGTGTAAGGGCAAAGGTAGGAAGTGCCCCAGCCACGGCGGCCTCTCACCCGAAATGGTACACCGAATTGACCCTGATGGAAACAGAATTTCACTCGATCGACCGTGGGGTCAATTGCTCACGGTGTGCTCAGCGAGCGTCATGCACGGGACTGGAGGCGTATTGTCCGCCTGCGCCGATCATGTCTGTGGCGTTGCCAACCCAACGAAAAAGGCTCCGCCGCGCGGCGGAGCCTGTTGCGTTGCGTTCGTTCGTTTATGCGGCCGGCGCAGGAGCGCCCGCTCACAGTTGCGGCGTCAGCGTGACGTCAGCACCGTGCCGCCGGGGCCGTAGCCGAGGAAGTTCTTGAACACCTGCTGCGGCATCATGGGGATCGAGAGCGTCTTGGCGCCCTCGACGATCTCGTTGTAGCGGGCGAGCCGCCGCTGCGCCGCTTCACGACGACCTTGAAGTTCGGGCGACACGTCGCCGGCCATCTTCGGGCCGGTCGGCGGCACACCGACGACGACGAAATCCGTCAGCGCCGTCACGTCGTCGACGACGCGGCCGCCCCAGTTCTTCACGAGCGCCTCGATCCGGCTGGGGCCGTCGGGGTCGAGTTCGCCATTGGAATCTACGTCGAAGTCTCCCACGACGACGAAGGTCAGGCTACGATCGCGCTCGTAGATGGGGTTGGCAACCAGGTCGCCCTCCAGAATGACCTCGTGCGGTGCGACCCAGAGGATCTTGCACTCGGCCGAGGTGTCGGACACCGATTCGACGCGGATGCTGGCTTTCGCCCGGCCGTCCGCCGGGATGCCGGTCTTGGATGAGTAGACCGCGAACCTCATGCCGAGGATCAGCGAGTCGCGGCGACCGAGGTCGATATAGACGGCCTCGTCCCCCGGCACGGCCGTGAGAATGACGCCATCGCCGTTGCGGGCGGTGGCGAGCTGGGCGGGCGAGACCTGGAGGTTGCCGAGCTTGTTCTGCAGTTCCGTGTAGCGGGCCAGCATCTCGGCCTTCTGCTGTTCGAGATCGAGCTTCTTCTGGCGCTCGGCCGTGATGGTCGCGGTGCAGTCGTTGCGCAGATCTTCGTACTGCTTTTCGAGTTCGCCGATCTTGGCGTCGCGCTCGGTGCGATACTGATCGCGGCTTTGTTCGATGTCGGCCAGCTTGGCCTGCATGGCGGAGGCCCGCTGGTCAAAGTCAGCCTTCTGCGCCGTGTTGGCAGCGATGGCCTCATCGAGCCTGGTATTGAGGCTGTCGGCCCGCTGCTGCGCCTCGACGCGCAGATCGTGCTCCGTCTGAAGCAGGCGGAACAGCCCTTCCGTGGCGTACATCATCGAGGCGCCGTCGAACTTGGCGGCCTCGGTCGCCAGGGTGGGGTCGTTCCCGCTCATGCGGGAGATCTGGTCTTTAATGCGACCGATCAGTTCGTCGCGCTTCTGCCGCACGACGCCGGCGTCCGCGGCCGGATCGCCGATGGCGATTTCGGCGGTCTGAGCACGGGCTGCTTCCAGCAGGCCGACGATCGTCGGACCGCCGCGCTTGGCTTCCTTGGCGAGCGCGATGCTGCGCTCTTCCCCAGCGGTCACGGCGCGCTCCTTGTCCGCAATCGCGGCGTCGCGAGATGAGCGGAGTTCCTCCTGGTCTGTGTAGAGCACGACCAGAAACACCGTGGCCGTCGCCCAGAGCAGGCCGAAGACGATCATCCCGATGATGTAACCGCTGCCCTGTTGTGTAGCTCTCGCCATGCGTTGCGACCTCCGTCGAGTCTGTTGTGTGCGCTGATTGCCGTGTCCGGTGTCTGCGCGGTTTGTGTTGCCGGCATCCGCCGCTGAGTCGGCGCCGCTTCCGTCAGGCGCTCGTCCGAAACGCCCGTGCGAACCCCTCCCCGGCGGCGGGAGGAAAAATCGTATGGCCGCCGCCGTCGCACTCTCGCGAACCCGGATTCTTGCGCCCGGTCGCCGGGCTGTCAAGAATCATCAGGCGGATTCCACGGCCGCGGTCCGGCCGCGGCGGCGAGGCCGGTTCGCCCGATTATCGCGGACGTTCCGAGCGTTCGGACGCCCGCGCGGCCCTGCGGGCGACGGCCGAGACGTCTGGACCCGGTTTGACTTTCACCCGTGCAGGCATAGGATTGCGGGCCAGGACAGGCCGATCGCCCCGTCGAGGGCCTCCGGCCGAGTTCAGCAGTGGCCCCCATCGTCTAGTGGCCCAGGATATCAGGTTCTCATCCTGAAGACAGGGGTTCGAGTCCCCTTGGGGGTGTGGGTTTTGTGCTCGACAGGAAGAATGCCGACCCCGCGTGCGGGGCCGGCATTCGGTGTATCAGGCCGCGGCGATCCGCGGGAGGATCTCTCCCGGTTGCCGTGGACCGGCGGGTGCGATCAGTCGATGCACTCGAAGCGGGCGGGAACCACGACCCATCCGCCCTGACTGCCGCGCCACTCTCGCCACGATGGGCAATCCCACGGTCCCTCGCCGGGGTCGCCGTTCGGCGCGTCACAGAAGGCGACGCGGCCGGCATCGTTGCGGTGGCCCTGCCAGCGGCTGACGCCGTCCCACTCGATCCAGGTCGTATCCGAACGCCAGATTTGCTCGCCTTCCCGGAGGTGCCGCAGGTTGAGTTCGTCCTGGGTCACAAACCCGCTTACGTCCATCGTCTGGCACGCGACTTCGCATTCGCACGCGACGTCGGCGGAGGCGCATTCCTCAAATCCACCGTCGTCGATGCCGACGGAGGCCGCGTGCGTGCCACACGCCGGCTGCTCATTCCGCGGGAACCGGAACTTGAACTTCGTCTTCCCCTTTGAGGAGGTCGTACGGCTCTGACGGTGGCCCGTGTCGAGCACACAGGTGTATTCCGTGTCACCGACGCCCTTCTTCAATTTGACGGTGACCTTTCGGGCAAGGTCATCGCGGACGCTGCACTTGGTCGAGACCTGTTCCTTACCGCGGCAGCCATCCTGGGCGACGGCTCGACCCTGCCACGCGAGGGCCGCGATCACGCCGACGGCGAGGCACAGCGGCGCTCCCTTCGATCGGGGCTGATCGATCTGTCGGCCATGCGCGCGCGCGGGCACACAGGTGCAGGTGGTCATCGGTTGTCCTCCTCTGGAACGGTTGGGCGGGAAATCCATCGGCCGCCGGCGCCCCGAACCGGCGCAGCGACGACCGATACGCACGGGGAGCTTACCCGTTCCAAGTCGTCACGATCAAGTAAAATCGCTGAAATCGTGGGCGCTTCTTTCGGGGCTGCACCCGGTGTCCGCGCGATGCTCGTGCGTTCCGATTGCAATCCGTCGTTGGCTCGATACAAGGCCGAGCGTGATAACGGCGGTGGCAAACGATCACAAGCGGATGGGGGCGGCCGTGAGGCGCGGGCGGCGACGTCACGCGGCGGGCGTGTGCTCACGGAAGCCGCAACTCCTCGTGATTGCATGGCTGTTGATTATTCCAGTCGGGTGTGCGCACCCGAAGCGACCGCTGATCGAGTGTTACATGCGGCACGACGCGGACTATCTGGCGACCGAGCGCGGCCCGGAGCGGGTCGACGCGATCTGGCGTCAGGCGTGCATCATCACCGGCAGCAACGTCGAGGCTCTCGACCTTCTGGGGATGCTGGCGGTGCAGGAAGGGGCAAAGCTGAACCACCCGTTCAGCACGGGTCTGTGTGCGGACGGAATGCTGGAGCCGGACGACAAGACGGGGCACTTCTTTGCCCACGCGATGTGGGCCTACCACGATTTCGACCGGCTCGTCCCGATGGCGGAGTTCAACGGGTTCGGTTGGGAGATCGTCGGCGAAATCCGAAGCTGGTTCGGCTGGGGGGTGGGCTTCAACTGGAAGGACATCTGGGCGAACTGGCTCGGGCAGGAGTTCGGTCGGCGGGTCCGGGCCACGCGGTATGACCCATCCACGCCGCTGCGTCCGAGCGACGTGCTCTCGCTGGCACAGCGGTTTCGCCCGGCGGCGCTGGAGGACGAGCCTGGCGCTGCTGCGTCAACCGCGACCGCCGAGGCCGGGCGGATCCTGACACCGGGGACTCGATCGGCGTGCCGGCCCGCCCGATAACATCGGAGGCGAATGCGGAGTCCGCCCTTTCGACCGGTTGTCAGGCGGGGGGAACACGGGTATCCAACGCCAACGGAGTGACGTGAAGCCGCGGCCGCGGACGGCACGACGGCCGGCCCGGTCACAGTGGGCCGGTTCTGAGCGGGGTGGTTCTGTTTGAGTGCGAAGAACAAACGTAAGGCGTGGCTCAAGAACGGCATCCGCCTCGTCGTGTGCATCAGCGCGCTGGCCTATCTGATCAGTCAGATTACCTGGAGCGACTCGATCGGCGTCGTGTCCGACCAGGGCATCACGACGTATGAAGGCCGGCTGGAGGGCGACGGGCCTTACACGCTGACCGAGGCGGACGGATCGGTCCGCACCATCGCGCCGCAGGATGTCGCGGAGCAGGACGGCCAGCCGGCCATCCAGTACGGCATCTACACCGTGTTCCGGCAGGCCGAGTTGTGGATGATCGCCGTCGCGGTGATCGTCTTCTTCCCCGGAACCCTGCTGCAGGGGAAGCGGTTCCAGTGGATGCTGCGGGCGCAGTCGATCCGGATCGGCTACTGGGAGTCGACGAAACTCTGCTGGATCGGCAACTTCCTGAACTTCGTCTTCGCGATCGGCTCGACGGCCGGCGACTTCTTCAAGATGTTCCAGGTAGCCCGCCACACGGACCGGCGGACGGAAGCGGTGCTGACCGTACTGCTTGATCGAGTGGTAGGACTGCTGGGGCTGCTGATGATGGTCGCCCTGCTCCTCACGCTGTCCGGCACCGGCGGACTTGTCGCCCAGTTGAAGTACATCACCTGGGCCGTCCTCGCCATTACGGCCGTGGGTGCGTTCGTGTACCTCTCGCCGGCGACCCGCCGACTGGCGCCGCTCGGGCTGATCAACCGCATTCCCAAGGTGGAGTACTTTCGCCGCATCGACCGCGTCGCGCTGAACTGCTGGGAGCGCCGGTGGCTGACGCTCCTGTCGATTCTTGCGACCGTCCTGTTGCAGATGTTCTGCACCGGCTCCTACCTGCTCTCCGCGTTCGCTCTGCATTTCGACATTCACAGCATCCGCGACGTTTTCGACTGCTACGCGTTCTTCGGCGCCGGGGCGGTGGTCGCGGCGATTCCGATTGCGCCTCAGGGCATGGGGACGATGGAACTGGCGTACAAGCAGATGTTCGCGCCGTATGCTTCGATCAACGCAATCGTGTGTCTGGCGCTGGCCGTCCGGCTGGTGCAATTGACCGCGTCGCTGCCCGGCGGCCTGATCCTGCTGCTCGGGTCGTACCACATGCCGACCGAGGCGGAGGTCGAGCAGATCGAGGAAGCGGCGGACGGCGCCCCGCAGGGTGCATAGATTCTGACGACGCGACGTGTTGCCACTATGCGCGGATGTTTCGCAAGCAACTGCGATCATGATCGGTACGCAGGGAGTCAGGGAGTCAGGGAGTCAGGGAAGAACGACCAGGCGTTCAACTACTCCTCTGCCACCCACTCGCTAACCCCCGCGTTTCTCGCTTCCTTCCGTTTGGCCTTTGGTTGGGGCCGGCGGCCGCCGTACGTTCTACAATGATCCTGGATTGCCCCTCGAGGAGGCCTGGAATGTCGAGCAGACAACGTCGAACCGGGTTGAGCCGGGAAGCCGCGCTGGCGAGCCTCGCCTGTTGTTTCAGCATCGCCGCGCATGGCGCCGTTGCCCAGACCGGGCAGGCGGACGGCGTTGCAGAGCCCAAGAACGCCGACGCCGTTCGGGCCGATGCCCACACGTGGCCGGTCTTTCGCGGTAACCCGCAGCAGACCGGCGTCGCTGTTTCGCCGTTGCCTGACAAGCTCGATGTCCTATGGACGTTCGAGGCGCCGGACGTGATCGTCTCCACGGCCGCGATCGCCGGCGGGAAGGTCTACGTGGGCTGCGATGACGGCCACCTCTACGCCCTGGATCTGGCATCGGGTAAGCAGAGGTGGACGTTCAAAACGTCCGAGGCGGTGCGATCTTCGCCGACGATCTACCGCGATCTGGTGATCTTCGGTGACGGCGCGGCCGTCCTTCACGCCGTCGCGGCGGCGTCGGGCGAGGAGCGGTGGTCCTTCAAGACGGATGGCGAAATCATCTCCGCAACCAACGTCGTCGGCGAGCGCGCGGTTTTCGGCTCGTACGATGGTTTCGTGTACTGCGTGAACCCGGCCGACGGCAAGCTGCTGTGGAAGTTCGAAACGGCGGGCCGGGTTCATGGCACGCCGGCCATCGCGGAGGGGCGGGTGATTGCGGCCGGGTGCGACGAGTATCTGCACGTATTGGATATCGAAGATGGCAAATCCGTTTCCAAGGTCAGCATGGCGGGCGTCTCCGGTGCGTCGGCCGCGGTGCTGGGTTCCGCGGCCTTCGTGGGGACGATGGGCAACACGGTGCTGGGCATGGACTGGAAATCGTCGCGTATCATGTGGACGCACACGGATGCCGATCGTGAGTTTCCATACATGTCGTCGTGTGCGGTGACGGACGGGCACGTCGTCGTCGGCGGGCGGGACAAGTTCGTCCGTTCGCTCGATCCGGCGACCGGCAAGCAGCGGTGGCGATTCGAGACGCGCGGGCGCGTGGAAACGTCGCCGGTGATCGTCGGCGATCGGGTGTTCTTCGCGTCCTATGACGGCAACATTTACGCGGTGGAACTGGCGACAGGCAAGGAAGTGTGGCGATTTGATAGCGGCTCGTCTTTTTCCGCTTCGCCGGCGGTGGCAGAAGGACGCATGGTGATCTCGACTGAGGACGGGCTGGTGTACTGCTTCGGGGGGAAGTGAGGCGGGGGATGGCGCTGGGTGGGAAGAAATCAACGCAAAGGCGCTAAGGTGCGAAGGCGCTAAGGAAGACATGGAGTGGACAGGTGTGAGAAGTCGCTGAGGTTCGACGTCACGGGTTCTTTGAGCGGATGTGCTTTCGTGCCCCTGTGCCTTCGTGCCTTCCTACTCCCACTCAATTGTCGCAGGCGGTTTGGATGACACATCATAGACGACGCGGTTGACGCCGTTGACTTCGTTGATGACGCGTGTGGAGATGCGGGCGAGCACCTCGTAGTCCACGTGGACCCAGTCGGCGGTCATGAAGTCGGCGCTTTCTACGAAGCGGACCGCGATGACGTGCTGGCCGGCGTAAGTCCGCCCGTCGCCCATCACGCCCACCGTCGAGACCGGCAGCAGCACGCCGAACGCCTGGGCGATTTTGTTGTACCAGCCGGCCGCGCGGACCTCTTCCAGAATGATGTCGTCCGCCGCCCGCAGGATCGCCAGCCGCTCGCGCGTCACCGCCCCCATCACCCGCACCGCCAGGCCCGGGCCGGGGAACGGATGCCGCCAGACGATTTCCGGCGGCAGGCCGAGGTGTTCGCCCACGCGCCGCACTTCATCCTTAAACAGGTCTCGCAACGGTTCGACCAGTTCGAAGCCGAGTTCCTTCGGCAGGCCGCCGACGTTGTGGTGCAGTTTGATGTTGGCCGTCTTGCCGGCGTGGCCGTGGCCGGATTCGATCACGTCCGGGTAGAGCGTGCCCTGGGCGAGGAACTTTGCGCCTTCGATTGACGCCGCTTCCGCCTTGAAGACCTCGATGAACTCATGTCCGATGATGCGTCGCTTCTCCTGCGGATCGACCACGCCATCAAGCCGCGCCAGGAACCGGTCGGCCGCATCGGCGACGCGCAGGTCGATGTGAAAGTGCTCATGGAAGGTCGCTTCGACAAGCTCGACCTCGCGATTGCGCATCAGGCCATTGTCGACGAAGATGCAGGTGAGCCGATCGCCGATGGCTCGATGGATCAGCGCTGCCGCGACGCTGCTGTCCACGCCGCCGGACAGGCCGCAGATGACACGCGACTCGGGGCCGACCTGCCGGCGGATGCCGTCGATCAGGTGCTCGGTGACGTTGCCGACTTTCCAGTCACCCTCGCAGCCGCACACGTCGTAAAGGAAGTTGCGGAAGATCTGCGGACCGCAGGGCGTGTGGGTCACTTCCGGGTGAAACTGCACGCCGATGAACGGTCGGTCGCGATGCCGCACGGCCGCGTAGGGACAGGTCGGCGTGCCGCCGACGGGCAGAAACTCGGCGGACATCTCGCTGACGATGTCGCCGTGGCTCATCCACACGGTCGTCGGCGATGGCACGTGCGCCAGGAACGACTCAGGATCGGTGACTTCGAGCCGGGTGCGGCCGTACTCGCGGGTCGGTGTGGCGCTGACCTTTCCGCCGAGCATGTGGCAGGCGAGTTGCAGCCCGTAGCAGATGCCCAGGATAGGCAGGCCCATGTCGAAGACTTCCGCCCGGCAGTGAGGCGCGCCATTGTCGTACACGCTGTTCGGCCCGCCGGAGAGGACGAAGCCGACGGCGTTCAGCTCGCGCGCCTGCGCGGCCGTGATCTCCGGGGCGACGATCAGGCTGTGGACGTGCTGCTCGCGGATGCGGCGGGCGATGAGTTGGACGTACTGGCCGCCGAAGTCGAGGACGAGGATGGTCGCGGGACGCATGGAACCGTTATACGGCCGCGGCGCGACCGCGACAACGCGGCCGGGTGGTGCCCACGCATTGCCGCTCTCTGTGCTGGCTTGCGTGAGGCGGTCCGGGGTGGATGCGGCCCTCGGCCGTCCGGAGGCGTCGTATTCCTGCATCGACGCGGCTGCCGCGCCGGCGGCTCGCGCAAGCGTCGCCAGCCGCAGATGCGCTCAATCTCCGGTTCACCCGGCCTTTCCGCTGGCTCGGGTCATCCGTCCAGCTTCTGGACAGCGCCGCGATTGGCGATATTGTGTGTCGTTGCGCGGCGGCGTGCCGACCGCCACCGACCGGTCTATCATCCTGGAGGGAGTTCTTGATGTCCCGCTGGCTCTGGTTGCTCGCCCTTGTGTTCGGCCTGGCGATGTGCGGCAGCGCCGTTGCCGACATCCTGGTCACGCTCGAGGCGCGCGTCGGCGCCAACCCGGTGGACGGCCCCGTGGAAGCGGGGACGGAGGTGACCGTGGAGGTATTCCTGGCGGTCACGGAGGACGACGATCCGCTCGGCGAGGTCCGGTCGATTCAGTTCGACTTCCGGGACTCCGATGACGGACTGGAGCTGACCGGTTACGAGTGGCTGCTGGCCGAACTGGGCTTCCCCGCCAACTACTTTCTCGAGAGCGATGGCCCCATCGTTCGGGCAAACTACATCGGCGTCGGGAACATGCTCGAGCTGTCACAGGCGCCCGTCCGCATCGGGCGGTTGACGCTGATCGCCGACGACGACGGGACGCTCGACGTCTCCGGCGAAGACGCGGCCGATGAGGACAACGTGGACGAGGGGCTGCGCATCCTCGCCGGCATCACGTCGCCGCGTGAATACTCGGTCTTCGCCGGAGACGTCGCAGCCGATACGCTGGACATCGAGGTGGAGGGTTCCGGCGGAGGTGGCAACGGCAACGACAACGGGAACAGCAACGACAACGGCAACACAAACGATAATGGCAACGGCAACGACAACGGCGGCGGGTCGCCCGGTAACGACAACGACGGTCGCCCGCCGGTTCGTAACGAGGGTCCGAAGGCGCAGGCCACGTACTGCGGCTTCGCGTCGATGGGACCGATGCTGCTGTGTCTGAGCGCGCTGGGCGCCGTTCGCGTAACACGCGCGTGGCGGCCGTTCGACAACTCGTAAGTCCGGCGGGGGCTGCCGGACCCGGTCGGCGGCGTCGGCCGGACGCCGCCGGGGGCTTGGCGGCCGCGCCAAAACACTTCGGTCGGAGATAGTCCATGCAAAAGGTCGTCCAATACTCCGTGTTCCTCGCCAACAAGGCGGGGGTGCTGTCGCAGATTTTCCGCGCTTTGGCCAAGGCGAAGGTGAACATCTCGGCCCTGTCGCTGATGGACGCAGCCGAGCACGGCGTGCTCCGCATGATCACGGACGAGTCCGACAACGCCCGGCAGGTCTTGCAGAAGTTGAACGTGCCGGTGACGGAGACCGACGTGCTGTCGGTGCCGCTGTCGAACAAGCCGGGCGCCGTGGCCGACATCTGCGACCGGCTGGCGGGGGCGAAAGTGAACGTCAGCTACCTGTACTGCACGACGGGCGCCGCCAACGGCCGGGCGGTCGCGGTCTTCAAGGTGCCGGACATCAAGAAGGCCATGAAAGTGCTGGACGGGCAGCGCGCGCCCCACCGCGACATGAAGATCAAGCTGCGCCGTCCGCGCGGCGTGGGAGGGCGTTAAGCCCACAGCCCCGGTCCGCCGCAGGCGGATCTTCGACATTCATGCGGGAGTTCACCGGTTGGAAACCGGGGCCACACCGGGGTTCCGGCTGCACACCGCTGCCCGTCCGTGTCCCGCTGAAACGTCAGTGCCGCATGTCGTTGCAACCCGGCCGCCTCGGGGGCGATACAAGGGGCGGCAGGCGGAGAATCCCCGTCCGGTGCGAATGCGCCGCGGCCCCGCCTGGCGAGGTTGCGACATGAGCGACGTAATGGAGACAAGTTATCGCCGGGTGACCGGGCTGATGCACAGCGCGGTCGACCGCGAGGCGTCCGATATTCACCTTGTGCCGGGCTACGCACCCACGATGCGGCTGCACGGGCGGCTCACGGCCGTAGAGGACCACGCGCTGGAAGAGGCGGAGGTGCGGCGGATGATCGAGGGCGTCGCCCCGGACGCCGTCATCGCGCGCTTGGACGCCCAGAAGAACTTCGACTTTTCCATCTCGCTCGAGCATCAGGGCGTCAAACGCCGCTTTCGCGCCAACATCTTCTATTCGCAAAGCCAGATCTGCGCCTGCCTGCGAGTCGTGCCGGTGCAGATTCCGACATTCGAGTGGATGGGCTTCCCGCGCGAGCTGGCCCAGCGGCTGGTTCACATGACCAACGGGCTGGTCATCATCACGGGCGTCACCGGCTCCGGCAAGACGACCACGCTGGCGGCGATGGTCAACCTGCTCAACCAGGAAGGCGGCCTGCGCGTGCTGACGGTCGAGGAGCCGGTCGAATACGTCCACCCGCGCATCAGCACGACGATGATTACTCAGCGCGAGGTCGGCCGCGACGTGGATTCGTTCTACGACGGCCTCAAGTACGGCCTGCGGCAGGACCCGGACGTGATTCAGGTCGGCGAGATTCGCGACCGCGAGACCGCCCAGATGGCGCTCAGCGCCGCCGAGACCGGCCACCTGATCCTGACCACGATGCACACCAAGGACGCCAAAGGCGCCGTCACCCGCTTCGTGGACCTCTTCCCACACGAAGCGCACGACGACGTGCGTGTGCAGCTTTCGCTGTCACTGCGGGCGGTCGTCAGCCAGCACCTGATCCCGCCGGTCGAGGGAGAGTTGAAGCGCGTGCTGGCGATGGAGGCGATGTTCGTCAATCAGCCGGTGCGCATCGGCATCCGGTTCGGCAAGATCGACTCCATCGAGTCCGCCATCCAGACCGGCCGTCGCGACGGCATGCTCAGCCTGGACGACCACCTGTCGCAGTTGATGTCGAGCGGGCGCATCAGCGTCGAGACAGCGCGGCGTTGGGCGAAGGATCCGGAGGCGCTGCACCCGGCGATGCCGGCCCGCGGGTGAACCCGCGGGAATGGCGAATGTCGAATGGCGAATAACGAATGCGGAGAGTACGCGCAGGCAGCAAAGGAACCGCACGGAGGCTCTGCCGTGCAGTTTTCGGGCCGCGCCGCCGCACACGACTCAGCGGGGCTCTGGCTCCACGCCTTGAAGCCAGTTCTCATATTGATCGAGAACGTAGTCGTACTTCGCCCCATCTGGTGTCTGCGACCACTCGACGATCGAACGACGAATGCGAGGGACCACGTCTGATCTGCGCAGCCACGCAAACACTTCCTCCTCCTGGTCCGGGATCGGACCCCAGAAAGCGCCGAACGACGGCGGCGATCCGACCGGGTAGAGGCCACCGATGAATCCACCCGTTCGCACCCGGGCGATGGCGGATCGGTCGAGGACGGTAGACCAGCAGTCCAGATAATCAACCAGACCGCCGGCCAGCAGCGCTACCATGCACAGGGCCTCATCGATCAGGCGCGTCGACTCGGGTGTCTCGAGCACATGACGCCAGAACGCGCGCAAAAAACGATCGACCGCGTCGACTTCGTCCTGACGCCATTTCGGCCATCCAGCACACCGCAGCTTTCCGGCGACGATTTCGCCGCCGACACGGAAGTTGGGATCGAGCGCCTGCAACTCGAGGATTCGGGGCAGGAAGTGCTTGAAATCCTGCACAGTGCCAAACGTCGTGACCGCCTTGTAGACGTATCGGCCGATGTCGAACTCCGAAAGGTCTGCGAGGGGCGCCGCCGCGATCCGCCGCTGGTCGCCATCGGTCACACAACACTCGCATGCCTGCAGGGGGAATTCGACGCGATACGATCGAAACGTCTCATAGAGCCCCTGAATCGCATCCCGTATGTTGAGCTCAAAGGCGCTGTCGTTCATCGTATCGGCATGGATTGCGAGCAGGCGCCACCGACGGTGATCGGTGATCACCGTCGTGTGGCGCCTCCATGTTTGAAAGTTAGCGCTGACCCGATCGCGTCGCGAATCAGCGGCTCATAACACAGATTGGTGTTCCGTTTTTCCTCATTCGTTATTCGCTATTCGCTATTCGCTATTCACTTCGCCAACTCAAACCGATCAGCGTTCATCACCTTGTTCCATGCCGCCACGAAATCGCGGATGAACTTCTCCTTGGCGTCAGCACAAGCATAGACCTCTGCGATCGCTCGAAGCTGCGAGTGCGAGCCGAAGATCAGATCGCACGCGCTGCCGGCCCACCGGGCTTCGCCGGTTTTGCGGTCGCGGCCGATGAATACGTGCGCATCCTTTTCGGAGGCCTGCCACGCGGTGTTCAGGTCCAGCAGGTTCACGAAGAAGTCGTGGGTCAGCTTTCCGGGCTGGCGGGTGAACACGCCCAGTTCGCTGCCGCCCGTGTTGGCGCCCAGGACGCGCATCCCGCCGACCAGCACGGTCATTTCCGGGGCGGACAGCGTCAGCATGTGAGCCCGGTCCACCATCAACTCGGTCGCCAGCCGGAGATTTGCCGGAGCGTAGTAGTTGCGGAAGCCGTCCGCGGTCGGCTCAAGCACGGCGAAGGCTTCGACGTCGGTCTGATCCTGTGACGCGTCGGTGCGGCCGGGCGCGAATGGAACCGTCACGTTGTGACCAGCATCCTTCGCAGCCTTCTCGATCGCCGCGCACCCACCCAGGACGATCACGTCGGCCAGCGAGACTTTCTTGCCGCCGGACTGGGCCTTGTTAAACGTCTGCTGCACTCCTTCGAGCACCTTCAACGTCTTGGCGAGTTCCGCCGGATTGTTGACTGCCCAGTCCTTCTGCGGGGCAAGGCGAATGCGGGCCCCGTTGGCGCCGCCGCGCTTGTCGGTGCAGCGGAACGTTGCGGCCGACGCCCACGCGGTGGAAACGAGTTGCGAGATGGACAGGCCCGAGGCAAGCAGTTTCGCCTTCAGGTCGGCGATGTCCTTCTCTCCGATCAGCGGATGATCGACCTTGGGAACCGGATCCTGCCACAACTGCGGCTCCTTGGGAACCAGCGGGCCGAGATACCGCGAGACCGGGCCCATGTCGCGGTGCGTCAGTTTGAACCACGCCTTGGCGAAGGCGTCGGCGAACTGGTCCGGGTTTTCATAGAATCGCTTCGAGATCGGCCCGTAGATCGGATCCATGCGCAGCGACAGGTCCGTCGTCAGCATCATGGGCGCGTGCTTTTTTGACGGATCGTGCGCATCCGGAACGGTGTCCGTGCCGGCGCTGCCCTTGGGCTTCCACTGATGCGCCCCGGCCGGGCTTTTGGTCAGTTCCCATTCATAGCCGAACAGGTTCTCGAAGAAGTTGTTGTCCCACTTCGTCGGCGTCTTTGTCCAGGCGCCTTCCAACCCGCTGGTTACGGTGCTGCCTGAATGCCCGGTGCCGAACTTGTTCTTCCAGCCCAGGCCCTGCTCCTCGATGCCGGCGCCTTCAGGCTCGCGACCCACGTACTCGGCGGGGTTGGCGGCGCCGTGGCACTTGCCGAACGTGTGCCCGCCGGCGATCAGGGCGACAGTCTCCTCATCGTTCATCGCCATGCGGCGGAACGTCTCGCGGATGTCGCGGGCCGCGGCGAGCGGATCCGGGTTGCCGTTGGGGCCTTCCGGGTTCACGTAGATCAGGCCCATCTGCACGGCCGCCAGTGGACTTGCGAGCTCGCGGTCGCCGCTGTAGCGCTGATCGTCCAGCCACTTCTGCTCGGCGCCCCAGTTCACCACCTCGGCTTCCCAATCGTCGATGCGGCCGCCGCCGAAGCCGAAAGTCTTGAAGCCCATCGATTCGAGCGCGACATTGCCGGTCAGCACCATCAGGTCGGCCCAGGAGATCTTGCGGCCGTACTTCTCCTTGACCGGCCACAGCAGACGACGCGCCTTGTCGAGGTTGGCGTTGTCGGGCCAGCTGTTCAGCGGCTCGAAACGCTGTTGGCCGCCGTTGGAGCCGCCTCGTCCGTCGAAGGTGCGGTACGTGCCGGCGCTGTGCCAGGCCATGCGGATCATGAAGGGACCGTAGTGCCCGTAGTCTGCGGGCCACCAGGGCTGCGAGGTGGTC
>CAZYLK010000080.1:0-25428 GCA_964648365.1 uncultured Phycisphaeraceae bacterium
CAGCACCGACGGCGCCGGCCGGCTCGGGCGAGCCAATGCTCGCCCTGCCGGCCGGCCTTTGCTCATCCTCGTTCTTCGCTACGACGGGCGCGGGCACACCGGTTGGAAACCGGTGCCACATCGTGCCCGATCTTTGCCGGCGCCCCACGTCCGCCGGCGCCACCGAAGCGCAAGCGCCACGCCCGCACCGATGCCACACGCGCCTCTATTCGCAGCGGCGCTTCTTCGCCTTGATCTTGCACGTACCGTTGCCGCCGCCGGGGCACGCGATCGTCGTTTTGACGGACTTGTTGCAGTCGTTTTTCTTCTCGCACGACTGCTGCGAACGATACGTTTCGCCCTTCGCGGGGCAGGCGCCGCAGCCGCCCTTGGCCTTGCTCTTCTTGAGCGTATACGCGCAGCGGGCGCCGCCGGCGCCGAACTCGGCTCCGAGCAGGATGTCGGTCAGGCCCTGCACGGGAACACGCTGCAGGAACGTGCCGTCCTTGGCGTATTGGATCAGGTCCGTGGGCCCGTGCGAGCCGGGCATCCAGAGCGTGTCGTCGGCCGGATCCCAGGCAATGCCGTAGCCGCCCGATACGTCCACGGGGAACTCCGACAGCAGGTTGCCTTGAAGGTCGTACTGCTGCACCCGGTCGCCGTGACCGACCGTGTTGCTGATCCACAGGGAGTTGCTTCTCGCGTCGTAGGTAATGCCGGAGCTGCGCCGCTGCGGCACGAACAGCACCTCAACGTTGTTCCAGTCCGCATCGCCCTGGACCACAGCGAAATTCGTGTCGAAATCGTTGTGGGCAATGCTCCAGTTCCGCTCGCCGTCGGTGGCGCCGTCGTAGAGACTGTCGAAGCTCGGATTGCTGTAGCGCCCGTCCAGCGGCGCGCCGTCGAGCGTGTACTCCCGGCCCACCTGGCCGGGATCCTGCCCGATGAACTTGACCGTGTCCGTCACGACGCACGCCGGGCCGTCGAACTGCCCGCTGCGGTTGAACTGCCGCACGATCTGGCCGTTCTGAACGACGTACACGACCGGCGTCACGCGGTCGGACAGGTACAACTCGCTCACCTGAGCCTGCACCATGGCAGGCAGACACGTTACCACCGCCAGCAGTGCCGTCAGCGTTCGCTTCATCATTCGACCTCCAAAAAAAGAGCAGTACGACGGAAGACCCCTTCCGAACACCCCACGGCGTCCCATTGTAGCAGACCGGCCGGCGATTGCGCAGCCGCGGTCGGATCGGCCGGGAAGCGATGGAACGCCCCGTGCGACGACACCGGCCGCGGGATACAATCGCCCGGCGTTCCTCGGCGCGGTAGGTCTGCCAGCGGCCGTCCGTCGCCGAGGCGGTAGAGGAAACAGAAACAGTCGCGAGCCTGACTCGGAGCGGCCCGCCGCCCAGGGAGCTTTCACGTGCCAGATACGCAAATGCCGGACTTCTTCGCCTTCGACACCCTCCTGACCGACGACGAGCGGACCGTGCGCGACACCGTCGCCCGCTTCGTTGACGACCGCGTGCTGCCCATCATCGGCGAGTGCTTCGAAAAGGAGCGCTTCCCGATGGACCTGGTGCCCGAGATGGCCGAACTGGGCCTGTTCGGGCCCGCCTTCAGCGACTACGGCTGCGCCGGCCTGAACAACGTCTGCTACGGCCTGATCATGCAGGAACTGGAGCGCGGCGACAGCGGGGTGCGCAGCTTCGCCTCGGTGCAGTCCGGCCTGTGCATGTATCCCATCCACGCCTACGGCTCCGACGAGCAGAAAGAGCGGTGGCTGCCGGACATGGCCCGCGGGCGGAAGATCGGCTGCTTCGGCCTCACCGAGCCGGACGGCGGCTCCGACCCCGGCACGATGAAGACGCGGGCCAAGCGCGACGGGTCGGACTGGGTCATCAGCGGGGCCAAGATGTGGATCACCAACGGCAGCATCGCCGACGTGGCGGTGGTGTGGGCGGCCACCGACGACGGCATCCGCGGGTTCCTCGTCGAAAAAGGCATGAAGGGCTACACCACCCGCGACATCCCGCACAAGTTTTCCCTGCGGGCGTCGATCACCAGTGAACTCTTCTTCGACAACGTGCGCGTGCCGGAGGCCAGCCGCCTTCCCAAGGCCTCGGGGCTGGGGGCGCCGCTTGGCTGCCTGACGCAGGCCCGCTACGGCATCGCCTGGGGCGGCGTGGGCGCGGCCATGGCCTGCTACCGCGAGGCGCTGGCGTTTGCCCGCGAGCGGGTGCTGTTCGGCTCGCCGCTGACCCACAAGCAGATGATTCAGGTGCGCCTGGCCGACATGGTCCGTCAGATCACGGCCGGGCAGTTGCTGTGCTGGCAGCTCGCCAAGCTCAAGGACGCCGGCGCGATGCACCACTCGCAGGTGTCGCTGGCCAAGTGGCACTGCGTCCGCCTGGGCCTCGACATCGCCCGCGAAGCCCGCGACATCCTCGGCGCCGGCGGCATCAGCATCGAATGCTGCCCCATCCGGCATTCGATGAATCTGGAAAGTGTCATCACGTACGAGGGGACGGAGACGATTCATCAGTTGATTGTGGGGAGGGAGATTGCGGGGGGGCAGGGGGCGTTTTAGGGCGGAATGGCGAATGGCGAATGCTGCCAGTCCGCCTGTGGCGGAGCGAATGGCGAATGGAGAGAGACGGTGACGGCCGGCCCAGGGGCGACCCGTGCCGCGACGGCGACGCTGAGCGGGGGCTTTCCGGAGAGAGTCAGATAGGGTATAATAGATGAGGATATACTTTGATGTGTGCTGCCTGAATCGCCCCACGGATGACCAGAGTCAAGAGCGGATCCGATTGGAGTCCGACGCCGTCGAGTCGATCTTCCGACTGTGCCAGAGCGGGCGGTTTGAGTGGGTCATCAGCGAGGCTGTTTTCGCCGAGGTGGAGGCCAATCCCGACGAAGATCGACGTAACAAGGTGCTGGCGCTACTAAAGTGGGCGCACACCGAGGTGACAATATCAGACCTCACTACCAACCGAGCGGCGGAACTCATGCGGTTGGGCCTGGCGGCGATGGACAGTCTGCATATCGCGGCCTCAGAGGAATCGAAATCTGATGTGCTGCTCACGACGGATGACCGGCTCATCCGCCTGGCCGCCCGACTCAGTGACAGACTGAATGTCCGCGTCGAGAACCCGGCGCGGTGGATTGCGGAGGAAACGATCCGATGACTCACCCTGTGTTGACAGATCCCGAGGTTCGACGGGTCGGACTCCAGGCCCTTAGCGAGCGGCTTGGGCCGGCGGGCTTGATCCGTTTTCTGCGTATGTTCGATCCCGGTCACGGAGACTATACGGAAGAGCGACACGAGTGGCTGGATCAGCTCACGCTGGATGATATCCAGCGCGCTATCGAGCAGCGTCGATCGCGAGATCCCCAATGAGCCGCGCGCGCCGGCGAATCCCGAACTTCCGAACTGAGGCCGCGGAGGCGAAGTTCTGGGATACGCATGACACAACCGACTACCTCGCTGACTTGCAGGAGGACACGGAGACGGTTTTCCTGCGCCCGGAAGCGCGCGTGATCGAACTGGCCCCGGCGATGTGGAGCGAGTTGCTCGCTGAGGCTCATCGTCGGCGAACGACGCCGCAACGACTTGTCCAGAAGTGGCTGAAAGAGCGGTTGGCGCCGGCGGCGCGTAGCGGGCCATAGCCGGAATGGTCCAGCCGACGTTTTCAAGAGGAAGGACACGTGTCGATGGATTGGGAAGTGCTGCCTTGCAAGGGGATCGGACCGCTGAGGTTCGGAATGTCGATAGGCCAGGTGGAGGAGGTTCTGGGCAGCCCAGCTCGTATCCTTGAGAAGCCGGAGTCAAGCGCCATTGGCCGAGGCCGAGCCGTCTTCGGTTCAGATGTATTCGCCAATGTTGGTCGAGATCTGATCTGCTCGGCATATGAGGTCGCGGGGTCCATACGGGTTCGCTTTCTCGACAAACTCCTGTTCGATCTGCCGTTTCCGCGGCTGCTGGCCTGGTTCAAGGTACAAGACCCCGATATGAAGCCGGACGACACCGGACTAATTTCGCGCACGTTCGGCGTCGCTGTGTATGCTCCCCATTATGAGTTCGAACCGGAGCGGCCGTCAGATGCGGTTGCTGTATTCAGCAAGCAACTCTATGAGGACCACTACGCGAAGCACTGGGCGAGTGACGGGGCCTGAGCTGAGTCCTCGCGGGGTCGGGTGGAGCCATTTTCCTGCGCCATCCAGGCGAGGAAGTGATCACGATGACATTAAACATTACCACCTGTCCAACCTGTGGAAGCAGGCGGATTCAGCACGTCCGTCGCGATTTCCACGAGGTCTACAAGGGCGAGGCCTACGTCGTCCCGGACCTCGACTTCCACGAGTGCCCGGATTGCGGCGAAAAGGTCTTCGATCGTGACGCGATGCGGCGCATCGAGGCGGTGTCGCCCGCGTATCGCACGCGGCGCTTACATGGCGGGGATGAACAGCGCTGAGCTCGGCCGTCATCGGCTCAGCGCGTCCTGAAACCGGGCAAAATCAGCCAGGTCCACGTCCTGATCGCCGTCGAGGTCCGCGCCTTCACACCCTTCACGCGGCGCGGCGGCCGGCCCGCCCAGACAGTCCGCAAAGATTCGGTAGTCAAAGAGGTCCACCACGCAATCGCCGTTGAGGTCACCGCGGGGGCACGACGCCGTCACGATCACCCGGTTGGCCTCGTAGGTGACCTCGAACTCGCCTGGTCCGACCACGTTGTCAAACGTCCCGTTGACGGAATTGGCGGTCAGAATCACATACTCCTGACCGGGGTCGAGTTCGTAACCGTCGAGCGTGGTGATCTCCAGCGTGCCGTCCAGGCTGGCGGTTCCGTTGACGCGCAATACGTCGTAATCGGCGCCCGGCGCCGTTCCCGCGATCTCGATGCTCAACGTGCCATCGGCCGTCTGCGGATAGGTTCCCGTCACGGTCAATCTGCCGACGGGCAGGCCGGGCGCCACGGTCGCCTCATTGCTGAAGTCGATGCCCGTCACGTTGAGCGTTCCGGTGCCGGTGATCACGCCGTCGCCGAGGTTGACGAACGACGCCCCGGTCACGGTGAGCGAATCGCCGGGTTGGATGGTGATCGTTCCCTGATTCATGTAGACGCCGTCGGGCTTGTTCAGGCGGCTGGGCCGGTCGATCAGGATGTTGCCCTGATTGTCGAGGTCGGCCGTCAGGCTGCGTACGCCGACGGTGCCTTCGAGGTAGATGTTGCCCGTGTTGGTGAGCAGGCCGTTCGGCAGCGCCAGCGTCGTGTTCGGCCCGGCGCAGCAGCCCGCGACCGTCCGAATGTCGCCTGCGTTGGTCACGTCACCCGTGGCGGTGACCACGGCCACCCCGCCGCTTCCCGACGCCTGCAACACTATGGTCTGATCCGTGGCGATGTCGCCCATCAGCGTGCTGTTGGCGCCGAGAAAGCGGAATCGACCCTGCCCCGTCGCGTCGTCGCCGATGACAAGGTTCGCATTCGTCAGCACGACTTCGCCCGTCCCGGTGATGTCGCCCGCGTTGAATGTGAACGTGCTTCCGGCCGCGAGGAAGACGTTCTGCGCGTCTTGCAGGTCCAGCGTTCCGCCGTCCTGCGAGAAGGAGGCGCCGTTGCTCATGTTGATCGAACCGGGCGCGACGACGCTGATGCTTCCGCTGTTGCCGTACAAGCCGTTGGTCTTGTCGAAGATGGCGGTCCGAGAGATGTTGACCGTCCCCTGGTTGTCGAAGTCCGCCCTCAGCGTGCGGGTGCCGACATCGCCGAGGAAGTCGATGGTCCCCGTATTGGTGAACAGGCTGCCGTCCGGAACCACGAGCGTGGTGTTCGGCCCGGAACAGCAGGCCGCGACGGTACTGATGGACCCGGCGTTGTTTATATCGCCCGTAGTGGTGACGACCGCAGCGCCCCCGCTTCCCGTAGCTTGCAGCACGAGGGACTGAGCTTCAGCGATATCGCCGGTCAGGAAGTTGCCGGCGCCGCGGAAGCGGAAGCGCCCCATGCCTGTGGAGTCGGGGCCGATCACCAGATTGGCGTCGGTCAGCAGCACTTCGCCGGTCCCGGTGATGTCGCCGCCGTTGAACAGGAAGGTGCTGCCGGCGAAGACGTTGACGGTGGTGGCGCCTTGCAGGTCGAGCGTTCCCCCGTCCTGCGAGAAGCTGGCGTTGTTCTTCAGGTCGACGAACCCCGGGATTTCGACGGTGAAGCTGCCGCGGTTGCCGTAGGAGCCGCCCGTCTTGTCGAACAGCGCGCGCTGCCCGACGCGGACCGTTCCCTGGTTGTCGAGATCCGCCCTCAGTGCCTGCGGCCCGTTGGGGGCGTTGAGGTCCAGGAGGCCGAGATTGGTCAGGAGGCTGCCGTCCGGCACGGTGATGGTTGTGCTGGTGCCGTTGCAGCAACCGGCCGTGGTCCGCAGCGTGCCGTTGTTGGTGAGGTCACCGGCGGTGGTCAGCGAGGCGCTCAGGCCGTTGCTGCCGGTGGCGAACAACGTGACCGATTGACCGACGCCGATGTCGCCGGTGAGCGTGCTGTCTCCGCGTATCTCAAACATGCCGCCGGTCGATTCCGGCGCGAGGCTCAATGCCGCGTGGGTCAGTCGCGCCTGCCCATCGAGCGTGCCGCCGTCGAAGATGTAGGAGCCGCCGGTGTCCACGTCGATCAGCGAACTTCCGGGCATGTCGATAAGGCCCGCGGTCTGATTGAAGGTCGCGCCGTTGTCGATGTTGAGAACGACGGACTGGCCGAAGTTGATGGCGTTGCTGGTCGTGTACAGGCCGCCGGCTTTGCGGAAAAAGGACGTTTTGCCGAGATTGATGACGCCCTGGTTGTCGAGATTGGCGTCGATGAAGTGGTTGCCCGCGCCGGCCAGCAGGTTGATCCCGCCGGTGTTGGTGAGCACCGCGTCGCCGGGGACGATCAGGATTGCGTTGTTACCGGCACAGCAACCGCCCTGAAACTCCATCGT
The DNA here is from genome assembly GCA_964648365.1 of uncultured Phycisphaeraceae bacterium. Lineage (GTDB taxonomy): Bacteria > Planctomycetota > Phycisphaerae > UBA1845 > UBA1845 > SURF-32. The sequence continues at coordinate 6,954 of CAZYLK010000080.1, forward strand.
GCCGCGATTGGTGAAACTCGGCATGACGGTCAGTTCGGCGTTTCCGCCGACGCCGGTCGCCACGATCCGCAGGAGATTGTTCTGCTCGAAGCCCGCCAGGTCGATGAGGCACTGTCGCTTGGCGATCAGCGTCCCGCCGTTGGTGTACACGCCTGTGCCGCCGTCGAAGCTGGAGCTGACCATCTCGACCTCAGCCCCGGGGACCACATTGAACGAAAACGCGGGGTTGTACGAACTGCTATCCATGAACCAGCGTGCTTCGGGCACCGCGAGGCTGATCGACCCCGCCCCGCCGTCACCGTCGAACGTGACGGTATACCGGTTGCCGAAGTTCTCCTCGTCGATGACGCCGACCTCGCCGGGGTCGGACGGAATGCCCTCATCCCAGCAACTGCCGTTGAGGTAGTTGCCGTCCAGGCAGATCCAGTGCGACGTCCCCGCCGACGCGATGGGCGCGGCGGCCGGGAGCATCAGGCTTGCGAAGGTACGGATGAGGACGCACTGGGAATTCATGGCACAGGTCTCCCGGGAAGGGCTCAACGACCGGCCCACCGTCCGATCGTTCGGTATCGCTGTCTGTTGCCCAGAGGTACGCCGGCCATCGCGTGGCGGATTCAGAAAAACTGGGATTAACAGGGATTCCGCGAACCTGGCCGCAGGGGTTCCCCCAGGCGTCAGCCCGGCCGACTGAGCGGAATCCGCTCCGCCCGTGTGTTCCTCCACGAGCCGACGCCCGGGGAGAGCGTCGCGACCGTTCGATTCGACATGGGAGAGATGAAGATGAACACGTCACCGTATCGTCTGAGTACCGCCTCAGCCCTGCTGGCAGCTCTGGCCCTGGCTTCGATCACCGCGCCGGCGAGCGCCGCAACCCACTGCGTCACGTTCGACGGCCTGCCCTTCGGCGCCAACTACGTGGCGCCGTTCGTGGCCGACGGCGTCACCATCACGCCGCGTGAACTGTACAACATCGTCAGCCACCCGTGCGCAGGGCCGATTCCGTTCAACTGGGCCCGCGTGGATACGGCCGCGCTCGTGCCGGGCGCCTCCGCTCCGCATTCGCTGCAACTGAACACGACGCGGCTGGAGTTTTCGATGGTGGACTTCATGACAGCGCTGGGCGGCGTTCCGGTGCGCAAGCTCCAGTTGAACTACCGGGAACTCGGGCCGACCCGTTTCAACATCGCCGTCAACGGCGACTGCTACGCGGTGAACCACTTCACGGACATCCCGAACGGCACGATCATCGGCGGCGCCAAGTACCGGCGTACGGCGTCGAAGATCAAGCTGAAGGCCAAGCGCGGCCTGGCGATCCGGCTGTTCGAGATCGGCGGCGGAGAACTCGCGATCGACAACGTCTGCGCCAAGGACTGACCGCTCAGGGGGAGAACAGCGGCCCGGCGCGTCTGATCGCCGACCTCGGCGCTCGGTACGCGCGGCCGCGAGAGTGCCTCGGCGCAGCGACGGCCGTCCCATCGGGGGCGGCCTTGTTGCATGGGGATGTTCCCGCGCCGGACGCGCTTCGAGGCGTCGCGCGCCTCGGTCCCACCGGCATCAACTCGAATTAAGGACGCTACTTTCCGGACGGCGGATGCAGTGTGACCGCCTCCCCGCCGGCGCGCGACAGGGCCTCAATGAAAACGTCGATCTGCTGCCCGACGTACAACTCGACGTCGTCGAGTTCGACTTCGTACATCACCTGCAACACGCGCGTGTCGACGCGCTCCATCGGCTCGCCGGTCAACGCACGCTTGGGAATGACGTAGGGTTCGACCCGCACGAATTGCAGCGGCATTCGTCGGTCAGACGAGCCCTTGGGGCACGCATAGGCGCGGGCGTCCTTGCGGAAGCGCGGGATGTCGTATTCGTCCACGTCGGCGCGGACGTAGAGCCGGCGAACGTCGCCGACGACCACGGCCGCCTCGGCCGACGGCGCCGCCACGTACTCGCCGGGACGAACGTTGACCTGAAGCACGTCGCCTTCGACGCGGCCGGCCACGACCATGCGCTCCAGTTCCGTCTCGGCCTGTCTCACCTGGGCCTCCGCGCGGGCCAGGGCCGCCGCGGCAACGGCGCGGTCGTATTCCCACGAGCCGGCCCGCAACAGATCGCGGGCGGCCTCCGCGCCCTTGAGCTGTGCCTGGGCGACGGCGTAGGTCTTTTCCGCCCGCTCCAGTTCGTCGTCCGTCGCCGATTCCTTCTCGAACAGCTCGCGGATGCGCTCCAGCTCAAACGCCTGCCGCTCCAGGTTGGCGCGCGCCTCGTCGACCTGCGATTCCTTGATCGGCACCTCCTCAGGCCGGGGCAGATTCTTGAGGCGCTCCAGATCCTGTCGTGCAGCCTCCGCGGCCGCCTTCCGCACCGCCAGCTCCGCCCGCAGGTGGCGGTCATCGAGCCGGAAGAGCGGCGTACCGGGGTGGATCGTATCGCCGACCTGAACGAGCACTTCTTCAACAACGCCCGGCACGGCCGAACCGATCTCGATGTTTTCAGTATGCGGCTCGACGACGCCCGCGGCCGCGATAGTTCCCGCAAAGGGCGATACCGCAGGCGGGTTTACGGGGTCAGCGACGGCGCCGACGACGGGCTGCCGGGTGTTGCGCACAAAGCCGATCGCGAAGGCGAGCAGCACGAGCGCGATAACGGGTAGTCCGAATCTGGTAAACATCTACACCGACTCACCGGTTGCAAACCGGTGCCACATCCCACCGGTTACAAACCGGTGCCACATCCCACCGGTTACAAACCGGTGCCACATGGTACCACTTTCAGCGCCCCCGTAGTCATGCGGGGGTTTTCGTGGACGCGCGCGACTGCACGTCGACGACGCACCCATCATCCATATACGCGATCCGGTCAGCAAAGTCGAACATGCGGCTGTCGTGGGTCACGACGATCACCGCGCGGTCCGGCTGGACCGCCACCTGCCGCAGAAGGGTCATAATGTCCTCGCCGGTGTGATGATCGAGCGCCGACGTGGGTTCGTCGCACACCAGAATGCGCGGCTCGTGAATCAGCCCGCGGGCGATCGCGACGCGCTGCTGCTGCCCGCCGGATAGCTGCGTCGGCGGGGCGTGCGTGCGGCCCTTCAGCCCGATGGATTCCAGCAGCCGGCGGGCCTTGCCGACCGCCTCCCGCTTCGACACGCCCGCGATCGACAGCGGAATCGCCGCATTCTCCTCCGCCGTGAGCGTCGAAAACAGGTGATACTGCTGGAACACAAACCCCAGGTTGCGCCCGCGAAACACCGTCCGCTGGTGGGACGACAGCGTCGACAGATCCTTGTCGAGGACGATCACGCGGCCGGCGGAGGGGTTGAGGATCCCCGCGATCACCGACAGGAGCGTCGTCTTGCCGCATCCACTGGGTCCGACCAGCATGGTCAGTTCGCCCGGCCGTACGTCAAAATCCACGCCGCGCAGCGCCCGCACGCCCGACGATCCGTCGTCATACGTCTTGGTCACGCCCTCGCAGCGCACCAGCGGCCGGGATGGGTCAGCGGGCGCGGTCATGACTGGAACACCACGGCCGGTTCGATCACCAGCGCCCGGCGCACGCTCAACACGCTCGACCCGCCGACCATCAACAGGACCGCCGCGCCCGTTCCGACCAGAACGTGCCACGGCATGTGAAAGGCAAGCTGCGGCGATCCCTTGGCGAACTCGCCAAACAGCGACGCCGCGCCGACGCCCAGCCCGTACCCGATGCTGCCGACGACCAGCGCTTGCAGAACCACCATCGAAATGATGCGCCACGACGTGGCGCCCATCGCCTTCAACGTGGCGAAGTGTTTCAGATGCTCCAGTGTGAACAGGTAGAACGTCTGACCCGAGATCGCGCAGCCGACGAGGAACCCGAGCATGACGGTGATGCCGAAGTTCAGCGGGATACCCGTGCGCGTCAGGTAGAAGTGGTGCGTCTTCGAGATGAATCCCTCGCCCGTCAACGCCATCAGGCCCGTCTGCCGCTGGATGTTGCGACAAACTTCAGCGATTTCAGCGCCTTCGATGGTCCGCACGAGGATGAACGATACCGTCCGCCGCTCCTGCGGCGCGTAGGTCATCGCGCGGCTGAAAAGCGTAAATACCTGGGGAAAGGTCTGAAACGTCCGCGACGCGCGGCAAACGCCGACGACCTCGGCCCGGCGGTCGTGCAACTCGAAGGTGTGCCCCGTTTGATACGGTTCGCCCGGCCACAGCATCTCGTAGCCCGCGTCGTCGAGTATGACGGCGTCGTTGGCACGCAGATCTTCCCAGCGGCCCACCAGAATCTCCGGCGGCGCGCCGGCCAGCGAGCCGTCGTCCAGCCCGACCACGAACACCTGTTGAAAATCTCCGCTCGGCAGTTCCGCCCGCCCCAGCCCCTTGTAGAACGGCACCGCCCACCGCACGCCGTCGACGCCGCGCACGCGATACACGTCGCTGGCGGCCAGCGGCTTGATGTCGTCCATGAAGTGAAGCATCGGGTCCATGACCCAGATGTCCGCCTGCTTCACGTCGCGAATGGTGCCCGTGGTGCGCAGCATGACGCCGCAGAAGATGGACGCCTGCTGCGCGATCAGAAACGCGCCGAAGCCGATCCCCAGGACGATGCCCAGGTACTTCGCCCGGTCGCCCACCAGCATTTTGAGCGAAATCCAACCCATGCCTGTCCGAACGCCAGGTCGAAGCGGCCGGCTCCGATCGCGGGGCGCGACGCCAAAAGTCCCGCCGCCGACGCGCGCACGCAATCTCGACGACGGACGTCAGAACGAGAACCGCACGCCGGCCACCACGCCGAACTCCGTGTGCGCCCGTTCGGCCACGTCGCGCCAGGCCGGAAGCTGCACGGACAACTCAACCGTCCACCAGGCAGCCTCGTACATCAGCCCGGGACTGATCAGCACCTCGTTGTCGCCGTTGGTTTCGTAGAAGCCGTTGAGTTCGAGCACGGCGTACCACGCTCCCAGCGTGTCCTCTTTGTACTCGACCGGATGCAGGCGGTACAGGTACGCCACGTCATATCTGAGCAGATCGGCCGTCGTTTCGCCCGCCAGAATGGCGTCGTCGGTTCCGCGGGTGGTAAACGTCCAGACCAGGTCGGCGTTGAGGCCGTGGCGTCCGCGGATCTGCGTCAGCGCCAGCCCGAGCGTCGGATTGTACCCGTCGTGTGTGAACGGGGAGTCGCCGCTGCGGACCTGGACGCCGGTCACGACGCTCGCCCGGAGCGTATCCAGCGGACCGGAGTCGTGGGCAAGAAACCGGTATTTCACCTGCACCAGCGCGTCGCCGAGGCCCTGATCGTGTTCCCGGGCGCCGCCGTCGTCGAACCCGCGGCTGCGGAACATGACCGGCGCCCGCAGGCTCAGCGACAGATTCCGCGTAATCCCGACGTTAAGGGTGGTCTCAAGGACCGCATCCCGGATTCGCCCCTGTCGCTCCTCGGAGCCGTTGTCGAGCCGGAGGCTGGTATAGCGGAACTGCTCCTTGAGCACGGCGTGTCCGGGCGACGGCCCAGTGGCGGATTCTTCCGCGTTGATCGGTTCCTGGGCCGAAGCGCCGGCGCATATCAGGCCGAGCACCGCGATCGCGATGCTTCGCACCAGCAAAGGGCGCCTCCGCGGGCGAACGCCTACGGCGTAAGAACACGGCCTCGGGCCACTGAGTCGGGGCGTCACGGAAGCCCCTCGATGGATTTGAGCGTGAAACCGGCGTCATGCACGGCCTGCGTCAGCGCGTCGCGTGACGGCCCCCCGCCCCTGTCGCATTCCACCCGAACTTCGCCGGTGCCGAGATTGACGCGCACGTCGCGGACCCCGTCCAGTCGCTTCAGTTGAAGCGTGACGTTGTGGGCGCACAACGGGCAGCTCAAGCCGTCGACGTGCAGCACCGCCGCATCACCCTGGCCCAACGACGACGCATCGGCCCGCTCACCCGCGGCAGGCCCAACTCTCGCGCCGGGTGATCGACACGCCGGCACAGCAAGGATCAGCAGGACGCCCACGCAACTGAGTCGGTACAGCAAGCCGTCGCTCCCGGCCCGGGGTCGCGGATGTCGGCGCCGCCGCGATGACGACGGAATTCCCCTCCGCCGCGTCACGATGACACCGGCGAAGCGACACAACCAACGGGCCATCGTTGGATGCGCGGCGCCGGTCAGATCTTCTCGCGATCGCGAGACGGCCGCGCCGACCGGCCCGCCTCCGGTCGTCGTCACCGGCGCCCGGATGCTCGACCGCCCTCAGGCTGGCGGGATGCTACGAAGCCGAGCTGCCCAGCACAAACGCCAGAAAGACCGTGGTCCACCAGAACACCAGCGCCGCCCAGACTCGTTCCATAACTGTCTCCTGCACGAACCGGTCCCGCGGCCGCCACGCTTGCGGCCGCCGCCAACCGTCCGTCAGACCCGCCCGAGTCGTCCGGGTTAGCCCCCGCGTCACCGGCGCACCGGTTTTTTGCCGGGTGTCCGCTTCGGCCGTTCTTGAACAATGCCCGGTGTGGCACCATGTGGCGCCAGTGGCACCGGTTTCCAACCGGTCTCCGGTGTGGCACCGGTTTCCAACCGGTGTCCGGTGTGGCACCGGTTTCCAACCGGTGTCCGTAGCACCGGCGGCCTGTCACCGGGGCGCCTGAGGCCAGCCCCTACCGCCGGGTCAGCCTTCGCAGCACCGCCAGGTTCAGCTTGTCCAAATCCCGCCCCCGCTCGTCCTCCCCCTTCGGCGTCTCCAGGATAAACGGCAGGCCGGCCCAGCGCGGGTCGCGGACGAAGTGCGCGAACCCCGCCCGGCCGATGCACCCTTTGCCGATGGCCGCGTGCCGGTCCACGCGCGAACCGCACGGCTTGAGCGAATCATTGGTATGCACGCAGCGCACCGACGCGGCGCCAACCTCATGCTCCAGCTCGGCCACCATCGCCTCATACCCCTCGGCCGTGCGGAAGTCGTAGCCGGCCGCGAAGAGGTGACACGTGTCCAGGCAGACGCCCAGGCGCTGCGGCGTTTTCGCCGCGGCGAGGATCTGCCCGAGTTGATCAAAGGTATGACCGATCGACGAACCCTGTCCGGCGGTCGATTCGAGCAGGATGAGCGTCGCGAAGCCGCTCGTCGCGGCCGTAACGCGGTTCAGCGACGCCACGATGCGTTTGATCCCCGTCGCGAGCGGCTCGTCCATGTGCGCTCCGGGGTGGAAGATCAGCGACTCGACGCCCAGCGCCTCGCACCGCGTCAACTCGTCGATCATCGCAGCGATGGATTTGTCGCGCATGGTGCGGTCAGGCGAGGCGAGGTTGAGCAGGTAGCTGGCGTGGGCGACGACCGGGAAGACCGCCCGCCCCTTCGCGCCCGCGGCAGCCCGAAACCGGTCGATCTGATCCTGCGAGAGCGGCCTGGCGTTCCACTGTCGCTGGTTACGCACGAAGATCTGGAGCGAGTCGCACCCGACGTCCCGGGCCGCATCGAAAGCGTTCTCCAACCCGCCCGCGGCGGACATGTGAGAACCGAAGCGGGGCTGTGCGGGCGCGTCCATGCGGGCGAGATTGGAACGCGATGCCGGCGCGGGGTCAATGCGAAACTCCCGCATGGCGTGGTAGGATGCCGGCGGGCGCACCGCTGTCGGTGGCAACGTTCATGAGATGACACCGTGACTGCATTCCAGGTTCACACAGTCCAGATCGATCGCCGCGGGCGCTTCACGTCCGCGACGCTTCCGCAGCCGCAGGTGGAGCGGATGGAGGCGGCGTTTCGCGCCGGGTCGTGGTGGCGCGACCGCTGGAGCAGCGTGGCGTTCCGCCGTGCGTGTCGCAGTGTTCAACAAAGCGCGGGCAGCCTGGTGCTGCTGGCCCACGGCCTGCCGTTCGATATGCCCGCGCCGTTCGAAGAACTGTTCGAACCCATCGAAATCGGCACGGGCTTCGGTGGCCACAGCGAGCGCCTCAAGACGCTCTCGGGAGAAACGCCGACCCGGCAGGAACGCCGTCAGTGGATCGTTTGCACGGTCCTCATCGTGTCGGTGGTGGCCTTCGCGGTCCCGTTGGGCATGGCGTTCTATCGGGGGCTTCCGCCGCGGGCCGCGGCCGTGATCGCGGGCGCCGCGCTGCTGACCGGCGTTGCGGTGTACGCCGCCGTCGCGCTCCAGCGGCTCCGCGGGCGGTGGTTTCTCGTGCCGGGCGGCGTCGCCATCGTACGTCGTCCCGCACGTCGCGGCGGACCTGCGCGCGTCACCGTGCTCGGCCGTGCGGACGCCTGCCTGCTCTTCCGCTACGTCCATACGGGCAAAACGTCGGTGCTGACCGTCGAGATCTGGGCCGCGGGCGCCACGCGTTATCGACGCGCGATCAGCGATCGGGAGGCGGTGAGCCTGCTGGCGGCGTGGCAAAGCCCGCACGAACCGCCGGACGACGAGCGATTGCAGGAACTTGTGACCTACGGCGACGCGCCATCCTGAGCGCGCCCGGTGACGCCGCCGGTGAGCAGCAGCGACCGGCAAGCGGCATCAGCCTCGATGACGTTCGATGATCGCATCGACCCACTCGATCGGGTAGCGCTTCATGCTCGTGATCACCGAGCGCATACCCAGGTCGTTCTGGTCCGGGTTGATGAACTCCCAGACGGTTTCTCCCTCGCGAGTCACCTCGAATGCCCGGCTGTGATTGGAATCGGTGATCAGCGTATTTCCGTTCGGCAGCCGCTGGGCCGCCCCCATCGAAAGCGAGAAGAAGGGCGTCGCCCCGGCGGGCGGATACTGCCAGACGATGCTCCGCGTCCTCGGATTGAGTTCGACGACACGCGAAACGCTTCGGGTGACGCCATTGTCGAAGAGGAGAATGTTACCGTTGTCCAACAGCGTCGCGTCGTGCGGACCCTCCAGTTCGTCCTGTCCCCACGCCCAGACCAGTTTCTTGTCGGCGAAGTCGATGATGGCGATGGCGTTCTGGTGCCTCATGCAGAGGAGCACGTGGTCCTCGTCATACAACGCGTGGCTGCCGAACAGGTGTCGCCGCGCCATCCACTCGACCGAGTTGGCGTGCGTCAGGTCCATCCGCATCTGACCGTCGATCTGCCACGGCGGCACCGTCTGCAACGTGAAGCCTTCGACGGGACGGCGCAAGACGTCCACGAGCGAAACGTCATCCAGGGGCGTCCCGTCCACATCCAGCAGCGTCAACCGGTCCTCAACGATCGGACCGTCTGCCCAGAGGCTCGGCTCGGTGCGGAGTCGGGACGTCAGCAGCAACAAACGGCCGGCCGGCGTCAGTTCGATGTCGTGATGGCCGCTCACGCGTGCGGTCGTGATCATCGCGCCGTCCCACGAGAATCGCCAGTAGGTTCCCAGTTCATGGAGCGGCGTACCCTTCACGCCCTGATCAACGTCGGTGCCGACAACGATCAGGTCGCCGCGATCGGTCAATTCCGCCCGCGCCCAGTTCTGCCCCGGGTGCGACCAGGTCCGCATGACGATACCTGCGGAATCCGTCAGGGTTGCCCGGCACAGATTCCGACTGACGTACAGGTTGTAGCCGGGCCAGGAGCGATCGACGTCGCGACGAATGACGCCGCCGTCTTCCTCTCCGGCGTCGGTGAACTCGAGGTAACCAAGCGAAAGAAGAGACGCGCGCCGATCAAGCGGCGGTGCTGCAGCAACCGGCCGCACCGATGACCCGCGAACCCAGATGGCAACGGTCACGATCGCCGCCAGTACGCCCCCCGTCCAACAGTACCGTCTGATACGGCGCGATCGACCTTCAGCAACGTTCATATCGGATCATCGGAGAACCGGCCTCGTCTCATAAATAGCGCTGACCGGGTATCTGCGACCGTCGCGGCGGGGGTCGAGGGCGGAGCCGAGCCGCGGTATCGTCAATCACACATGAGTGGAGTGACACGAAGTTTGGCGGGAACGGATCGGTTTGGCCGTGGGCGCCTTCTGGCGATCTACGGCCCGTGCCTCGCCCTGTTCGTCGCCTGCGCCCTGTGGCAGAACGCCCGCGTTAACCTCACCGCGACCGCCGGCGGGCAGTATCCGTACCTCAGATACGCCGAGGGGATGGCCCGCGAGGGCCTGCTCTCGCATTGGGGCGATCGCAACCGTATGCCGCTGGTTCCCGCGATCGTTTCCGCCGTGTACCGCCCGGACTGGGAAGCGTTTTCCGCGGCCGCGGCCACGGCCGGCCTGACGTTGAACCTCTGTCTGTTTGCGGGCGTCGCATGGCTCTGCCACCGCCTGCTCCGCCCGGCCCTCGCAGTCCCGGCCGTCCTGGTGTGGGGCTTGGTCGTCCTGCTGCCGAAGGCGTCGTTCGTTCAGGCGGAAACGCCGTACTATGCACTCCTGCTCATCTCGCTCTGGCTGACCGTGGTCGCGCTGCGGACTCCCGGTTTGCGGCCGGGAGCGGCCGCGGGCGCGGCGTATGGCGTGACGTATCTGGCGAAGGCGTCGGTGCTGCCTGCGCTGGCGGCGTGGTGGGTCGTCGCGGCGGCGATGGCCTGGCGGGGAGGGGCCGATCGGCCTGTCGAGGCTGTCATTGTCGCCCCACCGACGCGCGTCCGCGGCCCCATGCGCGGACGCCACCTTACCTGCATCGCTGCCGGCGTGATCGGCTTCGTCGTCGTGGCGGGCCTTTACCTCTATGGCAATCAGACGCGATTCGGCCGCCTCTTCTACAACGTCAACAGCACGTGGTATTTCTGGTGCGACAGTTGGGCTGAGGCCGAAGCGCTGGCGGCCCGCTACGATCTCGAACATCGCCCCCCCCCGGCAGGAGCGGCGGATCTGCCCGGCCCGGCCCGGTACTTCCGGGAGCACTCGATCGCGCACGCCGCCCGTCGCCTCGCGTACGGCGCCGGCGTGCTCCTGACGCTGGCGGCGTCCAATGGCTACGGCTGGTGCCTGCTCGTTGCAATCGCACTCGCCATCATCGCACCACGCATCATGCTCCCGGGACCATCCCGACCCCGACTCGACGCGCCGTCGTCCGCCGCCGAACCGGCGCCGACCGCCGCCCAACCGGGATCCGAGACGTCCACGGCAGATTCGCCCGACGCCGACCAGCCGCCGCCGTTCGACGATCGCGCCGTCGCGCTCTACGTCGGCCTGGTACTCCCCGGATACTTCTTCGCCTATTGCTGGTACGTCCCCGTCGCCTACGGAGACCGGTTCATCCTGTCGCTGGCCATGCCCGTCATGATCCTCGCGCTGCGCCGGATCGACGCGGCGCTGCATTCCGGCGCGGTCCGGGCCGGCGAGACCACCGCCGGGAGCATGACCGCGATACACGGACGGAAGGCCCGGTGCATCCTCGCGCCGATCTACGCCGTGGTGCTGGCCGCTTGTGCATGGTCGGTCGCGTCGGTCTTCCGCCCGCCGTCGGAGGCGTTCGTCCGGTTTTACTTCAACGAGTCTCGCGCCCGCATCGCCGAAGGCCGCCTGTCGATCGCGATCGACGGGCTGGAGGGTGTTACGCAGCTTGACCGATCCTTTGCCCCGGCGTGGCGGGAACTCGGCGCGGCCCGCCTGCTGGCCGACCAACCCGCCGCGGCCGCGGAGGCACTGCGACAGGCCATCCATCTGCAGCCGGACCACCCTGATGCCCACAACTCGCTTGGCGCAGCGCTCGCCCGGACGGGCGATATCGACGCCGCGATCGACGCCTTTGACGCCGCCGCCCGGCTGGATCCGACGCGCGCCGAGACCTGGTACAACCTCGCGGCACTCGCGTTTCAGCAAGGCGACCTCGCCAGGGCGGAAGCGGCGCTCGCAAAGCTGGCAACGCTCGACACCAACCTGGCCGAGCGCCTGCGTCGCCAGATGAACGAGGGCGATCCGTAGTTGACCGGCCGCGACCCCTGTACGGCCTCCATGCGCTTCGGGTAGAGTCCCGCGCCGTTATCGCAGGTTGCGAAGCGCCAGGTAACGCTTCGCGACGCGAACGGAGGAGGCGCTCATGTCCACGTCGTTGTATGCACGGCTCACGCGTCGATTCGGTCCGCAACACGACGCCGTGACGCGACGTCAGATGCTCAAGTCCACCCTGGCGGCGTCGGCCGGTCTGCTGATCAGCCGCACGCCGCTGTACGGCGCGTTGCAGACCACCACACGCAACGAACGGCGGCGCGTCGTGATCGTCGGCGCGGGCTTTGCGGGCCTGGCTTGTGCCTACGAACTCAAGACGGCCGGCTACGACGTGACCGTCCTGGAAGCTCGCTCGCGCGTCGGCGGGCGCGTGTTGAGTTTCTCCGACTTCGTCGCCGGCAAGAACGTGGAAGGCGGCGGAGAGTTGATCGGCTCGAACCATCCGGCGTGGGTCGCCTATGCGGAGAAGTTCGGCCTGTCCTTCCTGGATGTCACCGAGGACGAAGCGCTGGAGTTCCCACTCGTACTTGGCGGGCGGCGCATCGAGGCGGCCGAGGCGGAGGCGCTGTGGGAGGAAATGAACGCCGCCTACGCCCGCATGAACGCGGACGCCGCCCACGTCGACGCGGACCGGCCGTGGATGACCCGCGACGCCGCGGCCCTGGATCGGCGGACCGTCGCGGAGTGGGTCGGCGCGCAAGACGTATCGGATCTCTGCCGCCACGCGATGCACGCGCAACTCACCGCCGACAACGGCGTAGCCACGGAGCGGCAAAGCTATCTGGCCATGCTCGCCCAGGTGAAAGGCGGCGGCCTGGAGCGATACTGGACCCACAGCGAAGTCTACCGCTGTCGCGGCGGCAATCAGCAGCTTGCCACCCGTCTTGCAGCAGCCATCGGCCAGGACCACGTGACGCTGGGCGCCCCCGTGACCGCGATCGCCATTCGTGACGACGGCGTTGCCGTGATGCAGGGTTCGGAGCGGAAGATCGACGCCGATGACGTCGTTCTCGCGGTTCCCCCCGGCGTGTGGAACAAGATCGAGATCACGCCGGCGCTCCCGGCCGCGCTCACGCCGCAGATGGGCGTTAACGTCAAGCACCTGTCGGCGCTGAAGGGCCGATTCTGGCGCGATGCGGGCCTGTCGCCCGACTCGATGACCGACGGCGACGTCAGCATGACGTGGGAGGCGACGGACAACCAGCCGGCTGAGGGCGGGGCGGCCATGGTAGCCTTTTCGGGAGGCCCGCCGGCCGAGCGCTGCCGCGCCCGCCAGGGCGCCGCCCGCGACGAGGCTTACAAGGCTGCGCTCGAGGCGCTCTACCCCGGCTACGGCCGCAACGTCACGGCGACCCGGTTCATGGACTGGCCGGGCGATGCCTGGACGATGGGCGGCTACAGCTTCCCCGCGCCCGGTCAGGTGACGACGATCGCACCGGTGCTCCACGACGGGATCGGCCGGCTCCACTTCGCGGGCGAGCACACGTGCTGCGCCTTCGTCGGCTACATGGAAGGCGGGCTGTCGTCCGGGGCGGCACTCGCCAGGCGCCTGGCGATCCGCGACGGCGTGCTCAAGCCGAAGTGATTCGCGGCAAAGTCGCGCGTTATCGGCCCCCATCAAGTCCCCCCCCGCCGCTGCCGAAAAACACCTGACGACTTCCGGTGCGCATCACCGCGCCGAGGCCCCTCTTGGGGTCGCCAGCCGGCCGCGTGTATTGGCCTCCGGATTCCGTCGCCATGGAGCGGACGTGGACCATCCGTGCGTTGAAGTCCTGATCGACGATGGCGCCCTGTCACCGGTGGTGACGGGGGCGCTGAATCGACTGGGCGCCGACGTGCTGGTCCGCAACTTTGACGCCGCGCTTCGCCCCCGGCCGCAGCGGCGGCACCAGGCGCGACTGCTGATCACCAGCGACGCCGATCGCCTCACCGGCGGCAGGCTGCCGGCGCTGCTGAAACACTGCGAGGCCGACCCCTGCGCGACGCTGGTGCTGTCCCCGGCCGCGCCCGTTCAACCGCCGGGCCTCCTCCCGGCCGGACACCCGATCGACTTCGCCACCGCATCGACCATCGACGACCTGGCCGGGCGGCTGACGACCATGTGCCGCTTGCAGGCGTCGCTGGCGTCGCTGCGGGCGGAACTCGACGACATGCGGCGCAGCAGCGCGGCCGAGTCGGCTCGCGTTCGCCAGTTCGACGAACAGGTGCGCCTCGCCCGGCAGGTCCAGAGCGACCTGCTGCCGCAGGCGCCGCCGCCCATCGACGGCCTGAATGTCCGCACGTGGTTCGCCCCGGCCGCGGATATCAGCGGTGATACGTACGACATCCACCGGCTCGACGAAACGCACGTTGCCTTCGCCCTGGCCGATGCCACCGGACACGGCATCCCGGCCGCCCTGCTGAGCGTCTTCATCCGACGCTCGTTGCAGGGCAAAGTCACCAGCGATGGCGGCTATCGCCTGCTGGAGCCGGACGAGGTGCTGCGGCAGCTCAATCACGACGTGTTGCGGCTCGATCTGTCGCACTGCCAGTTTCTGGCGGCCCTCTACGCCGTCTTCAACGAGGAGACGCGAGAGCTGACCTGGGCCCGCGGCGGCCTGCCCTACCCGATCCTGATCCGCCACGGCCGCCCCGCCGAACAGTGCCGCTCCGCCGGCCCGCTGGTGGGCGTGGTGGACGACGCCCACTTCGAGACGACGACCGTTCGGCTCGAACCGGGTGACGCGATCATGTTCTACACGGACGGCGTCGAAGACGTGCTGGCGACGATGCAGTCGGACGCGGGGCGAGTCGATGTGGCACGGACTGACTGGTACGCGAACCTCGGACGGCGCGGGCTGAGCGCAAGCCTGGACGCCTTGGAAGCCGCTCGGGCCGGCTCGGGGCGGGATACGGATTCCTGCGACGACATCACCATCATCGCGCTGGATGCCACCGTCGCGGCGCCGCGCGTCACCCGCGCGGCTGAGCGGGACGTGGCCTTCGCGACGGCCTGATGGCGTGGCCTGGACGGGCAGCCTTCTCTCCGTTGACCTCCTGTCTGGCACAGCTACACCTCGCAGAATAGCACTTCAAACACCGTAGCCGGCGCATCGTCAAGCTCGGTCCGATGACCGTCCGCAGGCTGATAGCCGACTTCATCGGGGACAAACTGGAAGCCGCGGACCTCCAGCGCCCGGCTGACGCGGCGCAGTAGCGCCTTCACACGCCTCGATAGTTCTTCGTTCTGCGCCGGTCGCCACCCGGCCCCGAGGATAAAGGGGATCCAGCAACGAATCGCGTACAGGTCGCCTCGTGAACTGAGATAGAAGCACGCGTGGGTCGTGGCGGTACGCGATTCGGCAGTCACCGAGTTGCCGCGATCGTCAAGGTAAAGGTGCAACACGGCCGCCCGCGTGTAGTCACCCGGGCGCTCGTAGCGGAAAGTGCATCCTGCTTCGGCCGCGACGGCGTCGCCAAGCGACCTCATGCGCTCCATGAACGCGTCTGAATAATCCGGGTCGGCCTGCAGCGCTTTGGCGATCCTGTCGTCCAGGTTTGCTCTCCAACGCAAGACGGGAGGCGTGATCACCGCCCGCATCCCGCTGATGCCGATCACCAGAACATCCAATCCTCCCAGATCAGCACGTACGAATACAGCAGCAGATTGGTCACGCCGTGAGCGATGATCACGCAGGTCAGGCTTTTTTTCCAGTACATCAGGCCGTTGTAAAGCATCCAGCAGAAGATGCTGACCAGCCAGTTGTCCGGGTGCTGAAGCGTCGAAATGAGCGACGTGCCCAGGAACGACAGCCAGGTGAAGGTTCCATGCGGGATCTTCTCGAACCGGTCGCGGTTGACCATGAACCGCAGCAGAAACCCGCGCCAGGCCGGCTCCTCGATCAGCGGCACGATGATCGACACGCTCAGCAGCTTCAGCGCGATCTGCCATCGCCAGGAAAAGGCGGTCAGCGATGCGTTCGGCGGCGCTGCCTCTGTTTCGCCCGGGAACAGGAACAGCCGCGCCCCCAGGTTGAACCCGCCGATCTCGACGGCGTTCAGCAGGTGTTGCCCCCCCACCCACAGCACCGTCGCGGCCACCCCCACGCCGACGCCCGCCGCCAGATGCGCCCGCCCCCACGGCCGGAAGTACGCCCGCAGCATCCATACGACGTACAGGCAGACCACCCCGCGGAACGCGATCAGCCACGGCAGGTACGCCGGGGCGACGCGATCCTCGAAGGCGAAGATGCCGACGTAGACCAGGTAGGGAATGAGCCACGGCGCGTGCGGCCGCGAACGGGCCAGGCTGCGCAGCCAGCGCGGCTCGTGACTGTGGTCGTGCTTCCCGGCGGCGGCGGCGTCGCTCATGCCGGTGCCATCGGCGATTCACGGGCAGGGGCGTGAGGGAGTCGGGGCGTTGACGGGTCCGGCGGAGCGGCGATACTGCCGGATTCCCCACGGGTCCGCCGTCCCGAATCGCGACGCCGATCCGCGTCGCCATCGCGCAGCCGGCGACGCCTTCGCCGCACGCGGAACGACAAACCGGCGGCGGCCACGCGACGGGGGTGTAGCTCAGTCGGTAGAGCAACGGCCTTTTAAGCCGTAGGTCTTGGGTTCGAGTCCCAACGCCCTCAGTCCCTGCCGGGAGGCCACGGTGCCGCCCGGCCCCGCATCGCTCTCCCGAGGAACGCGTCATGGCTGCCTCGCGTGCCCGCTCATCCGACCCACCTGCCACGAAGTCGCCGCAAGGATCCAGCCGGCGCAAGACCGCGGGCAAAAAAACGAAACCCGCCGCGCGTGTGCTGAGCCGCACTCAGGTTCCGGCGGCCGTGAAGCGCATGGTGGGGGCGTCCGGCGCGACTCGGTTTGCGGCGGCCAAGGCGCTGATGGTCACGGCCGAGCGGGATCCGCCGCGCGTCTATCCGCACCTCGACACCATCGCGACGCTCCTCGACGGCGACAGCAAGGTGGTCCGCTGGAACGCGATGCACATTCTGGCGTCGCTGGCCGCGGTCGACGCCGATCACCGGCTCGACGCGCACCTGGATCGATATTTCGACTACATCCGCGGGCCGAACCTGATCACGGCCGCCAACGCCATCCAGGGCGCCGGCCGTATCGCGCTGGCCCGGGCCGATCTTGTCGACCGGATCGTGGCGGAACTGCTGGCGGTCGAGCATTCGACGTATGACACGCCCGAGTGCCGCAACGTCGCCCTGGGGCACGTGCTGACGGCGCTGGCCGGGCTGGGCGCTGAGGTGTGCGGCCGGGCTGAGGTTGCGGCGTTCATCCGTCGGCAGCAGAGCAACACACGCCCGGCCGTGGCGAAGGCGGCGACGCGGATGGCGGCGGGCAGCGCCACGGGTGCGTGAGCCTCCGTCGTGGCGTCGTGGATTCGCGGCGACTCGCGACGGGCTTTGCGGCCGCCGCGCCGGGTCGTGACAACATCGGCGACGGGCAGCAGGCTGGTGTGGCACGGTCTCGTCTTCGAGGCCGTGGTGTCGAGCGGAAGGGTTGCGGCACTCGGGAGACTGTGCCCGGCAGGGCAACTCCCTGCGTGCGTCAGCCCCCACGCAGCCCCCGCGCCGGTCGCGGCGCACGTTCGTTGCCCGGACCGCCGGGCTCAGCTATCCTTCGTGTGGCGGAGTGGGCGGAGGCGATCGCGTTCCCGGCATCCCGCTTGGCGCGTTGCACCGCACTTGGAAGGTGGTGTCACACCTTTCACCAGTTAGAAACCGGTGCTACACCGGATCACGGTCAGGATGACCGTGCCACAGGAAGACACCGGTTGAAAACCGGTGCCACACCGGAGGACGACGCGTCGCGCGGGATGCCGGGGATGAGGAAAGTCCGAACTGGTCAGGGCACGGTGGTTGCTAACGGCAACCCGGCGCGAGCCGAGGGAAAGTGCCACAGAAAACACACCGCCACCCTAGAGACTAGAGACTAGAAACTAGAGACTAGAAAGAACAACCCGTTGGAGCACCAGATCCCCGCGCGGGCCAGGCGTGTCCCTCTTTCTAGTTTCTAGTTCTCTAGCCTCTAGTCTCTAGGAGGTAAGGTTGAAAAGGTGCGGTAAGAGCGCACCGCGTCCGCCGTGAGGCGGATGGCAGGGTAAACCCCACCGCCAGCAAGCCCAAATAAGCGGCGAGAGGCGGCCCGTCTCGATGAAGGCTTTCTTCGGAGAGCCTTCAACAGCCGCGGGTAGGGTGCAAGAGCCGTCGGGCGACCGGCGGCCTCAGATGAATGATCGCCCGGGCGATCCGCAGGGTCGGCGCGTCTCGTACGCGACCGTCCCCCAAACAGATCGCCCGACAGAATTCGGCTTACCACGCCCACTCCGCCGAATTTGAATGGCGAATGGCGAAGAGCGAATAACGAATGCCGAGGGACACAGTAAGTACCCCGGTCGACGACATCCGACGTATCCGCCGGAAGCTGCGTGATCAGACGGGAAACGACGTGAACCGACTCGCGGACTACGCCCACGAGGTCGCCGAGAGGCCGCGCGAAGATCAGGGCCTGCGGCCCGTTGCGCCGGGATCCAAACCCGATCAATCACAGCACCGGGTGCGGGCGCTTGACCGCCTTCGACTTCGGCCACACTCCTTTCGATATTCGACATTCGACATTCACGCCACCGGCGGCAGGCCCTGCAGCGCCCGCAGCAC
>CAZYLK010000081.1:0-25345 GCA_964648365.1 uncultured Phycisphaeraceae bacterium
GGGATGCCCAGCCCGTCCAGCAGCGCGGGCACGACGTGGGCGAGCCGTCCGCGGCCGGCGAGCGTCTCCACCAGGTTGAACACGACGTCGGGCCGGTCGGCTTCGAGACAGGCCGACAGCGCGGCGAGATCGAGCGTGGCGGGCAGCGTGACCGACTCGTGGCCAAGTTCAGCCAGCGCCCCGGCCACGAACCGGGCCTGCACCAGCGCATCCGTTTCGTCCGGACGGCTGTCGTCGGTCAGCGCGTCGTGCAGGATGGCGACGTTCATGACCCGCTCTGAGCGGCAGCGGCGGCGTGGCGGCCGCGCGTCGAGTCTGGCCCGCTGGGGTGCGGCGCAGTTCGGGCCGCGGCTGCCGGCGCCGTTGCGGACCGCGCGGCGACGACGCGCCCCCCGGACACATCCATCCGCCGCCTCGCCGAGGTGACGATCCGCCCGATCAGGTCCACGTAGGACACGCCGACGGTCGTACACAGGATCGGCAGGTCGGAGTGCTCGGGGTGCAGACCGGGCAGCGGGTTGATCTCCATGACAAAGAGGCTGCCCGCCTCGTTCGCGCGGATGTCCACGCGCCCGCCGTCGCGGCAGTTCAGTGCCCGCCAGGCATCCAGCGCCAGGGCTTCGCAGCGCTGCGCCCACGGCTGCGGCGCGGCCGTGTAGCGGCATTTCTCCTCACACTGCTCCTTGTTGACGTAGGTGCAGGAGTGTGGCTCGGCGGTACCCAGCAGTTCAATCTCGAGCGTGCCGATGGCGACCGCCTCCGGACCGGTGCCGGTGATGCCTACGGTGAACTCCCGCCCGGCCAGGAACGGCTCCACCAGGGCGGGCTGATCGAACTGAGCAATGATCCGCGTGCAGGCGGCTTCCAGTTCGCGCCGGCTCGTCACCTTCGACGCGGCGTCGATGCCCTTCGCCGTCCCTTCGGCAATCGGCTTGACGAACAGCGGATAAGGCAGCGTCAGCGCGTCGATGTCCGACAGGGTCGCGACTTCATGAAACGGCGTAGTCGAGACGCCGCAGTCGCGGAGCACGCGCTTGGCCAGCCCTTTGTGCAGCGTCAGCGCCGAGGTCAGCACATCCGAAAACGTGTAGGGAATCTCGTACACGTCGAGGATGGCGGGCACCTGCGACTCGCGTCCGTAGCCACGCACACCCTCGGCGATGTTGAACACCAGATCCCACCGGTCCCCCGCAGCGACGCGCTCGATGAGGCGCTGAGCGCGACCGATGCGGTCGGTGTCGTAGCCGAGTGCGCGCAGGGCGCCCTCCAGCCGGTCGATCGTGTCCGCCCGGTCGAACTCCGCCGTCTCTTCTTCGCCGTAACCGGCCGCCAGGTAGTCGTCACGCAGATCGTAAGTAAGGCCGATGATCATCGCTTCGCCTTCCCGTCCGCAGTTCCGCATAAAGCATGTCGTGCCAGCGGTCCGCGTCCGCCCGACGCATGTCGAGCACGTTGAGAATGTTGTCGCCCGGCGGGATCACCTCCCGCGGGCATTCGTCCGAGACGCCGTCGATGCCGCGCTCAGTGTACGTGTACGGATAGAGCCGGCATACCAGCGGCCGGACCTCCATCGGCAGGGAGCAGCCCGTCGGCGTGAGGAACCCGCAGTCGCCGCTCTCGCGGCGGTTGAGCGTCGGGCGGCTGCCGTCGGCATTGAACGCCCACGCCAGCCAGTTCGGATCGTCGTCCTGCGCAGCGTAGGCCGGGTTGGTCGGGACGCGGTCCGCCCAGAAATCGGTGCGACCCGTGTGCTCGGCGATACGCTCACGATCGCCCGCGGTGACCATGATTTCACACCGCTGGCAGCAGGTCTTCGTGATGCGTGCGCATTTCACGCATCCCCACACGTTGTCGAGCAATGAAAGCGTTACGTCGGACATGATCGTCAGCGCCGCGCCCGTCAGGAAGCGGCTCGATCCGAACCGTCCACCTGCAACGGACCGGGACGCCGCTCCTGCGGGGTTTCACTCTCAAGGGTTCCGCGACCACACGCCGGCCGCTCCCTTACGGTCGCGGTTCGGACTGTGCGGTACCACGCCGAACGGGCGAAGCGCGCCGCTCGCCCCTCCTCATTCGTCATTCGCCATTGTACTGCGGATCGTAATAGCGATACGTGTTCCCTTCGTAATTGCGAAACAACACATGATCACCTTCGCGGCCGATCAGCGTATCCGGGAATAGCGGGATCTTGCCGCCGCCGCCCGGCGCGTCCACCACGAACGTCGGTACCGCGTACCCCGTCGTGAAGCCACGCAGGCCGGCGATGATCTCCAGCCCCTTCTCGATCGGCGTCCGCAGATGGGCGGAACCGCTGATCGGGTCGCACTGGTAGATGTAGTACGGCCGCACGCGGATCTTCAGCAGGCCCTGGACGAGTTTCTTCATCGTTTCGACGTTGTCGTTAACGCCGCGCTGAAGCACGATCTGGGCGCCCAGCGGGATGCCGGCGTCGGCCAGCCGCCCGCAGGCCTTGGCCACCTCGGGCGTCAGCTCGTTCGGGTGCATGAAGTGGATGCTCATCCAGAACGGGTGGACCTTGCGGAGCATCCGGCACAGTTCCGGCGTGATCCGCTGCGGCAGCACGGCCGGGATCTTCGTGCCCAGCCGCAGGAACTCGATGTGCGGAATCGCCCGCAGCCGCGAGAGGATCCACTCGAGCCGGTCGTCCTGCATGGTCAGCGGGTCGCCGCCCGACAGCAGGACGTCGCGGATCTCGGTGTGCTCGCGCAGGTAGTCCAGCGCCATCTCGTACTGGTGCGTGTTGAAATGATACTCGCCGGTCTTGCCGACCAGGCGGGCACGCGTGCAATAGCGGCAATAAGTGGCGCAGAAGCTCGTGACGAGGAACAGCACGCGGTCCGGATACCGATGCACCAGCCCGGGGACGGGCATGTGCGAGTCCTCGGCCAGCGGATCGTCCGCCTCGCCGGGGCCCTGCTCCAGTTCGCCCGTCTGCGGCACCATGGTCAGCCGGATCGGGTCGGCCGGATCGTTCGGGTCGATCAGCCGCGCGTAGTACGGCGTGATGCCGACCGGCAGATGCCCGCCGATGCGTTCGATCGCGGACCGCTCGTCGTCCGTCAGGCTAAACGCTGCGTCCAGCCCGGCCAGGTCGCGGATGCGATGGCGAAGCTGCCAGCGCCAGTCGTTCCACTCGCGGGCGGACGGACCCTCGGCGCGCGGCTTCTTCTTCGCCGCCCCGGTCGGCCGGTGGCTGCGGTGGGCCGCGGGCCGAGGCGGCGCGTGCGACGGATCCTGGTTTCGCGACGCGCCGTTCAGACGCGGCTCGAACAGGTCAGCACGGTCGATGACGTTCAGGCTGATCGTTGTGCGGCTCAGGCCGCCAGGCTCCAGATCGGAGCCTGAGGATTGCTCGTCCATGACTCTGATGGACCTCGCGAGGAGTCTGACGGGTCTGAAAGTCCGAATGACACACGGACAAGACCATGACCGACCGCGCCGACTCCTCTTTATTGCGCGGGATTCATATCTTCGATCGGATGGAAGTCAAGGGAATCTCCGTAATTCTCTCACTAAAATCGAGGTTAGTTTTTCTTAATGCTCCGCGCCGGCGCTGTGAAGTATCCGCGGCGGCGGCTCGGGTGGCGCGAGCCCGCGCGCGTCATCGACTGACCCGCGACTCCGGCCACGCTGAGTCAGCGGCACTTCGACCCCGCGCCGATCCTCCTGCGGCGGGGTGAACGGCGTCGGCGACGCGCGGCATGCACGCAACGAGCGCGGCGGCGCCCGATGCGGACGATAGCCGTGGGCCGGAAATATCACAGCATGGAACGAGCCATACGGCGACCTGATTCCGTCCGGGCCGGCGACGCCGGCCGCTGCGCGTCAGGCTCCGCGCCTGGCGCGATTCTGCGTGCGGGTCGGCGGCCCCCGCGGCTCCGACGACGACGACGGACACGGTCGCCTGTCCGGCGGGAACCGTCCGACTCCCCGCGAAAAAAAAGTCAGCCGCCGTTGTCAGCGATCGGGGCGACCGTGCTCTAATACAGGGGTGACGACGCACGCATCACCTGCGGTCTCGGCGGCGGACGCCGGGTTCACGGACGCCCGCCGCTCGGCGCGCGACGATGATCGGACGCTCGCCCGGCGGTTGGCAGCGGGTGATCGTGACGCACTGATGTCGCTGGTCGCGGACTTCCGCGAGCCGATCACCCGGCTGGCACGCCGGCTCCTGCGACGGCCTGATCGCGCGGACGACGTGGTGCAGGACGTGTTCGTCGCCGCGCTGGCGGGCGCACGTCGCTTCCGGGGCGATGCGTCGGTGGCGACATGGCTGACGCGGATCGCGATTCACGCCTGCCGCCGCGCGAACCGGCGGGCGGCGGTCGAGGCGGGTCTGCGACGGCTGATGTCGTCGGGGACCGGGTCGGCCGGGTCGCAGGTCTTCAGCCACGACGGCCGCGCCCCGGCGTCGTCCATGGATGAATTGCAGGTCGTGCGGGAGGCGGTTCGATCGCTGCCGCCGAAGTATCGGGAGGTCGTCGTGCTGCGGTATCTGGAAGGTTGTGCGGTCGGTCACGTGGCGGACATCTTGAGCATGACGCGAAACGCGGTGGAACAACGACTGACACGGGCGCGACGACGGCTGTCGGCTGACCTGCGGGAGCGGGGGATCGACCATGCCGATGCATGACTCTGCCGCCGACGAGCGCCGGGACGGTCAGCCGGATCGACTCGCGGCCCTGCTGCGCTCGGCCTACCCCGACGCCGCGGCGCCGGGCGGCGAAACGGAAGCGTGGGCGGTTGAGGTTGAACGAACCTGCCGACTGCGTCGGTCCCGACGTCGGTGGACCATGACGGCGGCCTGCTCGCTCGCCGCCCTGGCGGTGATGACCGCCGTCGTGCCGCGCATGGCGTCCCGCTCCGAGGGCGAGCGGCCGACGGCGTACGTTGCCGCTGGCGACCCGGCGGGGCCTGCGGATGTGCAGCCCGATGCCGCGCCCACTCCTTCGGTGGAGTCTGATCGGGCGGCGCTGCCGTCGCTGGATGAAATTGTACGGCTTCGGGCCGAAGCCGACTCGCGCGCCCGCGTCGCCCGTCTCGTGTCCGCCCGGGCGCCGCGCCGGTTCGAACCACCGGCGCGCCGCGTCGCGACCGCTGACCCGGTCGACGCGGTGCGGCAGGAGCTGAACCAGGCCGCGATGACGCTCTTGCATCAAGCGGACGGCATGGCACGCAACGAAGCGCTCGTCTCGGTGGCGGCGGAATGGTATCGCCGGGCGATCGACCGGTTTCCGGACACGTACGCGGCCGAACTGGCTCTCAGCCGCCTGCAGGGGATCAGCGCAGGTGGATGAGCGCCAGGCGCCCCGGCTTTGCCGGCGCCCGTTTAGTGGATTCAACCGTTGCACCGGCGTACGGCACGCCATGGCAGGCTGACGATCTGAAGATCGGACAGATTCTTGAGGGAGTTTCTCCAATGACGAAGGTACTCGTTGTCTCGTGTGCATTTCACTTCGGCATCGTTGCGGTGCAGGCGCAGGCCTCGGCGCTGATGACCACCTGGTTTGACGGCGTTCAGGAGCAACAGGTTGAGGGCGTGCGGGCGGCCGATGTCATTGTGCGCCTGTCGATCAACGGAAGCGGGGGATTGATCAATCTCGACCTCGTGAACGAACTGCTGCCAAGCTCGACGATTCTGGGAGCGGCCGCTCACGACGTGCTCGGCGTACCGCCCGAAAGCGATTTCGTGCAGGTCGGGCTGTCCGAGATCAGCCGGGAGGAGGAGACGTTCAGCGGACGTGTCACGGTGATCGGTCGTCTCTGGGTCGAACTGGACGCCAATTCTGTAGCGACGGGCAAGCTGCGTCCCGCGGCGAACGAGGTGCTCGCCGCCGTTTCCGACCGGCTGCGACGGACGCTGACGCGTGCGTACGACGAATCCACGCAGCCGATGACGGCGCGGGTGGAACAACTCCGCGCCCGCATCGACGAACTCTCGCGCGAGGCGTTCGCGCTGCGGGATCGGATCGAGGCCCTGCGCAAGTCCGCGGGCTACCGGGAGCTGTTTCGCGATCAACTGATGCAGCAGCTTTCCGATTTGCAGTCGGCCGCGGACGAGACGGAATTGGAGTTGTTCGTTCAGCGCGCCCATCGCGAGGCGGTGGAGCGGCAGATCGTCGATATTGGAAAACAGGTTCAGAACAGCGCGGGCCAGGACGAGATCGCGCGGGAACTGGCCAGGGTGGTCGAGCTGCGCGAGACCGAAGTCGCGCGACTGATGAAACTCAAGGACATGATGGCGACGGCCGGAGAGGTTGCCCAGGCGGAGGAACGGCTGGCCATGGCGCGGGTGGAATTCCTGCGGCATCGGGACGAACTGACGCGCGACCTGGGCGGCCAGATGCTGCCTGAGTTCAACCACGAGCTGCGCCGCCTCGCCATCGCCGAGGCGGAACTGCAAGCGCGGATGCAGATGCTCGAACTCCGACGCGGCAAGATCACCACGCTGCTGGACCTGTGTGAGGAGTATGAGCGACAGAGCGACGCACTGAGCCGACTGGAGGACCGGCTCGACCGCGCTCGCGACATGGAGGGTGAACTCAGGGAGGCGCTGGAACTCGCCGCGCCGCCGTCGTTCGTGCTTATTCAAGACAAGGCCGAGTGATTCCCGCGGCCCAGGCGCTTAGTCACACGGCGACCCGGCGCCGACCGAAGAGCGCACGCCGCCGACCGGCGCTCCATCACGGCAGCCGCAGGTTTCCCAGGCTGAGCGGGTCGTAGGCGTTGCGGCGGGCGCCGGACCACGTGGACAGCAACTGCTCCGACGACTGCCAGCGCAGCACGTTGAAGCCCCAGACGCTGCGGCTTGACGGGCCTGCCGGGAAGGCGCTGAGCGGGATGCGGACCTCCGCAACCCAGCCATCAACCGTGTCGCGCGTCGCCGCCGCGACGTCAGCGTTCCAGGGCTCCCGCCGGCCGACAGGTGGATGCAGTTCGAGTCCCTGTTCCGCTCGCGTCGCTCCGTGGCGAAAGACGGCGACATGGAACAGGTCCGCCGGTGATCGCGTTCCTGCATTCAGGGGGTCGAAGACCAGTTCGATGCGATCCCCGCCCACGGGCACGAGGTCGTCGTAGGTCAGATCGCTGCGGCGTCCGTCGAAAGCCGGCGCCGCGCCGGGTGCCGATCCGATGCCGCGAACCGCCTCCCGGCAGGTCACGGCGACGTACAGAAAGGTCTCGTCGCGGGCGACGAACGCCAGCGTGGCGTCCGGGGCCGGCGTGCGGCCGTCGTGGATCAGGGTGAATCCCCCGGCGACGTTGGCAATTCCGTCCGGCCAGTCGCTCAGATCGCCGTCGACGCGCAGCGGGTTGTCCAGCCATTGCGTCGTGACGTAGGCGATCCGCGCGTCAGCCCGAATGGCCGCGCTGTCCGGGGTTTCCAGTGTGATGGGAATTGAGACGACTCCGTCGCGCGTACCGGTCATGACCGATGCGTCAAGCACGATTGACGCTCGACGTCGGGTGCCGGGCTGCAGCGGTTCCACTTCCACGGCGGGCTCTCGGGCACTCCAGCCAAGCGGCAACTCGGGCGAGCGCAGCGAGCCGCCGACGGCCGTGCGCTCGCGACTCTCAATCGTCAGGCGCAGTTCGACCGTCATCCGACCGGTGTCAGCCAATCCGGACGGACGCACGCGGACGCCCTCACACGTCAGCGTCAGCCCGCGCGTGTGCTCCATGAACCGCCGCCACTGAACGTCGCGATCGGTGATCTC
Organism: uncultured Phycisphaeraceae bacterium; assembly: GCA_964648365.1. Classification (GTDB taxonomy): domain Bacteria; phylum Planctomycetota; class Phycisphaerae; order UBA1845; family UBA1845; genus SURF-32. The sequence continues at coordinate 7,737 of CAZYLK010000081.1, forward strand.
CGTCGACGAGCGCCGATCGGTTGCGCGCATGACCTCCTCGGCCATGATGGTCCGCGCCGCGCCCCACGCTTGCGGGTCCGCCGGCCAGCCGATTTCCCGGCCGTCCGCCAGATTCGTGTCGTAGGCGGCCGTTCCGGCGTGCGGCACCAGCGAGGCCGTCAAGGCGTCCGCCACGTGGGCCAGTCCGCGCCGCGCCAGCACGTCCATCAGGGCGGCATCCTGAATCCCGCGGCGCAGCCACTTCAGCCGCATGGACGGGACGGGGGCGTTCAACCCGAACGCCGTGCCGGGGTACATCAGCACGTCCGGGTCGAACTCGACGCACACCTGAGGCGACGCCGAACCCACTGGGGGGGGCCAGGAATTGGCGGACCGGGCGAGCACCGCCTGGGCGCCGAGCCGCCGCGCTACCCAGGGGATGGCGCGTACGTCCTCCCGCCGTGCTGCGACCGAGAGGCTCCCGGAGAACGGCGGGCGGTCCAGCCGCATCCATGTTTCCCGTCCGTCGAGCCGTTCCATCCGCATGACGCCCGCATCGAAGAATTGCGCCCGCGGCGCCCAGATGTCGACCCACGCCTCCGCGCGAAGCGGGGCGAACCCCTCCCAACCGTAGGGCGCCATGTCCTGCGGGAACCACCCCGAGAGCGTCGTCGCGTCACCCTGTCGGCTCAATCGGCCGAAACCCTCCGTCAGTCGGGAAGCGTCTTGAGGCGGGACCGAGTCGCCGACCGGCAGCGCGACGAAAGCCCGATCCGCCCAGTCCCGTTGACGGAAGTGTGCCATCGCGCCGTGAACGTACGCGGCGGCTGCGGACGCATAGCTGGGCGATTGTGGTGCGGCCGCTACCGGGAAGCGATCGCTGAAGGGCACGCGGCAGATCCTCGCCGGCGTGCGCGATGGTGACGCAGACCCGTCCATCAGAGGGCCCAGGACGGCGTCAAACTGCTGCCAGTTGAAGTCGAATCCGCCGCTCGCGTTCACCGCAGCCACCGGCGCCAGGTCCAGCGGCAGGACGTCCAGGCGATGGCGCCGCAGCAGGCGCAGTGTTGCGTCAAGCACGGCATCCAACTCGCCGCGGGCCGGATCGTCGAGCCACGTCGGCCCGGGGACATGGGGCCGGCCGTTGAGGCGAACGTGGTGCGCGAAGAGCGCGGCGAGGTCGAGATCGACCGCGACCGCAAGCGCGGCCTGGTCCGGCAGTTCCAGCGGCCACACCACCAGCCGCACCAGCAACTGTGCAACCACTTCGTCTGCGCGGAGCAACTGAATCGCACCGGTGTACGTGCCAGGCGTCGCGCTCTGGGGTACGGCGATGTCGACCCAGAGCGGGACCGCCTGTCCGGATACCAGCACAGTCGGGAAGCCCCCGACCGGCGCGTGTTGCGGAACGAGGACGTCGTCAGGATGGGCGTCGCGCTGGGACGGGCTGATCGAGCGGACATGCCAGCCGGGCCAGCGCGTCACCGTCACTCCGTGCATCCGATAGAGCGTGACGGCTTCCGCGGGGATGATCGTGTCCGTGCCGCGCAGGGGCGTTGCGCGGATATCGACGGCGGACAGGTCGCCGCCGGTCGAGGCGACCTCCAGCCGAAAGCCAACGACTTCGTTGAGCGCAGCGGAAAGTTCGAGCGTGGAGACGGCGAAGCGGGAGCCAGACGAGACGGCCGACGCAACGGCGCCGTCGAGCCGGACGTCGTCGTCCGGGTACGCCCACCAGCCGACCGAGGCGGTCGGTGCGGTGCATCCCGTCGTCGCCAGCAGTAGCGCCGCGAGCAGGCCGGGGGACAGAGCCGTCGTCGCCAGGCTTGTACTCGAGCGTGGCGGACGCTGTTGTCCGTCCGGCCGGTAAGTCATGTCGTCAGATCGTCAACGTCCGTCGTCGGGCGGGTCGGCCGGTGTGTCGCCGGTCGCAGGCTCGGTTGCGTCGGCGTTGCCGGGCGGAGCAGGCTCGGCCGGCTGCGCGGCGTCCGGCGCTTCTGCGGCGGCATCCTGATTACCCGCGGGCGGGGTGGCGTCGGGCGCTGCGGCGTCGGGCGATGGGCCTTCCGGCTCGGGCAGCGGCGGCGCGAACGTCACCTTGCGAAACGTCTGATCCAGGAGGTTCAACCGGGTCAGGGCCTGACTCTGGATCGGCCAGCCGGTGACGCGCGTGTCGTCGCGAACGGCCTCAAGATGCCTTCGGGCGACGTCCTTTTGAGACGCGTCGCCATTGAGTGCGAATCGATTCTCCGCGACCGTCGCCAGGCCGCAGTGCGCGACGCCCGCGGCCAGCGGGTTTTCCGGGAAGCGCTGGAGGAGCCGCTCGAAAGCCTCGGCCGCCTCGTCGTTGAACCTGGCCCGATCGCCCGCGTCGGCGCTCGTCAGCGCCAGGCGCAGCCCCGTCTCGCCCCACTCCGACAGCGCGGACAGCGCCAGCGTGGTATCCGAGGCGTTGTCGGCGATGTCGCGCAGCGCCGGCAGCCGGTCGCCCAGCGCCTCGACCTCGTTGAGCCGCGACAGCGCGACCCATCCATCGGCCGCCCCGCGCGACTGGCTGTCGAGCGTGAACCAGACCAGCGCGAAGATCACGACCGCCGCGCCGCCGAACAGCAGCACGCGCGAACCGTTTTCCTGCAGGTAGGTCAGCGATTCCTGGAGAAAGTGAGCGAGATCGTTTTCCCGCAGTTCCTGTCGTCGTTGCGCTTTCATGAGGGTGTCTTCTGCGCGGTCGGCGTGTCGGCCGTCTCCCTGGGCGTGATGCGAATGTCGATCATGGTCGGCCCCCCGCGCCCGCGCGTCGCGTCCGACACGATTATCTCACAAACCTCGGCTTCCTTCTCAAACCGCAGCGTGTAGCGTCCATCCAGTGCGGCGCTGTTCACCAGACGCCAGCGGGCGAGCGGCATCTCGCCTTCAAAAAACTGACGAACCGACTGCTTATCGGCCGAACCGAAGTAGCGGTGCCGCACGTACACACGGCGGCGGCCGCTGCGGAAGTCCTCGCTGCCGTCTTCGGCAAAGCGGAACGACGACGGTACGGGAATGTCCAGTTCCCGCGGCGCGGTTCCCGCGACCAGCCTGACCGGCTCCCGCGCCGGCCCGGTCGTCGCGCACCCCGCCGTCGAAACCCCGACCGCCAGGAGCAGCGCGGCCGCGTATGACTCCCATGGTGCGCCGCGGCGCGGCACGTCCCGGACCCTGTCGCCTCCCTGCCGGTCCCGATGCATAGCCTGCGTACCATACGAACGGCCGGCGGTGCCGTCAACGTCGAAGCTGCCCGGATCGCCCGCTCGGGCCCGCTCGGGTGCGTGACGCAATCCGCGGGGCTATCAAGCCGTCGGCGGCGCGCGTGGCACGGGCATCTTGCCCGTGATTGCGACTCGGCAAATAGCCTGCCTGGAGGGAAACTGCTTCACGAAGGGCGGGCGCCTCCCGCCCTCCGAATCACGGCCTGGAAGTCCGTGCCACGGTCGAACGTGCCCGCAGGGTCTGTCACGCGGCCCGGGCTGCTTTACCTCCCGTGGCCGCGGGCTATAATTTCCGCGAAGGTGACGCCGCCTGGAGTGGGGTGTGTACCGCGCTCCGTGGTGCCCTCGACGGCTTCCGTTGGGGAGGCCCGGTGCGGCGTCTGACTTGCGGATTCCGCGACGCTCCGCGGCCGTTCGCGTACGGCCGGCGCGAGGCGCGCCCTTCCTGGGGGTTCCAGCGTGTCTTATTCATCCATCGTCCGCAACAGTGTACGCCGCCTGACGCCCGTGTTTGCGCTGCTGGCGCTGGCTCAGCCTGTCATGGCTCAGCAGCCGGCTCGGCTTCCGGGCGTGGCCAACGGCGTGTTTCAGTGGGTCATCGTGCTGCTGATCGCGGTCCTGTTCGGGGCGGTCGTCTTCATGAATCCGAAGCGAACGCACCAGGACTGATCCGATCGGCCTGACGGAGGTACTCGACGTGTCGAAGCAAACTCTGATCGCACTTCTGATTGGCCTGAACGTGCTGCTGGCCGGCGCACTTGTCGTCAGCAGCTATTCCCTGCCGGCGGCTCACGCTCAGACGGGGGGCGCCGGCGGCAGCTACGTCGCCGCGACGGCCGCCATCGACGGGCAGCAGTTCGAAATCCTGTACGTGCTCGATCTGAGCACGCGACGGCTGCACGCTTTCGCCCCGACCAACATCCAGACCAAGCGGCTGGAGCATCTGGACGAGCGCGACCTGGAGGCGGACTTCCGCCGCTAGACGGCGCGATCCACCACGAACGGGAATCGAACCCAAGCTGAAGACCCCTGGCAGTCGAGAAACTCCGATGAACGTGAACAAAGACCTGACCATAGGCGTGCTGACCGTGACGGCCGTCATCCTTTTTGTCAGCCTCGTCATCGTGCAGACGCGCCCGGCGCCGGCCTACGCAGCCGGCATGACCACCTCCGGCGGAGACTACATCGTGTCCGTCGGCAAGGTGCAGCGATCCAGTCCCGACGACGTGCTCTACGTCATCGATACCGCCGAAGAGAAGATGATCGTGTACACCTGCGACGTGAATCGCCGCGAGATTCAGGCGGCGGACGCGGTGGATCTTAAAAAGCTGCGCGAGGGCGGCGCTCAGCAGCCGCAGGCGCCGCCGCGCGGCGCGCCGCCGCCGCAGCGGGGCCGGCCGCGACCGTAGCGGTCGCGTGGCGGTCCGCAACCCGGGACTGAGCAACACAAGTCGCGCGCGGAGGGTTGCGTCCGTGCGCGGCGTTTTTCGCCTGTGCCCTCGTGAAGATCCTGCTGTTGATCCTGATCATCGCGATCGGTCTGGCCGTCGGCTGGCTCTATCTGTTCAGGCCGACGCCAGTCAACGGAGATCTTGGCGGCGCCCGGCCGTGGCGACGGCTCGGCGCCGCGATCTGTGTGGTGACGGCCGTGATGTTCGTCGCGGGGGTGGCTCTGTTGGACGAGTTTCAGACGCCGCGCATCGGCGTGATGTACTGGAGCATCATCCTCTTTCTGGTGTTCTGGCTCTGCCTGCTGGCCATCAGGGACGCCCATTATACTTACTCGATCCTGGCGCGCCGTCGTCGCGAGGCACGGCACCGATGGGCCAGGGCGAACGGCGGCGCCGGCCGCGGTGAGGATTCCCGATGAATGTGCGTTCCCTGTGGCGGCTGGGTCTGGCCGGGCTGGCGGGCGCGATGCTGGCGGCGGGTTGCTCCTGCGCTCCGTCGAAGGGCAATGCCTTGGATGAACTCGATACCGCGCGGCTGACCATCGGCGACCACGCCTTTCAGGTCTGGGTGGCCGACGACGACGAAACACGTGAGAAAGGGCTGATGTTCGTCCCCGCCGAGCAACTGGCGGACCGCGACGACGGGGCTCACCGCGGGATGATCTTCGTGTTCGAGACGCAGAAGCCGCTGTCGTTCTGGATGAAGAACACGATCGCGGCGCTCGACATCGCCTTCATCGACTCCAACGGCGTGATCGTCAAGACGCACACGATGATGCCGCTCGACCTCGGCGGTTACCCCTCGGAGCGGCCCGCCCGGTTCGCCCTTGAAGTGAAGGCCAACCTGTTCGCCGAGCTGGGCATCCGCACCGGGGATCGCGTCACGATCCCCGACTCCATCCTAAAGCCGGGCGGCTAGCCCGCCGATTTCTCGGACGGCCGCGCAGGCCGCGGCGCCGTGCCCGTGCGGCCGCCCCTGCGCGGACGGTACGGATCTTTCGTGCCTCCCAGAGAGCGGCGACGGCAATTTATGCGCGTACTCGTAGTCACTCAGGCCGACGGCTCCAGCCCGCAACTCGCGCGCCGTCTGCGCGACGAGGGCTGGCAGGTGAGCGAAGCGCACGATTGCGCCGCGGCCTGCGGGGCGATCGAGGCCGGTCGGGCGGATGCCGTCATCGTTCAGGGGCGAGACGATCACGGACGCGGGGACGGTGTTCACGCGCTGACGCAGACGATCCACCGGTGCGGGTTGCCGGCCGTGGTCGCGGGCATGGACATCGCCATCAGCCCGGACGCCCGCTCGCTCGTCGACGTCGTCGAAGGCGGCGCCAGCGACGCGGATCTGGCCAATCGGCTTTCGACCGTGATGCGCTACCACACCTGGGTGCGGCGCATGGAGTCCGAACTGGACAACATGCAGCGGCTGGGAAAGCGCCTCAACGATCACTTCAACGAACTGGATCAGGAGATGCGGCTGGCCGGGCGGCTGCAGCGCGATTTCCTGCCGCGCAGCGCCGAACCCGTCCCCGGCGTGCGATTCTCGACGATCTTTCGCCCGGCCCTGTGGGTCAGCGGCGATATCTACGACTACTTCCGCGTCGACGAACATCACGTCGGTTTTTTCATTGCGGACGCCGTCGGACACGGCGTTGCCGCGAGCCTGCTGACGATGTTCATCAAGCAGGCCGTTTCGCCGAAGCGGGTCACGGGCCAGGCGTACGAGGTGCTCGATCCGTCGGACGTGCTCCAGGCGCTCAACGTTGGCCTGGCGGACCAGATGCTGCCCAACTGCCAGTTCGTGACGGCCTGCTACTGCCTGCTGGACACGCGGAGCCTGATCCTGCGTTACGCCCGGGGGGGGCATCCGTATCCCGTCGTCGTGCGCGCGAACGGCGACGTGGCGGAACTGCAGACCATCGGCGGGTTGATGGGCCTGTTCGCGAATGAGACCTTCCCTTCGGACGAGGTGCAGCTTGCGCCCGGCGACAAGCTGGTGCTCTACACGGACGGCGTCGAACTGGCCTTCCCCACGGAACCCGGCGCGTCCGGCCCCAATGCGTGTCATCTCGACCTGGTCGCGCGGATGGGACGCCTGACCCTGCCCGAGATGATCGAACGCCTCGAAGACGAGATCGACGACCAGACCGGGTCGCTCGAACCGCGCGATGACATCACTGTGGTGTGTATGGAGTTGGATGGGCAGGGGTAGGGAAGAAGGCACGGAGCGGAAGGCACGAAGGCACGGAGGGAAGAAGGGACGGAGCGGAAGGCACGGAGGCACGGAGGCACGAAGGGAAGAGGAAGAAGCCACGACGCGACGGGGCCTTACTCCCTTACTCCCTTGCTCCCTTGCTCCCTTGCTCCCTCACTCCCTTACTCCCTCACTCCCTCATTCCCCGGAGTAAACGCCCTCTCTCCGAATCGCCATTTCACCGTTTCCTTGCAATGTAGAAGCTGTAGCCGTAGCAGGCATGGTACTGCTCATAGAGGGCGATTTCGTGTTGTTCCGCTTCTACGATGGTTCTGGCGGCGTCGCTTTGGGCATGCCGGTCGAGGAAGTCGTCAAAGCGGGCCTGCATCGGGCGATAGTAGTTTTCAAGCCAGCAGGACGCGGGCAGCACGAAGTACGCTTCGGGGCGATAGCCATGCCGCTCCAGCATCCGCAGCTTCGCCGAGGCGACGTCGATTTCCGGATACACCCGCTCCCAGTGCGTCTGAAGTTCGGGCGGCCTCTTGGCAGTCAGCCACGTTATTTCGGATACGACAAGCACTCCGTCCGGCTTCAGGAATCGGCGCCAGGCTCAGATTCCTGCCTCAAAGCCGATGTTGTAGATCGCCCCCTCGGACCAGATCACGTCCAATTGCCCGTTCGCAAAGGGCAGCGCGTCCATCGAACCCTTCACCGCGTTAATCCTGTTCGCCACCCCATGTTCGTCCGCTCGGGATTGAAGCTCGTTGAGGAACTCGGCCAGGAAGTCCACGGCGATGATGTCCGCCTTCAACTCCTTCGCCAGGACCAGGGTCGACGCGCCCGTGCCGCAGCCGATGTCCGCAATGTTCAAGCGGCGCGACGGGTCAAGCCCGGCCAGTTCCATCGCCCGTCTCGTTTCAGTCTCACCGCCCGGTCCTTGCCGCATTGCAGGGCGGTGGAGGTCTATGAGGAGTCGGTAATCCGGTGACGGCTCGGACATGGTTCGCTTACCGCTGCATTCGGAGCAGGATCTTGAGCGTGCCCGGCTGGTCTGCATGGGCAATGGCTTCGAGGCCGCGGCTGAGCGGATATTCGGCCGAAATCAGCGGGTCGATCTGCACATCGCCGCGCGCCAGGGCCTGGATCGCCTCGTGAAAGGGGCCGCAGCGACTGCCGATCAGCGTGACCTCGTCGATGACGAGCGGCGCGAGGTTGGCCGCGCCCGCGCCGGCGTGCGTCGTCTTGAGTACGATCGTGCCCCGCGGTCGCACGAGCCTCATGGCCAGTTCGATCCCCTTCGGAGAACCGGTGCAGTCGACGACCACGTCGCGGTCGTGCCCGCCCGTCAGATCCCCCGGCCGGGCCGACTGAATCCGCAGCTTGTCGGCCGTCTCCAGCGTTGCGGGGTTCCTGCCGATCACGTCGATCTCGCAGTCCGCCTGTGACAGCACCTGCGCGACGAGCAGCCCGAGCTTGCCGGTGCCGAGCACGGTGACGCGCGTGCGGGCGTCGATGCGACACTGTTGCAGCACTTGAAACGCGGCCGCGACCGGTTCGATGAAAACCGCCTGCTCGTCGCTGATCGTTGCGGGAATCTCGTGAAGGTTGCGTTCGGGGACGGCCACGTACTCGGCGAAGCAGCCGTCGCGCCCCAGGATTCCCATGACGGTCCGGTTGCGGCAGTGGTTGGCCAGGCCCGACTGGCACAGGTCGCAGCGCCCGCAGACGCAGTTGATCTCGCTGACGACGCGCCGGCCGCGCCAGCGCGGCGAGCCGCGCTCGACCACACCCACCATCTCGTGTCCGGGCACACCGGCAAAGCCCATGTAGCCACGAAATATGTGCAGATCGGTCGAGCAGATGCCCGCATACGCCACGCGAACCAGGCACTCGCCGGACGCCGGCTGGGGATCCGCGTGGTCCGGTTTCAGGTCGATCTGCTTGTCGAAGTGTATGGCCAGCATGAGGAACCAGGAAAGGTCAGACGTCGAACGAAGGACTCCCAATGATCGTCGTGAACCCGGAAGATGGCACCCGACGTGGGGCGGCGCCTCTACGGCCGCGCTGCGCCGGTGTCACTCGCCGATCGTGATGATCACGACTGGCGAAACCAGCCCCGAGTCTCCATTTTCCAGGATCGCGCGGCACGAAAACTGCATCGACGTATTCAGGTCCGACTCGCTGACGACAAAGCTGGCGGTGCCGCGCGCCTCGTCAATCGTGAGGCGATCGACCCGACCCAGGAATTCAAAACGATCGACTGCCGGTGGGTCGAGATCCACGACGCGGCAGGTCAGTGTGACCAGTTCGTTCAATCCTGGCGTCGGGTTGCTTACCGCGAGGCTGCTGCGCACGAGCGGCGCCGTGTTGTCGTTGTCCGGACTCTGGTTGTCGTTGTTGTTGCCGGTGCCGCCCTCGTTGTCGTTGACAGGCGCGTTGTCGTTCGCGTCGTTGCGGGCCGGCGGATCGCCGCCTGCGACGCAGCCCTTGAGCGGCAGCAACGCCGCCGCCACGACCAGGCAGCCGAGCACGATCCGGCCGGCGATGTGCATGTGGCATACACCCTGAAACAAGCGAGTTCTGCGCATCGGGAACCTCCTCCCTCGACGATCGCTCAGAGCAGGTCGCCGAGCGACGCCACCGGCGTCACGTCGACCGGATCGCGACCCTTGTGAAAGATGCGGGCCGGGGCGCAGTGCAACGTGACGTCATCGTCGCTGACGCACAGGATGCCGCCCTCCCACAGCCCGATGACCGGCCGGTCGTTCATCTCGTGATATTCGCGAATCCGATCGTCGCGGGTCTCCCCGAAGTGCGGCGTCGATTTCTGCCCGTCGTGCACGTGGACCTGTCCGAAGAAGTAGTGCGGGTTGATCTGAAACGTCACCAGGCCCAGCGTGTCGAAGGTGGGAGGCGTGACGATGGGCATGTCGTTCGTCGTCATCAGCGTCGGGCAGGCGACGTTGGTTCCGGCGCTGATTCCCAGGAACGGAATGCCGGCCCGCACACGCTCTCGGATGACATCAACCAGGCCGTACCGGTAGAGGTCCGTGACCAGCCGAAACGTGTTTCCCCCGCCGACGAAAATCGCCGGCGCTTCCTTCACCGCGCGCACCGGATCGTCATGTCGGTGGATTCCATCGAGGGTGTATCCGGCGTGAATGCCGCGCTGCGTCATCATGCCGACGTACCCATCATGGTCCGCCAGGGCGTACGGGATGAAGAGCAGTCGGTCGACGTCGCCGAAGTGAGCCTGCATGTGCTCCGCCAGGTTCGCGATCCGCTCTTCGGTTCTGAAGCCGCCGCTGCCGAGCAGGAGTCTCATCTGCCGTCACTCCTTTCACACCCATTCCGCGCTTCGCAATCGGTCGGCCGGGCGCCCGACGCCCGGCTCCGCGACCGGGCCGCCCGGTCAGAACCGACCCCAGGACTATCGCACCGGACGCCGCCCTGAGCAACCGGACCTGGGCCGACATGCCGCAGACCGCGCACCGCCGTCCTGGGGCGGCAGGTTGACGCGGTTCGTCCACAGGGCGCGGCCCGGCGACCAATGAGCTGCACGCTCCACCCGCCGTTCCAGCCATTTCGCTGGTGCCGGCATGTGTGATGCGTTTGGCTCATCCCGCCGGTCCGTTATAATCGGGGGCGGCAACGGCAAAGACGCGATGGCCACGGCAACGACGACACGACTGACCGCTGATGAGTTCGTGACGCAATTCGCAGAGGTCGCATTCTGCGAGCTTGAGCGCGGGCAAGTGGTCCGCTTAACCGTCGGAGCATCGCGGCACAGCGCGATCTGCTTCAAGGTTGCCTACGTGATAGGCAAATGGGCGGAGGCAGCCGGCGCGGGTCGAGTGCTGATCAACGAGACAGGGCTGATCACCTCACGCGACCCGGACACCGTCCGCGGACTCGACGTGGCCTACTACAGCTTCCAGCGCGTTCCCCGAGGCCAAGAGCCCGAACCGTTCGCCGAAGTGCCGCCCAACCTCGCCGTCGAGGTACTGGGCAAGGTGCAGGGCTGGAAAAAGATGACGGAGAAGGTCGGCGAGTACCTGCGTATCGGCGCCGACCGGGCCTGGATCGTCGATCCCAACCACCGCACGCTGCACGTCTTCAGCCCCGATGCGCCGCCGCAGGCGTATGCGGAATCCGACACGCTCACCGACGACGCCGTCCTGCCGGGGTTTTCATGCAGGGTGGCGGATTTCTTCGCGACCTGACGCGGCCGCGGGAAGTGCCCCCGGCCGCGGCCCTGGCCCTCTTCCCCCACTCCCTGGCTCCCTTCTTTCAAGTGGCACGCCCATTGCTTGTACAGCAGGCAGGCTCGCCGCATTGCCGGGCGGCCGCCGGAGCTGTGCGCCATGAAGACGATTATCGAGCCATTCCGCATCAAGGTGGTCGAGCCGATCCGCATGACGACCCGGCAGGAACGGGAGATGTACCTCCAGCGGGCAGGCTTTAACGTTTTTCTGATCCCGGCGGAAAACGTCCTGATCGACCTGCTCACCGACAGCGGCACCGGCGCCATGAGTTCGCTGCAATGGGCGGGGATCATGCGCGGCGATGAGTCCTACGCCGGCGCCTCCAGCTTCTACCACTTCGAAGACCGCCTGCGCGACATCACCCGCTTCGACCACATCCTGCCCACGCACCAGGGCCGGGCCAGCGAGCGGATCCTGTTTGAGCTGATGGGCGGCAAGGGCAAGGTCGTCCCCAACAACAACCACTTCGACACGACGCGTGCCAACTGCGAGCACTCCGGCGCGGAAGCGGTCGACCTGGTCATCCAGGAAGGCCACGACCCCGATTCACAGCACCCCTTCAAGGGCAACATGGACGTGTTCAGGCTCGGCCGGCTGTTCGAAAGCGTCGGGCGCGAGCGCATTCCCATGGTGATGTGTACGGTGACCAACAACACCGGCGGCGGACAACCGGTCAGCATGGAGAATCTGCGCGCGATCAAGGCGGTCTGCGACCGCTTCGACGTGCCGTTTTTCCTGGATGCCTGCCGGTTCGCGGAAAACGCCTACTTCATCAAGATGCGCGAGCCGGAGTTCAAAAACCACGCCGTTATCGACATCGCCCGCGAGATGTTTGCCCTGGCCGACGGCGCCACTATCAGCGCGAAGAAGGACGGCCTGGTCAATATCGGCGGCGTACTTCTGTTGCGCGACGAAGATCTGTACTGGAACGCCCGCAACCTGCTGATCCTGACCGAGGGCTTCCCGACGTACGGCGGACTGGCGGGGCGCGATCAGGAGGCCATGGCGCAGGGTTTTGAGGAAGTGCTGCACGAAGACTACCTCGAGTATCGCATCGCCAGCACGGCGTATCTGGGCCGGCGACTGGTGGAGGGCGGCGTGCCGATCATCAAGCCGCCCGGCGGACACGCGATCTACATCGTGGCGTCGCGGTTCTGTCCGCACATCCCGCCCGAGCAGTTCCCCGGGCAGGCGGTGGTGGTGGGGCTGTATCGTCAGGCGGGGATTCGATCCGTCGAAATCGGCAGCCTCATGTTCGGCGGTAACGGGCATCACGCGGAGATGGAACTCGTGCGCCTGGCGATCCCGCGACGCGTCTACACGCAGAGCCACATCGACTACGTGGTCGAGGCCATCCTCGAACTCTACGAGATGCGCCACACGCTCCGCGGCCTGCGCATCACGGAAGAGCCGCCGCAGTTGCGGCACTTCACGGCGCGGCTGCAAGAGATCTGACGAGGTTGCGCACAGCGGCACGGGGCTCGAAGAGGCAGATTCGCCCGCGCGGGCGAAGGCGTGGCTCAGGACAACATGTGCGAAGGACCGCCGGATCGTCCCCGCGCACCTGCCTCGCTATTGCGCGCTCAGTTCTGATCCGTCCGCCGCCGCCGCCCCGGGCGGTAGCCGCCGTCCGTTGCTGCGCGGCGCGAGGTCCGCCTGGGGCGGTTGTCGCCGGAGCGCGCGTCGTGCGTAGCGGCCGCGGCGCCGCCGTGCTCGCGCCGGCCTCCGCGCCGACCCCGCCCGACTTCGCGCTGGGCTTCGCGCATGCGGGCGTCAATCGCGGCCTTGGGTGGCCGCGAGGGGATGAGGCAGTCGCAGCCGCTGCCGATCAGATCCTGCCGCCCGGCCTGGGTGAGCGTCTTGCGGACGAGGAAATAGTTTTCCGGGCGGAAGAACTGGAGCAATGCCCGTTGCAGCTTGCGGTCGCGCAGGTGCTGGGCGACGTAGACCTTCTTTTTCGTCATCGGGTCCAGGCCCGTGTAGTACATGCAGGCGGCGATGTCCATCGGGGCGGGGATGAAGTCCTGCACCTGCTCGGGCTTGTATCCCTGGTGCTTGAGGAACACGGCCAGGTCGATCATCGCGTTGATATCGCTGCCGGGGTGGGCGCTGATGAAGTAGGGCACCAGATACTGCTCCTTGCCGGCCTCTTTCGACAGACGATTGAACGACTCGGAAAACTCCTCGAAATCTTCCGGCGTGGTCTTTTTCATGAGGCCGAGCGTCGTCGCATCCACGTGCTCCGGCGCGACTTTCAGATGCCCGCCGACGTGGTGCCGGGTCAACTCCGCCATGTACTCCGGATCGCGCCGGGCCAGGTCCATGCGGATGCCGCTGGCCACCAGCACCTTCTTGATTCCCGCCTGCTCGCGCGTTTCGCGCATCACTTCGATCAGCGGCTTGTGATCCGTTCCCAGCAGCGGGCAGATCTTCGGGTGCACGCATGACAGCCGCCGGCAGATCGCCTCGATCTCCGGCTTCATGCAGCGCATCTGGTACATGTTGGCCGTCGGCCCGCCGATGTCGCTGACGGTGCCCTTGAAGTCCGGATCGTCGTTCATGGCCGCGACCTCGCGGACGATCGACTCTTTGCTTCGCGACTGAATCGTACGACCCTGGTGCAGCGTGATCGAGCAGAACGTGCATCCGCCGAAGCAGCCGCGCATGATCTGCACCGAATGGCGGATCACCTGGAACGCCGGGATCGGCGCGGTGTAGCTCGGATGCGCCCGGCCGGTGTAGGGCAGGTCGTGGAAAAAATCCATCGCCTCCTGCGACTCCGGCAGCCGGGGGGGGGTAACGACGACCGCCTCCGCCCCGTGCGGCTGGACCAGCGTGCGGGCGTTGTAGGGGTTCGTTTCAACGTGAAAGAGCCGTGTGGCCTCGGCGAACTTGAGCTTGTCGGTCTTGACCTCGTCGAAGGACGGAAGCGTCACGACGCCGTCGCCGACGAGCGGCGCTTCGCTGGCCCCGAGCCGGTACGCCACGCCGCGCATGTTGCGCAGGTCGCGCGGCTTTTCCCCGTCTCGCAGGCGGCGGGCGATCTCCAGGATGGCGGTTTCGCCCATGCCATAGACCACCAGGTCCGCCTTGGAATCGAGCACCATCGAGCGTTTGACCGTGTCGGACCAGTAGTCGTAGTGCGCCAGCCGCCGCAGGCTGACCTCCACCCCCCCCGCGATCACCGGCACACCCTTGTAGGCTTCTCGCGCCCGGTGGCAGTAAGCCAGCGTCGCCCGGTCCGGCCGCAAGCCGATCTGCCCGCCCGGCGAGTAGGCGTCGTCATTGCGGACCTTTTTACTGGCGGTGTAGTGGTTGATCATCGAGTCCATGTTGCCCGCGCTGATCGCGAAGAACAGCCGCGGCCGCCCGAACGTCCGCCACGGCTCGGCGCTGTGCCAGTCCGGCTGCGACAGAATCGCCACCCGAAATCCATCCGCCTCCAGCACGCGTCCGAGGATCGCCATGGCGAAGCTGGGATGATCGACGTATGCATCGCCGGTGACGAACACGACGTCGACTTCGTCCCATCCGCGCGCGGCAACTTCGGCGGGCGTCATGGGCAATGGACGGCGCAAATGTGCGGGGATATATCCACCCAGCGAGCCGCGGGCTTCAGCCGGCGCGGAGTGTCCCAGCGAGCCGCGGGCTTCAGCCCGCGCGGAGACTCCTCCGAGATTGCCGCATCCCCCGCGCGGATGAGCGCGACCGAGGGGATGGTCGCCGCCTTCCGGCCTCTGTTCCGTAGCGTCTCCCCGGCCTTGTTGCGGCGTCGATCCCGGTGCGTCCGCGCGGGCTGAAGCCCGCGGCTCGCTGGATGCACGAAATCGCGGCATCTTCGGCAGCGGCGTATCGCAATACGCCCCCGGCACGGCCAGTTGAACAAGTGGAATCGTCTTACCCGCCGGGGCGCCGCCCGGCATCGTCGGTTCGGAAATCATGGTTGGTCCTCGGCATCCCCTCGTCCACCGCACGGCGGCTCGCGAGAAGTGCCCTTGGGAAACGGCCCGCAGGGGGGCCGGTCAGCAACACCGTGAAAATAGTCGAAAGAGCCGGGTTCGGCAAAGCGCAACGACCGGCCGACTCGTCCGATCACCCGGTCAGAACTGGCGTTGCACGTTCGACGGCGCTACACTCAGCCGGGAACGCAATCGAAGCGTCCCGGAAGGCGGGTGGATCATGAACGCGTACGACGGAAGAATGAATGCCTCCGGTGAGAGCACTGGAGTGCGTGCGGCTTCGCGACCCTGCGATCCGTCGGGCGCCACCGCCGAAGAACTCGCCCGGCAGCAAGGCGTCGAAGCCGTGGATGACATCGAAGCCCTGGCCGGCGACTGGCCCGAAGAAGACTCGCTCGATGAGTTCCTGCAGTCGCTTCGCCGGAGCCGGGCCTGATGGCATTGGTCCTGGTCGATACGGACGTCTTTTCGTTCTTCTTCAAAAGGGATACGCGGCGGGTTCCTTACGTCCCGATGATCCAGGGCCATCGACCCTGCCTTTCGTTTATGTCCGTCGCCGAGCTGAAGCGCTGGGCGATCCTCCGCCAGTGGGGACCGCGCCGCGTGGACAGCTTGTCGGCGGCGATGCAACGATACGTGCTGCTTCCCTACGACGACGCGATGGCCGACTGCTGGGCAGAGATCTCTGCCGAACGCACGAAATCCGGGACGCCGATCGCCTGCGGCGACTGCTGGATCGCGGCAACCGCGGTTCGGCACGGGCTGCAGTTTGTGACGCACAACCGCGCGGACTTCCGCGGCATCTCAGGTTTGAGGCTGCTGGGCGAACCTGACGGTGAGTAGGCGGCCCTATGCCCCCGGCACGGCCAGCTGAACAAGCGGAATCGTCTTACCCGCCGGGGCGCCGCCCGGCATCGTCGGTTCGGAAATCATGGTTGGTCCTCGGCATCCCCCCGTCCACCGCACCGCGGCTCGCGAGAAGTGCCCTTGGGAAACGGCCTCAGATCGGGCCAATCGTGGAGTCTAATCCGCTGCCCGCGCCGCGGCAACCAACTCAGCGCCGCGCACGCGTCGCACGCTTGCTACCCCCATTATTACCCCTTTTCGGCGACGTTACCCGCTTTCACCTGGACGGAGTCCGCGTCAGCCTGTCACGCGGTCGGGCACCGCATCCGCAGGTGTAATCGTCACCTTCTTCTGCTCCCAGTCCACCGCCAGCCAGCGCGTCATCTCCTCCGGCGGCAGAAGTGACGCCCAGTCAACGTCGGCCGGCGAGGCGGCCGGGCGGGGCAGCCGCAGAACGAAGTCCCATTCGCATTGGTCTGGCCCCTCGCACAGCCACGCCTTTCCAGAGATTGTCGGCGCAGGACGATCCATGTCGTACTGCCATGGGATAAACCCGTCGCACCACCATCGGCGCAGGCGGTCCTCTCGCATCCCCTGGAACTCGCGGCAGATGCGGTATTCGAGCGACACCCAGAAATCAGCTTCGGTCATGACCCGGCCCCCTTCGTCGCCATGACGGCGCGCCACGAAACGCCGCAGGATGGAATTCCCGGCTTGTCCGGGCGCACGGGTAGCGAATTGTACGGCGGCGCGACCGGCATCTCTACCGCTCATCGCGAGTTGTGCGCCAGTGCGGCGGCCACTGCGAGCACGTCGATCTCGTGCCCACACTCGGGGCAACGCGGGCCGGGCAGACCGATCAGGCTGTAGCCACAGTGAACACAACGGTTCCGTCGGCAGCGCACGAACCGGATCGCGGCGACGCGCACGCCGTTCAACAGGGGCAGCCCCAGCAGCGACAGCGGGATCGCCAGGCACCAGAGCGCGACAACGAGGTGGCTCGAACCGGGCGCGTGGCTCACTGCCTGATTCGTGGTCGCCCACCCGTTGTATCGTGCGAGAAACGTCGTGAGGCGCAGCGAAACTTCGGCGGCTGTGCTGGGATCGGCAGACAAAAAGCCGCTGCAGGCGACCATTTCAGGAAATTCAATGGCGAACGGAGTGAGTTCCGCATCGACCGGGGGGGGCAACACCGTCGTATCGTCCTGCGTGTCGACCACCGGCTCCGCTGCCTGGGCCGCCTCTGGTTCGGGCTGAGCGACGCTCGCCACAGGAATCGGTCCCACGACAATACACCGATCGAAGACCTCGATGATCCATTCCCCTCCCTCGACGGCATCCACCACCGCATCAGCGTCGGTACCTGTCGGACGCGCCGCCCCAGCCCAGCACGCGACGGCCGGAACTGCCAGCACGATGCGCCATAGCCATTTGGGGCGAGTCAGCAACGCCATGACCTGTCTCCGTGAGTGTTCTACACGGGGAGGCAAGGTGCGATGCGACTCGACACTTGTGCGTGATCCCGCTATGCGGGTTTCGGAGAGTGAACCGGCGGCGACCCCAACGGACGGGTTGCTACTCGCCCGCATCCCGCTTCGGCCGGCGGCGCAGTTCCTTGACCGTCGATCGGCGTGTCTTGTCTTCCAGTCGTCGTCGCTTCGCGCCGCGCG
>CAZYLK010000082.1:0-25327 GCA_964648365.1 uncultured Phycisphaeraceae bacterium
CCGAGAGTACGCCACCTTTTTGCCGACCGCCATCAACGAAATTCGGTTATACCTCTGCAGATCTCCCGCTTGGCGCCCCACGCCCAGCGGCCGATGTTCTCCTCGTAGTAGAGCGTGCGCGCCGGATTCGGAACGCGCGACGCCGGTCGCAGGTAAGGGGAATTGCTGTGCAGCTTCCCCGCGCCGTTACTCAGACCCGTCAGGAAGACGTTCGCCGCGTAACTGTTGCCGAACCAGTCGTACGAAGGCGTGTCGCCGTCGTCGACCCAGTCCTGGCAGTGTCCGCCGCGCGGCGGCCCGTCGTCGCCCGGGCACTGGTACTCCTTCAGATCCAGGCGCGTATCGCGAAGCTGCTGTTCGGGCGTGCCGAACTGATAGTCGGGAAAGTCGAACTTGTAGAGGATGGTGTTGAGCGGGCGACTCGACGGCCCGAAGCCGCACCGGGTGCCGAACTTGCTGGTGACCGGGTTCTTCACACCGCCGCAATAGCCCGTTCGACCGATGCCCGACTTGCCGCCCCACTCGTAAGCGCCGATGTAGGTCGGCGTTTCCGGATCCTGATCGAAGTTCAGCGGGTGAATCGGAATCGCCCATCCTCCCTCGGATTCGGAGGCGTACATCCGGCTGGCCGCGGCAATCCCTTTCAGATTGGCCAGGCAGACGCTCCGCTTCGCGTGGTGCCGCGCGACCTGCAGCGACGGCAGCAGCGTGGAAACCAGGACGGCGATGATCGCCATCACCACCAGCAGTTCGATCAGCGTGAACCCGCCGCTCCTCCGCGACCCGATGGAATCAGTCTTCATCGTCTTGATCCTCCGACCGCGCGCCGAAAGCCGATCGAATCCGACCGTCGGCGGCGCGGGCACCCCAGCTGCACACCCGATCGAACCCGCTGCCCACGCCGCGGACGGTCTGGAGGGTGCCCGCTCCAGAGGCATGCATCGCACGACACCACTCTACCAGACGCTCAAGCGTGCCGACCGGCGGAAGAAAAACGGCCGATGCTGTGAATCGTCAGGGAAGGACGACGCCGGGACCGCAACGAAAAAACCGACCGGCGCGGGGCCGGTCGGTTTCGGTGTTCTCAAGCCGATGGACTGCCGACTACGGGCAGGGCATCGAGAGGCAGGCGCAGGCCTCGTACGACGGCCGCAGACCGCCGCCGATGGCATTCAACTCCGTGCAGACGCGCGGCGCCGGAAGCGTGTCCTTCTGCCACTCCGGTCCACGGACAATCAGGCAGGAGGCGTTTCCGTAGTTGAGCCGACCGTCGACCGGATCCTTGACGCAGGAGCTGTTGGAGAGCGGCCAGTCGCGATCGTTGATCTCATAACGACCGGACGAGTAGTGCAGGTAGTAGCCGTTCACGTCCCTCGTTCCCTCGATGAGGATCTTCTGGTACGAGGCGTGAGCGTCAACGAACGAACGCGTGTACTGCCAGTCCTCGCCATGCCAGCCGCGCAGCGTCTTGAGCGGACCGATGTCGACCCCCGGCGGGTTGCCGCCGACGGCCGTGCAGACCTCGCGTTTCGCGGACCAGGCCCAGCGACCGATGTTCTCTTCGAAATAGAGCGTACGGGCGGCGTTGGGCACGCGCGACGCCGGCCGCAGATAGGGCGAGTTGCTCGAGAGTTTGCCCTGGCCGTTGGTCAATCCGGTCAGGAACACGTTGGCGGCGAAGCTGTTGCCGAACCAGTCGTACGAGCTGGTCTGGCCGTCATCCACCCAGTCCTGGCAGTGGGCGCCGCGCGGCGGTCCGTCGTCGCCGGGGCACTCGAAGTCCTTCAGGTCAAGCCGCGTATCGCGAAGCTGCTTGTCGACCGTATCGAACTGGTAGTCCGCGAAGTCGAACTTATACACGATCTTGTTCAACGGTCGGCTCGCAGGGCCGAAGCCGCACTTGGTGCCGTACTTGCTCGTTTCGGGCTTCTTGGCGCCGCCGCAATAACCGGTGCGACCCACGCCGGACTTGCCGCCCCACTCGTACGCGCCAATGTAGGTCGGGGTTTCCGGATCCTGGTTGAAATTGAGCGGGTGAATCGGAATCGACCACCCCCCCTCTTCCTCAGCCGCGTAGACGCGGCTGGCCGTGGCCAGTCCCTTCACGTTTGACAGGCACACGCTGCGCTTGGCCTGCTGACGCGCCTTCTGCAGCGAGGGCAACAGGATCGAGATGAGCAGGGCGATGATGGCGATCACCACCAGCAACTCGATCAGCGTAAACCCGCCGCGCGGCTTTCCCTTCCTGATAAGCTCCCGAGTCAATTGAGGTCTCCAAGGCATCCGCCGGCCGTTCGGCGACGGCGCAATCATCCTGCACCATAGGCGGCGTGGCCGGAACGATACGTCCCATAACTCACCACGCCACGGAGGCAGTCCCAGACTAGACGTTCGACGGTCGGATTCGGCGGAAAAAAGTCAAAATTTGTCAAACCGCCGCCGCCGAATGGGGAACATCAACCAATACGGAGAAGCGGCCGGCAGCGCCGTTTGCACTGCCGGCCGCTCGGATGGCTGTTTGCAGAGTCAGGCGCGGCCACATGTCACGCGCGGCCGCGCTGCGCCTATGGGTTGTTGCACGGCATCGACAGGCAGACGCAGGCCTCGTACGAGGGCCGCTGCGTCCCGGGCACGCCCGGCAAGTCGGTGCAGATGCGCGGGGCCGGCAGCGTATCCTT
Source organism: uncultured Phycisphaeraceae bacterium (assembly GCA_964648365.1). Classification (GTDB taxonomy): domain Bacteria; phylum Planctomycetota; class Phycisphaerae; order UBA1845; family UBA1845; genus SURF-32. The sequence goes on from CAZYLK010000082.1 coordinate 2,679, forward strand.
CTGCCAGTCCGGGCCGCGGACGATCAGACAGGACGCGCTGGCGTACGACAATCGCGCCGAGCCTGGCTCCTTGAGGCAGCTCACGTTGGAGAGCGGCCAGTCCCGGTCGTTGATCTCGTACCGCCCCGAGACGTAGTGCTGGTAGTAGCCCTGGGCGTCGCGGGTGCCCTCGATGAGGATCTTCTGGTAGGCGGCGTGGGCATCCACGAAGGATCGGCCGTAGTGCCAGTCCTCGCCATGCCAGCCGCGAAGTGTCTTGAGCGGGCCGATGTCAATACCGGGCGCCACCGGCGCGCAAATCTCCCGCCGCGCGCCCCACGCCCAGCGACCGATGTTCTCCTCGTAGTACAGCGTCCGCGCCGCGTTCGGAACGCGCGACGCCGGCCGCAGAAACGGAGAGTTGCTCTGCAGCTTGCCGAACCCGCCCACCTGGCCCGTCAGAAACACATTCGACGTATAGCTGGTGCCGAACCAGTCGTAGCTGGAGGTCTGGCCATCGTCGATCCAGTCCTGGCAGTGCGCCCCGCGCGGCGGCCCGTCATCGCCGGGACACTCGAAGTCCCGCAGTTCCAGCCGCGTGTCGCGAAGCTGCTTCTCGGGCGTGTCCTTCTGATAGTCAGCGAAGTCGAACTTGTAGACGATCTTGTTCAACGGGCGCGACGCGGGTCCGTAGCCGCATTTCGTCCCGTACTTGCTCGTTTCCGGCTTCTTGGCGCCGCCGCAGAATCCCGTGCGGCCCACGCCCGACTTGCCGCCCCATTCGTACGCGCCGATGTAGGTCACGCGATCGGGATCCTGATCGATGGTGAGCGGGTGGATCGGAATCGCCCAGCCGCCCTCCTCCTCGGCCGCGTAAACACGGCTCGCCGTGGCAATACCCTTCAGATTGGACAGACACACGCTGCGCTTCGCCTGCTGCCGGGCCTTCTGCAACGACGGCAACAGAATCGAGATCAGCAGCGCGATGATCGCAATGACCACCAGCAGTTCGATCAGCGTAAAACCGCGGCGCGCGGCCACCGCTCTGGAGAAATGACGCATCGATATGTACCTCCGCTCGACGTGAACGACCGACCCTCGACGTGCGAATGCACGCCGCCGACCCTGACGCCGCAACGGCGGGAACAACCCCCGTCCCCGCCGTGAGCGTGGTTCAGGACTGACTGACTGTAGCAGCGCAGACAGTTTCTGACAAGGCGCTCGAAAGGTTCTCCCGCGCGGACGTTCCGCGACGAGTTCCCGGCCGGGATGTGAGCCCGAGTGTTTGGACGAGTGCCGCGGTGGTCGTGCCGGCCGGGCGCTCGCCCTGCCTCCTACGACCCCAGCGAATCAAAGACCTGTCCGTCGTCGATGCACTCCGAGCCGTTGCCCTGGTCGTGTGGGACACAGACGGTGACGAAGCCGGTGCAGACGCCGCCGGCGCCGTCGTTGGCCTCGAACTCGATGCGATAGATGCGCCCGTTTCCGCCGCCGGCCCGTTCCGAACGGACCAGCACCGTGTCGCCCTGGATCACCGCATCCGGCGACGTGTCGCCGTCGCCCTGACCGTCGACGGGTTCATCCTGTGTGACGCCCAGGATCGTGATCGCGACGCTGCCGTCTTCCGGATCCATGACGCCCGTGATCTCGATCGTCTTGAGCTTGTGGTTCGGCGGCCAGAGCTTGTTCGAGCTTGCCGCGGCCAGTTCACAGGCGGGCGGCGCGTTCGTATCCAGCACCGTAATGGTGACGCTGTCGCTCGACATGCCGCCCAGCCCATCGTCGACCGTCACCTCGAACGTCAGCGCGACGCTGTCGACGCCCACCACGCTCGGCGCGGTGAACGTGGGTGTCGCGCTGTTCGCACCCGACAGGACCACCGCGGGTCCGTCGGTCTGCAACCAAGCGAAGGAGAGCGCGTCGCCATCGGGATCGGAGCTACCGCCACCGTCGAGCCCCACCTGCGTATTCTCGTCACGAGTCTGGTCCGGCCCGGCGTTCGCCACCGGGTCGTGGTTGACGTTTTCCACCGTGACGATCACCTCGTCCACGTCATCCGCCGCGCCGTCGCTGACCGTCAGCTCGAACGTCAGCGTAGCGCCGTCCTGGCCGACCTGCGGCGCGGTGAACGTTGCGACACTGGTGTCGGCGCCGCTCAGGCTGACGGCCGGGCCGCCGGTCTGATGCCAACTGAACGAGATTTCATCGCCAGCCGGGTCAAAGCTGTCCGATCCGTCCAGCGTCACCGGGCTGTCCTCGTTGACGACCTGGTCGTCGCCCGCCTCGGCCTGGGGGGGGTGGTTGATGTTCTTGACCGTGACGTTCACGGTGGCTGGCTCACTGTCCACCCGGCCGTCGTTGACGACAAGTTGGAACGAAAGCGTCTCCCCGCCAACCGCCACCGGTGGAGCCGTAAAACTCGGACGAACCGGATCATCGGAGTTCAACACGACAACCGTTCCGCCAACCTGCTCCCACGCGTAGGTCAACTCGTCGCCGTCCGGGTCGCTGCTGGCCGAGCCTTCGAGCGTGACGAATGCTCCCTCGTCAACGGTCTGATCGAGCCCGGCGTTGGCGACGGGCGGCTGGTTGTCGCAGGCATTGCCGACGCCGTTGCCGTCGTCGTCCTCCTGGCCGGGATTGGGATCCTGGGGGCAGTTGTCGCAGGCGTTGCCGACACCGTCACCATCGCCATCGTCCTGGCTGGCGTTGCTGTCGTCCGGGCAGTTGTCGTCCTCGCCGCACACCTCATCGCCGTCCGGGTCATCCTCGACGATGCCACACCCGCACACACCCGGCGAGGTCTTGTTGGCGTCGGACGGGCAGCCGTCATTGCAGTCAGGCGTCTGGTCGCCGTCGGTGTCGGTATCCGGCGTGCCGCAGCCGCACTCGCCGGGCGCGATCTTGTTTGCGTCGGCGGGGCAACCGTCGTTGCAATCCGGTGTCTGGTCGCCATCGGTGTCCGTGTCCGCTGTGCCGCAGCCGCACACACCCGGTGCGACCTTGTTTGCGTCGGCGGGGCAACCGTCGTTGCAGTCAGGCGTCTGGTCGCCATCGGTGTCCGTGTCCGCTGTGCCGCAGCCGCACTCGCTGGGCGCGATCTTGTTTGCGTCGGCGGGGCAACCGTCGTTGCAGTCAGGCGTCTGGTCGCCGTCGGTGTCCGTGTCCGCTGTGCCGCAGCCGCACACACCCGGTGCGACCTTGTTTGCGTCGGCGGGGCAACCGTCGTTGCAGTCGGGCGTCTGGTCGCCGTCGGAGTCAGTCTCGGCCACGCCGCAACCACAGTCTCCCGGCAATGTCTTGTTCCCGTCGTTCGGGCAGCCGTCGTTGCAGTCGGGCGTCTGGTCGCCGTCCGTATCCGCGTCGGCCACGCCGCAGCCGCACTCTCCCGGCTCGATCTTGTTCGCGTCGGACGGGCAGCCGTCGTTGCAATCCAGCGTCTGATCGCCGTCGGTGTCCGTGTCCGGCGTGCCACACCCACACTCACCCGGCGCGATCTTGTTCGCGTCTACGGGGCAGCCGTCGTTGCAATCCGGTGTCTGGTCGCCGTCGCTGTCCGTCTCCGGAGCGCCACAGCCGCACTCTCCCGGCGCGATCTTGCCCGGGTCGGACGGGCAGCCGTCGTTGCAATCCGGCGTCTGGTCGCCGTCGGTGTCTGTGTCCGGCGCGCCGCAGCCGCACCCGCCCGGCGCGAGCTTGTTCGCGTCGTGTGGGCAGCCATCGCAGGCGTCGCCAAACGTGTCGCCATCGCTGTCAGCCTGGTCGGCGTTTGCCACATCCGGACAGTTGTCGACGTCCGCGCAGACCCCGTCCATGTCCGGATCGCCGCCGTTGAGGTCGCAGGTCTTCTCGAACACGGCGAACGGCGCGAGCGACTGCGTCACGCCGCAGATGAGATTCTCGTCTGAGTCCTGATACGTGGTGACGTCAACCCACGCGTCGTCCTCGTAGTAATAGATCGCGAGTTGACTCTCGACGCCATAGTTCTGGTCGTCATAGGACAGGCAGACCTCGATGTTGCCCAATTCGGACACGTCGTTGACGATGTCCCACCATGTCTGGTTCTGACCCGTTTGAGCCCCTTGCGGCGCCGGCGGGCCGTCATTGCTCGCACGTGCGACCGTAATACCGGAGTCCTCGACTTCGTCATAATAAACGGCCACACTCGGATGCGGTGCGACGGCCACGTTTGTGCCGGCCGGGGTGTTGATCACCGCCACGGTGAGCTTCTGGATGCCCAGGCAGTCGCCGGCCTCCTGGACCAGCACGTCGTGATAGCCCAGTTCCGCCTCGCCGGCGACGTCGACCCGTACCTGCTTCGCGGTGGAGCCGATCGGCCAGTAGCCATCAAAGTCCTGGTCGACCAGACTCAGTTGGATGCCCTGCGGCAATGCCAGGACCGGAGGCACGCCGCGGAAGATCAATCCCGCGTAGAGACTCCCGGAAGTCGAGTTTGTTCCCACCAGTGTAACCTCGGCCTGGCCCGGCCGAAGGACATCCACGCGCAACGGATCCAGCACAAACGAGCACTCCGGATCGCCCACGCCGATCAACTGTGTCGCCGCGTTATCCAGCGGATCGTCGCCCTGGAAAGTCTGGGGGAGAACACCCTGGAGGATGTGTGAGCCAGGTTCCTCCGGCGTCCAGCTCATGCACCTCTCGAACACGCCGCCGCCGGCCGGGACGTCGAACGGCGGGCTGGTGGCCGAGTACACGTTTATCATGTCGTTGCCGACCGGTTTGTAAACGTTGAATTCGAGCCATTCGCCCAGGTGCGCGTCGGGACCAAAGTAATGCGGCGTGAACGCGACGCCGATTTCCTCGCCCACGGGCGGGTTGCTAAAGAGCGCCTGCGTGCACTGATTGTCGCCCAGCGGGAAAATGTGGGCCGACCAGATGTACTTGCCGACCGGCTCCGGCGCCAGCGGCGGCTTGATCGCTTCCGGACAGCGCGGCAACGAGACGGCCGAACCCGTCTCGGTTCCGTCGGTCACTTCCACGTCGACGCGGTAGGCGCCGCCCGGCAGGGGCGCGTTCGGAATGTTCAACGAGATGTGAAACTGCCCCTGGTTGTTCGTCTTGGCGCCGGATGCGCTCGCGATGAGCGTGTTCTGGCTGTTGAACAGCTTCAGCGTGGCGACGCCGCAGACAACGGGGTATTCGCCGCTGGCGCTCACCCCGCCGCCGGGCGGGGCATAGATTGCCGTTCCGCTGGCAGACAGGCGGTTGCTGTTGCACGGACCGCTCAGGCTCAGTTGGCGAATCTCGATGTTCACGTCATTCGGCACGTTGCCTTGCGGGTCAGCGGCACGGAAGACGCGCGTGATCTCATTATTCGTGGGGTCGTCCGTCGCCGGGGCATCGATGATGCGGGCGCGAATGACGACTTCACCGGGAGCACCGGCCTGATACGTGTCGGGAAACGTCCTGGCTTCGAAGGTGCCGGGTTCCGCAAACGGGGCCGGCGCCGTCCAGCTCCGCCCGTCGTGCAGGTCCGGCGGTACGAGTTCACGGAATTCGACTCCTGCCGGCAGGTAGGCGGGGTCGCCGCCGAGATTGCTGCCGTCGTAGTTCACCACGACGCTGAGACAGCGGAACTCGTCCGTCTGGGGCGGCGTGTTGACATCGAAGGAGCACAGGTCGTTCAGAATTGACAGGCTCGAACCGCCCGTGCAGAGGTACACCTGCCGGTTGGGGCTTCCCGGGGGGGGAGGCGTTCCGCCGCCGCCACCGCCGCCCGCCGGGGGCGGGGGAGCGCCGCCGCCGCCGGGGTTGCAGTTGAGAGCCGCGACGTCGCGCAGCAGGAGTTTCTCACCCGTCAGGGAAGTGTCGTTTACCGTGACGCGATAGTGATGCACGCCCACGGCCTGCTTGGGGATGGAGACGTCATAGTCGCCGTAGATGTTGGTGTGGCCGCCGCCCAGCACCGCCAGCACGTCGCCGAACTCGTCCACCTCCTCGACCGTGACCTCCGCGCCCTGCACGTTGAAACGCGCCACGGCCGGGTTGCCCTGCTGGTCGATGGTGGAGGCCACGTACTCGGCGTGTCCTCGGAACCGGTCAAAGCTGCCGCAGGACTGATACAGGTTGCCCGTGACGGTCATGATGACATCTTCCAGATCGAAGATGTTGCCCACCTGAATGAAGATGGAACTGCTGTTGTTGGCGGTGGTCAGTTCGCCGCCGACCGGAGATCCGACCTCCAGGGTAATGCGATAGATGCCGTCGGGCAGGCCGTCGGCCAGGGTGATCTGCGTTCCGGTCGAGGCGTTGATGCCGATGTCGCCGAGCGTGTCGGTATCCAGCAGGTTGGCGCCGGCCTCGAAGTAGTTGACCGCGATCGGCCCGAAGGCGTTGGCCGTGCCCTGGTTGCTCACGGTCGCGGAGAACGTGATCGACGCGCCGGAGGTGATCGGGAAGACGTTGGGCGTGACGCTGAAGTTGCTGACCGCCAGGTCCGGCTTGAGCGTCTCGCTGACCGTCACGCGCAGCGTCGCCGACGCCTGCACGCCGTTGCCGCCGGTCAACTCCAACTGCATCAGGTAGAGGCCGTCGTCGGCATTGAAGCTGTCGATGCTCAGGCTCACGAGTTGGGCCTGTCCGGAAGCCAGGGTGATCGGCGAGAAGCCCACCACGTCCACGCTGGGGGTCTGGGCGTCGTTGTGTACGTCCGCGCCCGACAGCAGCGTCGGACATTGCCCGATGTTTTGCACCAGTACCTGAACGGGAGTCACGTCATCGACGGGCACGACCACCTCGTAGGTCGGCTGGTCGAAGGCGAGTGCATTCGGCACGTCGCCGTCGCCGTCGGGCACGCCGCAGCCGCAGATGCCGGGCACGGTCTTGTTGGCGTCGCCATCGCACTCCTCGCAATCGTCGCCGGAACCGTCACCGTCCGTGTCGGTCTGGTCGGGATTGTAGAGGCCGAGACAGTTGTCACAGACGTCGCCGGCATCGTCGCCGTCTTCGTCGGCCTGATCCGGGTTTGGAATGCCAACGCAATTGTCGCCCCCGTCGCAGACGTCGTCGAAGTCCGCGTCGTTCGCCGCATCGAACGGGCACTCGTCGCATGGGTCGCCCACCAAGTCGCCATCGGCATCCGCCTGGTCATCGTTGAAGACCGTCTCGCAGTTGTCGCAGACGTCTCCGAACAGGTCGCCGTCGGCATTCAATTGAAGCTCGTTCGTGACTGACGGGCAGTTGTCGCAGGCGTTGCCGTACGAATCGCCGTCGTCGTTGGTCTGGTCTTCGTTGTCGTCCAGCGGGCAGTTGTCGCAGGCATCGCCGTGGGAGTCGAAGTCGGAGTTCGTCTGGTCGTTGAATACCGTCGGGCAGTTGTCCGTGTCGGCACACTCGCCGTCGCCATCGACGTCGTCCAGCGCATCGAACGGGCAGGGGTCGCACGCATCACCCGCGCCATCGCCGTCGGAGTTCTCCTGGTTCGCGTTGATGATCGTCGGGCAGTTGTCGCAGGCGTCGCCGACGCCGTCACCGACGCCCTCGTCCTGATCTTCCTGCCCCGGATTCGCCACGCCCGGGCAGTTGTCCGCCACGTCCAGAACGCCGTCACCATCGCTGTCCGTATCATCCTTGCACACGCCGACGTTGCCTGCGTTGAATATGTCGAGCACTTCCTGATCCGTCAGAACGGAATCGAGGATCTGCACCTCGTCGATCAGGCCGTTGAAGTAGCGGCGGGGGAAGCCGCCCAGCCAGGCGCCGATGTGGACGGGGCGATTGTTGGTCGCGATCACGCTCGAGGTCGCCTTCGCTTCTTCGAGGTAGCCGTCGACGTAGATTCGCAGCGTGCTTCCGTCGAACGTGCCGGCGACGTGGTGAAACGCGCCATCCAGCATGTTTGTGGAGGTCTCCACGTACGATCCGCAGTTGGTCCCATCGCAGAAGCCCCAGTAGAGCACGCCGCTGGCCGTGTCGCCGTTGAACACCCAGCCTGCGAAGTCGGTGCTGAAGTCGTGCGTCTTGTCCATCACGAGGTATTGAACGCCTGGCTGCGGCCCGGCCGCCTTCATCCAGAAGTTGACCGTGATGCTGTCGGTTTGCTGAAGCGACGGCGAGTCGGGGATTTCGACATAGTCATCCACGCCGTCGAAGCTGAGCGCATCACCGACGACGCCCGGCGCGACCGCGGCGCCGTTGACGAACGCGCCGGGGTTTTCGGCGAGCAGGTCGCGCACGGCCGGCCCGCCGCCGTCCCCGTCCCACCAACTGACCAGCGACAGCAGCGGGTCCACACAGTCCGTGCAGGCGTCGCCGACGCCGTTTCCGTTGGAGTCTTCCTGATTCGGATTCGGCACGCTCGGGCAGTTGTCCACGACGTCCAGCACGCCGTCGCCGTCGCTGTCCGCATCATCCTTGCACACCCCCGACGAACCGGCGTCGTAAATGGCCTGAATCTGCTCGTCCGTCAGGACTGAGTCGTAGACGTGAACCTCGTCGACAAGCCCGTTGAAGAAACGCTCGGGGCTTCCCGCGCCCCAGGCCGCGCCGATGTGGATGGGACGGTTGTTGGTCGCGATCGTACCGGAGGTCGTGCCGGACGACTGCAACTGCCCATCAACATACAACCGCAAAGTTGCGCCATCGAACGTTCCGGCGACGTGGTGAACCAGCCCGTCGAGCATCGGCGTCGTCGAGAGGACGGAGTTGTTGAAGTTGCTTCCGTTGCCGAATGCGAAGCCGAGTCTACCGGTGGAAGTGTTCCCCTGGAAGACCCAGCCAGTGAAGTCGGTGAAGCCGTGGGACTTGTCCACGACCAGATATAAGGACTCACCCTGAGGGCCGTTCGACTGCATCCAGAAGTCGACGCTGACGCTGTTGGTGTGGTCGAAGGTCGAGGAGTGAGGTATCTCGATGTAGTCGCCGCTGCCGTCCAGACTGAAGGCGTGGCCGACAATCCCCGGGGCCGTGGTGGCGTTGCCAAAGTAGGTTCCGGGATTCTCGCCGAGCAGATCGCGTGCGTCCGGGCCGCCACCATCGGCATCCCACCAACTGACGATCTGGTCTGCCGCGGCCGTGCAGACCGTGCAGGCGTCGCCGACGCCGTTGCCGTCGCTGTCTTCCTGGTTCGGGTTTGACACGCTCGGGCAATTGTCGGCATCGTTGGGCACGCCATCGCCGTCCGAGTCCAGCTCAGTCTTGCACTTGCCTGCCGAACCGGCAGCGAAGATAGCCTGAATCTCGGGCGCGATGAGCGCGCGGTCGTAAATCGACACTTCATCCATTCTCCCCTTGAAGAACTCGGCCGCGCCCCGCGATCCGATTGTGTACTGGCCGCCCAAGCTATCGAACGTGACGGAATAGGATCGACACCCATCTGGTTCGCCGTCGAGGTAGAAACATGCCGTGGCCCCGTCGAACGTCACGGCGATGTGATGGAAGTCAGTGTCCAGGATGGGCGTCGTCGACTCGACGTTCGAGATTGCCGTTTTAGAGAACCAGATCCGATTGGAGTCGCTGAACAGAACGGCCCACCCGCCGTCATTCTCGGAGACAAGAATTCGATCCAAGGGTATGGCGCTGATTTGCTCGCGCTTGATCCACGCCTCGAACGTAAGGGTCTGCATGTCGAGGTTGGGAACACGAATGAAGTCGTCCACACCGTCGAAGAAGAAGGCGTCGCCCACGATTCCCGCGGCCGTCGTCGCGCCGTTGATCAGCGTTCCGGAATTCTGGCCCAGCAGGTCGGCCGCGCCCGGCCCGGCGTCCGCGTCCCACCAACTGACGATGTCGGACGGAGCGGGGAGGCACGTCTGGCACGGCTGCGCATATCCCTCGTCCACCTGGCCGTTGCCGTTGTTGTCAATCTCGTCGCAGTCCTCGGGATCCCACAACTCGATTCCGAAGTCGACGCCAAGGGCCTCACCGAGATTGCCACTCTCTGAAATGGAGATGACCGCAAACTCCAGCGTGTCACCGGCCAGAACGTGCTGCCACTCGGCGTCCTGGCCGTTGTGCTCGAACTCCACAAACGTCATCGGGTTTCCCACGGGCCGGGATCCATCGCTGATCACGGTGTGACTGCTCAGGAGGACGGCATCCGTGGTCCGGTTCTTCCAAAGCTGCCATTCGAGCACGCGACCGGTGTTGTTGAGCATCCACACGTCGCCGACCGTGATGTGAGCGACTCCATCGCTGGGCGCGGTCCAAACGACGCTGGTGAAATCGGTGCCGGTACGGTCGATTTCAGCGCTGTGCATGAGGATCTCGCCGCTGGCATTGTCCTTCAGCCAGAGCGGCACGTGCGCGTTCTGCGGAAACTGCTGATCGGCCCAGGCCGCCTGATCTCCGTTGAAATTGGGCTGCGGAGTGGCAAAAAGGGCCGATTGCGACTTCCACAGGCTCCAGGCGCCGAACGGGTTTTCCACCAGGCTCCAGTCGTCCTTGAGGCGGTAGACGCCAGGTGACTGCGCAGCGGCATTGGCCACAGCCACACACAACACCACCGCAGCCGCGATCGGGAGAATTCGCTGGAATCGAACGACACATGAGTTCATGACAATCATGACATACCTCCGTACAGACCCCGGCGCCGGACCGAATCCGACGACGGGGTGTCACGGCCAGGGTGGCCTGATGCAAAAAGGCTCTGGAGAGCGAACCGGCTGTGCGATGCACGTGTGGCCAAGCCGGCTGTGTAAGTTCTTACCTCAATCATTCGTGGAAGGCCGCCGTCCGGCGCCGGCGACTTCGGCGCGTCGCAGAAGGTCGTTTCTTCGTCCATGGGTCGCGCAGACATCTGCTGGCTCCGGCAGGAGAAACTCTGTTACCCGAAATGCGTCGCCACCCGGCGACTTGTCTCACGCGGGGCAGAAGATTATGAAAAATGTGCCAGCGCCGGCCGGCGCGGCGTCACGCCCCGGAGCGCGCCGCACCTTCGATATCGCGGCGCGACCACCCCCGGCTGAGGTGGCGGAAACCGGCGGCCACCCGCCCGGCGGGCGCCGTTCCCCTCGGATGACGGGACGCGCACTTCTTCTTTGGACCGAATGGAGAATCAGCGATGCAGGGCGTACCTCGATGCGGTGGAAGCGGCCACACGGAGCTGTGTTGGGTTGTTCTGGCGGCCTGTGCCGGGCTGCTTTGCGTGCTGGCTCACCCCTTGGCCGCCTCGGCCCAGACGATGACCGTCGAGGGGTCGTTACACTTCGACGACCCGGTTCGCGTGGAACGGTGGCCCGTGGACCACGTCGCCATCCGAGTGATGAACTGGAACGAGTTCAGCGACGACATCCTCTGGGAAGGTCTGACGGACGAGTACGGGCGGTTCAGCGCGGTGATGATGCCGGACCAGTGGGACCGGGATCCGGACGGGACCGGACCGGACATTTACCTGGAGTTTGAAACCGATACCGAGATCGTCAAGATTCAGCGAGCGGAAATCCAGGCCCGCGAGTACAGTTGGCTGACCGATCGCGACGGGCCGGATCGGATGCGAAGCCGGCATCTCAGACCCGGCTGACCCCGCCCGGGCGCCGGTGCCGCCGCACCGGGACGTCGCTGTGACAGCCCGGCGTTACTCGCCCGTACGGCGCCGCACGGCTTCGTTCAGGACGATCTGTTTCGCCACCTCGAGTTCGCGCGGGTCGAGCGTTCTGTCGGCAGCCAGCGATTCGATGACCCGTCGGGGATCAGCAGAATCCTCGTACATCGCACCGACGCGCGGCTCGAACTCGGCGACCAACCGTGGCCTTTCCTCACCGGCGGCGATGCGATCTCGCAGCGGCGACGCTTCCCAGATGCGGACCGTGTAGTCGCCCGATCCGGTGTCACCGGGCGGGTGAAAACCGGCCAGCAGGGGGCGGGTGAAAACCGGCCATCTCGAGGACGAGAGTCGCTGGGTGAGCTTGTCCAGCAGGTTGTTGGCTGGAGGCTCCGCGGATGGCGAATTGGCTCAAGATGGACACGGTACAGAAGCTTCTGGCACTCAAGTGGTTCGGCTGGTCTGACCGGCGAATCGCTCGCGCGTCGGGCGAGCATCGCGAGTCGGTGGCGCGGGACATAGCGGGCGACGCGACTCGAACGCGCAACAACCAGCTTGGAAGGCTGGTACTCTACCATTGAGTTACGCCCGCAGGGTGCGGTCGGGGGAGCGTGGGGCGACGGGCTGCCGGTCGCGGGCTCCTCCAGTCCCCGATTGTACAGGCGACCGCCGGCGTGACAACACGGTGCATTGGGCCGAACCGGGCCGAACGTCGCGACCTGCGCGGCGCCGGGGCGGCCGGGCAGGCGGGCGGGAGACGCTTCCGGTGGCGGCGCAACAGGGCGATTGCCGATACCTGATGGCTGTGGCGCCGTTGCGGCGATCGCCCAGGCGGGCGGCAGGCCGGGGAGCGGCGTCGCCTCATGGAGCGCCTCCGATGGCGCTCTCAGATGGCGCTCTCAGATGGCGCTCTCAGATGGCGCTCTCAGACTGCGGGAGACGGCCGTGTCGCAGGTCCGACGGATCGGCATTCCGGGAAACGGCTGGTGGGCGGCCTCGTGCCGCACGGCCGGCATCGAGGTGGCCGAGCTTCCCGTGCCACGGGGGCCGGACGGCAACCCGCACGCGGCCGACATCGAGGCGCGCCTGATCAGCGGCGCGGAGTCCGCCCGGATGGAGCGGACCGCCCCCACCGATTTCTGGCTCGACAACGGCGCGACCGGTCTGGGCTTCGTGGCCAGCCCGGACGATGCCGACGAGATTCAACTGGTTCACGAGGCAGCCGGCCGGTTGCTGGTGTCTCACCTGATCGATCCGATGGTCGTCTGCCTCCAGGGGCTCAGCGGCCTGGCCACCTGGCAGTGCCTGCAGAGCCGCACGTGGATCAAGGCCGTGTGGGATCGCGCCCAGGCACTGGAACTCGAGCGCTTCGGCGTGCCGAACGTTATCCACCTGCGCATGGCGGCCGTGGACAGGGAGTACGACACGCGCCCGCTCGACCCGGACGCGATGGACGATGAGGTATCGTTCGTCGGAGCGCAGAACACGCGATACTTCTACGCCGATCACGTGCCGACGACGGATGCCCTGCTGCCCGGAACGCTGGCTCACGCGGTCCATGGCGATCTGCCCGAAATCGCGTTCTACGACATCTACCACGACATGTACGCCCTCGCTGATCCGCCGGCGGAGTCGGACACGCTGGTGGATCGAGAAGCCAAGTCTCAGCAGTACTTCGCGGCGAAACTCTTCTACAGCGCGTCGCTGTGCCTGAAGAACCGCGACCGGTGGGTGCTGTTCCTGAAGCGCAAGCTCGGCAAGCGCTTTCGCCTGATCGGTGATCGCTGGGACGTCGCGTACGGACTGGACTGCGATCCGCCGCTGCCGACCGAAGACGCGTATCTTGAGCACTTTCGCCGCACCGCGATCAATCTGAACTTCATCAACGGGAACGCGGAGACGGGCGTCAACATGCGGGCGTTCGAGATCACCGCGGCCGGCGGCTTTCTGCTCTGCCCCTATCAGCCTGAACTGGAGGAGTGCTTCGCGATCGGCGCCGAGTGCGACGTGTTCCGGACGGAGGACGAACTGCTGCGCAAGATCGAGTTCTACCTGGACCACCCGCGCCGGCGCATCGACATCGCCCTCGCCGGCCAGCAGCGGACCCTGTCGGAGCACCTGTATTCACACCGGCTGAAAACGGTGCTTCGCGCCGTGGAGCGGCTCAGGTCGCGGACCTCGGACGAAGGCGCCGCCCCCGCCGCCTCGTATGGAACAGCCGTAACTGAGCGGACCGCGGAAGGCGTCGGTCCCGCCGCCATGACGGCGGGGCGTCCGCCGGTACCGGCGACAACGTAGCGTGACACGAAGGCAACTATGAAGATCGCAGCGCCCCCCAACACGGCGCGATACGTCCGCGCGGCCGGCTACGAGGCCGTCGAACTTCCGGATGCGCACAACTCCGACCTGAACCGATCGTTCGCGGATCGCCTGGAGGAAGGGCCGGTCCATCGCCGCTTCCTCGAAAAGCACAACGTCGACCTGGTGGTGGATTTCGAGACCGGAGCACTGACCCTGGTGCCCGGTGTCCGCCCCGGCACGGTCATGATGACGACGGCGGCGCTGGGTCTGCCGTACGTCTCGATCCTTATCGATCCGGTCAGCGCGATGATGGGCCGCGTGCGGTGGGAGCAATGGTGGGAACTGCTGCGCGACCCGGGCTGGACGAAGGCGGTGTGGGACACGGCTCATGCGGCGGAACTGCGCCGACTCGGCATTCCCGGCGTTGTGGACCTACCCGCAGCGGTGGCGGACGCCGACTTTGACCGCCGTCCGCTGCCCGATCCCGGCGAAGGACCGACCGTTGCGTTCATGGGTCACCCGGCGTCGTCGTTTTTCACCACCAGCAGCGGCGTGGCGCCGAGCAATCTCCTGGTGTGCCTGACGGCCGCCGCTGTACACGCCGACCGGCCGGCCACGGCGTTTCACGAGGTCTACTTCGACCTGTACGGCTTCGGCCGTCCGCCGGATGAGCAGATCGAGCCGCGTCAGCACGCCGTCGCCGCCGCGAACTACTTCAACGCCAAGTTCATGTTCAATGTGTACCTGGCGATCAAGCAGCGCGACCGGTTCGCAATCTTTCTGCGCCGCACGCTCGGCGATCGCTTCGAGCTGATCGGCGAATACTGGAAGCAAAATTACGGCGTTGAACACGCCCCGCGCATCTGGGACTCGGCGGAACTGTATCGAAAGATGCGGGCGGCGCCGGTCTGCCTGAATCTGATCAAAGGCAACGCGGAATCGTCGCTGAACCTGCGGCACTTCGAAGCCACCGGGCATGGCGCGTTCATGCTTACGTACCCATTGCCCGACCTCCCGAAGCACTTCCGCGTCGGCGAGGAGTGCGACGTGTTCCAGCACGAAGATGAGTTGCTGGACAAGATCACGTTCTACAACGCCAACCCGAAAGAGCGGCGCGAGATCGCTCTGGCCGGGCAGCGGCGTACGCTGGCGGAGCACCTGTACAGCCACCGGATCGAGACGCTCGTGCAGATGCTGCGCTGCGGACAGCTCGCGGTTCCAGCGGCTGCATCGCCCGTCGACGCACCGGAGCTTGCCCCGGTCCGCGAGCGGCGGATCCGGGTCGCGGGCGTGTGCTAGTGGCCCATCCGGAACGCGTTGGCCGTCCGACCGGCACCATTGCAGTCCGCGGGGCGATCGACCGAAGAGTCACTCAGCATGTCCACCCTCGCCTTATCCCAGCCCGCGTTTCGTGCCCAGTTCGGCGAGGATCGCGTACTGTGGCAGGTCTTCAACGGGGCAACGTCCGGGTTCTTCATCGAAGTGGGCGCCTATGACGGCGTGGCCCTGAGCAACACGGTCTTTCTGGAGCAGATGGGCTGGCGCGGCATCCTGGTCGAGCCGATCCGCGCGCTGTGCGAACGCGCGGCCGCAGCCCGGCCCGGAAGCCGCGTCTACAACGCGGCGTGCAGTCGCCCCGGCGGGCCGCGGACCCAGCGATTTACGATCACGCAGGGTGTGCCGGTTCTGAGCTACCTTCACGCCGAGCCGGACCACGTCGAACGCTGCAGACGCGAGGGCGCGACGCTGGTCGAGGTCGAAGTCGCGGTGGTTACGCTGGACGAGATTCTCGCACAGGAGCGCAGGCTCCCGCCGGGAACGCCCAGCGCCTGGCGGCGCGAGCACGGGTGGTGCATCGACCTGGTCTCAATCGACGTCGAAGGCGGTGAACTGGACGTGCTGGCCGGCTTCAACCTGGACCGATTCAAACCCCGCGTGCTGGTACTGGAAAACGACCGCGACAGCGGGCAGGCCATCGAGCCGTACCTGGCGGAGCGGGGCTACCGCAAGTTCCACCGTCAGGTGATCAACGACTTCTACGCCCGCGACGACGACTCGACGGCCGATCTGACGCTGGTCGGGCTGGCGCCCGCCGGCCCGGCCGGGTAGACGTGGCTAAAGGCGGACCGAGTTCCGGACGCTATAAGATTATCAGACAGCCCGCGAGCTTCGCGCCCGGGCCTGCGGCGGTATTATGGCGGTCGTGATGCATGCCCGTACCACACCGCCGGCCGGCAAGAGCGCGGCAGACGTCCACGGACGGATGCCCGCGGGTGACCCGGCGCTGACCGTCGCAGCCGACCGAGAAGCGCCCTCGGGCGTCGCGTTCCACCGGATCGGTGGGATTCGCCGGAGTTCGCATTGCAGAACGATGATGGTGCTTGCCCCTCCCATCACAGCCGGCAGTCGCGGCGGCCTGGCCGCGGTCGATTCGGACGCCGTTCAGCGCGCGCCGGCGGCCGCCCTGCTCGACTTCCCACTCGACGCCGTCGACGGCGGCGAGATCATCATTTTTGCCATCAAGCCGTCGATGTGGGCGCCGGTCTTCGATTCCTGCCTCTGGCTGCTGGCGGCCGTCGGCCTCGCGGTGTCCTGCCTGGTCTGGGGATGGGGGCTGTCGAACTTCTCGCCGCAGGTCACCGCGCAGATCATCCTCGCGCTGGCGGCGGCGCGGATGCTGATGGCGATCATCCGCTGGGTCTCGTCGTGGTACGTGCTGACCAACCGGCGCGTGGTCGAGATCACGGGCGTCCGCGCTCCTCAGGTCACGTCGGCGATGCTGGTGGACATCCGTAACACCTATGTGGCTGCGGCGATCTATGAACGGCCGCTGCGACTGGGAACGATCACTTTCGTCAGCCAGCGCGACACGGACGCCCCCTGGTCGTGGGCGCACGTCCGCGAACCGGACGATGTCCACCGCGCCATCCGCAAGGCCATCGAAAACGCCATCGATGCGATGCCGCCGCGCTGAGGCGTTTCGCCCCGCCCCCCTCGATTCAATGCTCCGGACGCCGGGGGCTCCTATCCCTTCCCCACGGCAACGCTCACCCCGCAACAGGCGTCGATGCGCTATCGGTTCCGCACGACGTGTACTGAGGTTCTTACCGCTTTGTCGTGTTTTGTCTGGTGAAGGCGTCGCGTGCCGGATATGATTTCGGTGTCGCGTCGCGGCTCCGCCATCGGAGCTGCACGGGCGGCGTCCCCGCCCCGGGTCATTTCCTGGAAGGAGAGAGAGAACATGTTTCGGCAGCTTCACCTGACATCTGCGGTCGCGCTCTGCGCGGTGCTCGCGTTCGCCCCTGGCGTGAGGGGAGCCTCACACACCGTTCACTTCGACACCCTGCCCGTCGGGATACAACCCGCGTTCTTCATCAGCGAGGCCGTCGACATCACCGTCGGGCCGTTCACGAACACGATCGGCAACGTGTGTGCCCCGACGAACAACGGCGTCGTGGCGATCGGCAGCCAGCCTTTCCCGGGCTGCGCGGCCGGTTCTCCTCCCAATCAGATGATCGCTCGCAGCGTGCTGGTGGATTTTGACATGTCCGACTTCGCCACTCAGATCGGCGGGCCGGCCAAGCGTCTGATGGTCAAGTACACACAGGTCACCGGCAACGTCCAGATTTCGATCAACGGCCAGTGCTTCACCCGGCCGAGCTTCGGCGCGCTGCCCAATGGCGTCTATGGCGGGGTCAAGTACAACAACAACGGCTGCCGTATCCGGTTGCGCCGCAAGCCGGCGTTCATCACGCAGTTCTCGATCGGCGGCGCGCTGCTGGCGATCGACGACGTGCGCGTCAACGGCTGACGCCGCCAGACGCCGGACGCACTGAATGTGTGCCGCACCGAAAGAACCGCAGTTCGACCGGCCCGCTCCTCGATGCATCGTCGCGGAGCGGGCCTGGTTTTTCCGGCCACCGTCGCCGGTCGACGCACCGGGCAGACACGGCCAACCTCACCGCCGATAATCCGAAGGTGAGTCGTCCGGCCGCCTGCCGGGTGTAACATATCGTCCACGCGGCGCGTTCGTTATGCCGCCCGGCATCGCGCCCATTCCCGTCGTCCGGGCCGCCGGATCCGCCGGCTTCACGCCGACCGGCCCTCGCCCGTCCTAAGGAGAAGGTCATGATCAGATGCCCCGTCTACCGTACTGTTCCAATGTTCGTCGCGTTCACGTTGATCCCGCTGTCCGCCTTTGGCGCGGGTCACACCGTGAACTTTGACGCCCTGCCGCCGGGTACGCTGCCCTACAGCTTCACCAGCGAAGCCGTCGACATCACGGTCGGTCCTTACACCGATACGATCGGCGACGCCTGCGCCCCCACCGACCTCGGGTTCCCGAGCCTCGTGGATCACCCGTTTCCCGGTTGCGCGTCCGGCTCCGCCCCCAACCAGTTCGCCGGTCGCAACGTGCTCGTCGAGTTCGACATGGCAGACTACGAGGCGCAGGTCGGCGGGCCGGTGAAGCGCGTAAACGTCAAGTACCACCGGATCTTCGGCAACGTGCAGATATCCTTCAACGGCCAGTGCTTCACCCGCACGGAGTTCTCGGCACTGCCCAACGGTGTCTATGGCGGCGTGAAGTACAAGGACAGCGGCTGCCGTATCCGCCTGCGACGCAAGCCGAATTACATCACGCAGTTCTCGATCGGCGGCTTCGCGTTCGTCATCGACGACGTGCGCGTGAACGGATAATCGCAGGACTGCCCCGCACCGGCTCGCACCCGTCCGCAGCGCGACGGACCGCCGTTATCGGAGCGATCCGCCGCCGTGGCTTCCGGGCCATGTTCCTCCGATGTTCCTCTGACGGCGGCGTTCATGACCTTGAACCCGACGGCGTGATCGCATAAACTCATCGCCCGAATCGCTTTGTCGGCTGCTGGGGGCGGCGGGGAGCCGGCCGGGGATCATCCGGGCCTGGGAGACATCTGGTATGCGAATCGTGGGATCCACGAGAATCATCGTTGCGCTCGCGTGGGTATCGGTCCTGGCCGCGCCGGCCTGGGCAATCGACCTGACCGTAACGGGCATCGAAATCAACCAGGGCGTCCAGTTCGGCAATACGCCGCTGGTCGGCGAAAACGTCACGATCGTCCGCGTCACCGTCGGCGTCTCGGACGCTCCGGGCGCCGTGGCCAACGTGGACGCAGTGTTGCGGATGTTCGTCGACGGCGAAGAGGTCGCCGGGTCGCCGTTCCAGTCGGTGAACGGGCCGATCACGGCGCCGCTGGCGCCCGACCGGGCGGTGCTCGATCACACCGTCAACTTCGTCGTCCTGCCGCCGGTCAGCGACGACGTCGATTTCATTGTCGACGTCAATCCAGACGAACTCGTCAACGAAACCAACTATGGCAACAACAGCCGCAGCGACCTGAACAACGTTTTCCTGTGCCGCAAGATCGTCGACTTCGCGTACGTCTCGACGAACTACACGCCCGGTGGCGGACAGCCGCCGGCGAACCTGATCGAACCGGGCATCGGCGACGGGTTCCTGCGGGCCATCTACACCGTGGGCGAATGGAATTACTACGCTTCGCCGCTGCCGACGCTCAATTGGACGCAGGACATCAACAACTCCGCGACGCAGTTCCTCAACACGCTGCGTGACATCCGCACCATTCAGATACCCAATGCCGGCTATCCGACGCCGGAGTTCGTCTACGGCTGGCTGCCGGGCAACCCCTACAGCGGCAACGGCCGCGCCATCGGCATCCCGGGCGACGTGGCTTTCGGCAACACGGACCGCACGCGTCATCAACGCACCATGGCCCACGAAGTCGGGCACCTGTGGGGCCTGTCGCACCACAACCGCACGATCAACACCGTCGGCATCGACGCCGAACATCACTTGCACGACACGCAAGGGCTGGCGCAACTGTTCCCGTCCAACAAGCTGGACGTCATGGTCGCGGGGCAACTCACCAACACCGCCTTCGTCGAAAGCCTGACCTATACGACCGCCATCAACGACGCCCGCGCGCAGTGCGGCCTGTCGCCGCTGGGCGAGGGGCCTGCCGGCGAGGCGGCGCTGCGCATCAGCGGCTCCATCCATAACGTCACGCGCCGCGTCGCCCTTGATCCGATCATGACGTTCGATCCCGGCACGGTCGATCCGTCGCGACCGGACGGAGACGTGTGGGTTGCGGGGTATGACGCTCAGGGCAACGAACTGTTCGCCATCGGCGTGGTGACGGATTCCAACCTGTACAGTTGCGAAGCCGTCGAGGCGAAGGCGCCGCCGGTGATGCACGAAACGTCGCCGATCCACGTGCTCGTTCCCGCGAGCGTCGACGAAGCGCAGGTGGTGCGCATCGACGTGGTCGATCGGGCCACCGGCATGGTGCTCGCTTCGCGGGAAGCCTCC
Source organism: uncultured Phycisphaeraceae bacterium (assembly GCA_964648365.1). Lineage (GTDB taxonomy): Bacteria > Planctomycetota > Phycisphaerae > UBA1845 > UBA1845 > SURF-32. The sequence continues at coordinate 22,826 of CAZYLK010000082.1, forward strand.
GCCGCCGCCCCGGCCGTGAGCTTCATCGACACACACCACGCAGCCGCATTGGCAGGTCGCATCCGCGTCGCTTGGACCGGGGTCGATCCGGACGGCGGCGAACTGGTCTATAACCTGCTCTACAGCCCCACGCAGGGGGCCGACTGGTTCCCGCTGGTCGTCAACACGACCGACACGGCGTTCGAGTTCGACGCAGGCGACGTGGTCGGCACGCGTGGCATGAACGGGCTTATCAAGGTCGTGGCCAGCGACGGATTCAACTCACACGCAGCGGTGCTTGGTCCTTTCGAGATCATCGCGGCCAGCCCTCCGGCAACCTACCTGCTCACGCCGAACGAAGGCTCCGAGCATCGCATCGGCGCGTCGATCGCGTTCCACGCGGCGGCATGGGACAAGGAAGATCTCATGCTCGACGGCGAGCAGATCACCTGGACGTCGGATCGCGACGGCGCCATCGGCAACGGCCGCATTCTCGTGAGCAACACGCTGTCGCTCGGCACGCACGAGATCACGGTCAGCGCCACGGACACAGACGGCGAGACGAGCGAGGACCGGATCACGCTTCACGTCGTTCCAAGGCCGATCTCGCTGTCCTGCGACGAGGTCAAGAAGCTCAAGGGAAAGTGCAAGGGCAGCGGCGTGTTGAAGGCGGTGGCCAAGCTGAAGACCAACGAGTTCGACGGCTCGCTCGTGACGATCCGCATCGACGACCGCCACGTCGACGTGGAAGTCGAGGGGAAGGCCGCCAAGCTGGTCACCTGCTGCTTCAGCGGGTCGGTTGAAGTGGAATTGGTCAAGCCGGCCGGCTGCGTCCCGATTCGCAGCGTTGACTGCCCGTAGCTCCAGGCCGGAAAGCAACCATCCCCGGCCGCGGAGGGCCCGAGTGATCGGCCTCCGCGGCCGGTTGACGTCTGCGGACGCGTTGGCTGACGACGGCCGCCGGGCGTCGCGAGTGGTCTCCCACGGCCAGTCCGCAGGCGACGTTCCCGCCCCGCACACCAACCGCTTGAGAAACTAAACCACTGTGCCACAAATGGTTAGACCTGCTTGCCGGCATGGCTCAGCGCGGTGGCACGCGGCATGTCCTCTTTCGCCCGTCACTACGAGCGCACACCTCGAACGCGGCCGGGTTGTCGGGCGCTGCGCTGCGCCTGCCCGGCAGCGAGAGCCGTCCCACCGGGGACGGTGGGAAAGACGAAGCCCGTCGTGATGCGGGTGGAGGAAGAAGATGCTGAATCGAGTTGCCTGGTTGGGAGTGTTGGGTCTGGTGGTCGCTCTGGCGATGCCGGGAATGTCGGCGCAGGCGCAAAACGGCGCCTGCTGCCTGCCCGAGGGTGGTTGCCTTCAGACGGACAAGGACGCGTGCCGCGCCCGTGGGGGTGACTTCTACCCGAACAAAGACTGCGAAGAGGTCGAGTGTCCGCCTCCGCCGCCGGAGTGGGCATGTTGTCTCGAGAGCGGCGAATGCGTGATGGCGACGGCGGAGAATTGCGCCGACGGCCGTGGCGAGTTCCACGAGGGGGTGACCTGTGACGAGATCGTGTGCCCCCAGCCCGAACCGGAGTGGGCCTGCTGCCTGCCGGACGGGCGCTGCAAGGAGTCGACGCGTACCGATTGCGATGCCGAGGGCGGCCTCTTTAACGATGGGCTGCTCTGCGAGGACGTCGCCTGTCCGCAGCCGGCGTTTGCCTGCTGTCTGCCGGACGGAGCCTGCGAACCGCTCACAAAGGAAGAGTGCGACGTCCGGGAGGGGCAGTGGAAGAACGGCAAGGCGTGCGAGGAGGTCGAGTGCGAGAACCCGAATCCGGAGGGCGCCTGCTGCCTGCCGGACGGTTCGTGCGCCGAGACCACGCGGCAGGACTGCCTGGACCGGGGCGGCGTCCATAACGAAGGCCGCACCTGCGAACAGGTCGAGTGCCCGCAGCCGGGCACGCGCTGCGCCTACAGGATCGCCAAGGCCAAGCGCAAGGGCGGCTGCGAGGCCTGTCCGTCCGAGGTAGGCGACGTGATCTGTGGCGAAGACTGCCGCGACAAGCGCGACTGCCGCAAGAAACGCGCCGAGCGCGTGGAATGCCAGGGCGGCGGCTTCTGCAAGATCAAGGGCAAGCTCGCCGGGTGCGAGGAGTGTTCCTGACAGGCAGTCGCGCGGCAAACCGCCGCGAAGGTCACGAAGCCGAGAACGATGAGATTCCAGGAAGTCTCTTTTTAGGAGGATGACCATGAGGCTCCAAATGCTGGTGGGATGGCTGGCGGCCATCACCTTCGTGGCCGTGCTGGCGGCGCAGCCGGTTCAGGCAGACTGCAGCGGCCGTGAGAAGCTCCGCACGCGCTGCAAGGTTCTCAACGAAGGGAACAACAAGCTGAAGGTGGTCGTGCTGCGCAGCGAGGCCAATTCGAGCGTCGAGGTGTTGCTGGACGGTGAACCGATCGGCGACATCGAGACCAACTCGAAGGGGAAGGGAAAGCTGATCCGGACCGGCGTGTCCGACGGCGCCCACACGG
>CAZYLK010000083.1:0-2000 GCA_964648365.1 uncultured Phycisphaeraceae bacterium
GCGGCGGAGCACTGCTCGCAGAGCAGTGGCACGGCGCGTCAGTCCGAGCGGCGCCGGGTGCCACTGCTCTGTGAGCAGTGCATCGGCCGCCTGGCTGGCGGCGTCCGACGCCGATGCAGATGAACCGATTTTCAGGACAGTGAGACATAACCGATGCTGGTACGATTCGAATGTCCCGCCTGCGGGACGCATCATTCCTTCGACATGCCCGAGACGACGATCCACATGACGTGCGCCCGCACGCACAAGACGCTGGAGCTGCGCCTCACCGCCGGCGGCGACGTCAAAGCCGCCGTCGTCGAAGACGAAGAAGCCGAGCACGTTTAGTTGGACGCTGACGGCGGACCTTCTTGCCCGTTTGCGCGCGTGTTTCGCAAGCAACCGCGATCGTGACGGGGGCAATGGGATCAGGGAGTAAGGGAGTGAGGGAGTGAGGGAGTGAGGGAGTGAGGGAGTGAGGGAGTGAGGGAGTAAGGGAGTAGGGGAGTAAGGGAATGAGGGAACGAGGGAGTCAGGGAAGAAGGACGCCCGGAGCGCCCTCCCCGTTGCCCTTCACACCTTCACACTTTCACACCTTTACACTTTCACACCTTTACACCTCTGCCCATTCACCTTCAAACCTCTACGACTTGGCTTCGTCACTCCCCCAAGAAGTACCGCCCCCGGAGGCGGACCCCCGGGGGCGGGCGTGTCACTGTCGGCGTCCGACACGCCGAGCGACCATGCGATAGACGCAACTCAGATTCGGCTTCGCCTCGGGCGCTCCACTCCCCTCAGCGTGCATAATGCGTGGCCCCCCCAGCAGTGGCTCGTAGCCTCGTGATTCCCTGGGGCCGTCCGTTACCGCCTCCGACAATGTCGGCCTTGGTCGGGCGCCAGTCGAACGCTTCAGAACAAGCTGACGCAGAAATGTCACCGGCGGCGCAAAACGGCGCGCCGGCGTAACCTCGACCTTCTGACCCCAGGCACTCGGGTGGCGGCAGACAGACGTGAAGCGCCGCCACCGTGCCTTGTGTACTTGACTCCGCCAGCGTAGCTTTTTGTAAAGGCAAAGTCAATACGCTGCGCCGCCCGCCGAGGGTTCCGGGGTTCGCGAGCGCGACCGCCGCATTCTACGCCCCGCCCGAGCGCCTCCACTCCACGTGCGGCGTCCCGTCGGCGAACGAAACCGTGTCCCCGACCGCGTCCCACAGCCGCCGCTCGTACTCGTCGCGCGGAATCTCGACCGCGCCGAACCGGACCAGGTGCGGCGTGGTGAACTGGATGTCGAGCAGCGACATCCCCCGGTCACGCATCCGCTCCACCAGATGGACGAGGGCAACTTTCGACGCATCGGTGCGGCGGAAGAACATCGACTCGCCGAAGAACGCCCCCCCGATCGAGACGCCGTAGAGCCCTCCGGCCAGTTCATCTTCCGCCCAGCACTCGACGCTGTGGGCGAAACCCAGCAGGTGCAGTTCGCGATAGGCGGCAAAGATGCCTTCCGAGATCCACGTGCCCTCCTCCCGCGCGGCGCACGACCGCACCACCGCCTCGAACGCCTTGTTGACGGTGCACCGAAACCGCCCCTGGCGTACGGCCGCCCGGAGCGATCGCGTCGTCACGAACTCGTCCAGCGGCAGGATCGCCCGCGGGTCCGGCGCCAACCAGTGGATCGCACCCCGATCGTCCGCCATGGGGAAGATCCCGTTGGCGTAGGCGGTCAGCAGGAATTCAGGGTTCAGTTCACGCATCTCGGCCCGCCTCGCTCGGAAGGGTGGCGATTCCATCGTAGCGGCCGGGCGGGCGAGCCGCATGTGGCGCGGGTTTCGCGCCGGCGAACCCATGTGGCACCGGTTTGCAACCGGAGAATCCATGCGGCACCGGTTTGTAACCGGTGTCTCTGTGTGGCACCGGTTTGTAACCGGTGGATCCGTGTGGCACCGGTTTGCAACCGGTGGTGCCGGTGGAATCACTGGCTGGAAGTCGAACATCCGCCCGTGGCGGGCCGGTGCCACACT
>CAZYLK010000083.1:2100-24967 GCA_964648365.1 uncultured Phycisphaeraceae bacterium
CGAGCAGTTCGGTGAGGTGGACGCAGACGCTCTCGCCCAGGGCTTGCAGGTCGTAGCCGCCCTCCAGCGTGCTGACCACGCGGCCGTCGCAGAGTTCGTCGGCCAGTTCCAACGTGCGGCGGGTCAGCCATTCGAAGCTCGACGTCTCCAGGCTGATGCTCGCCAGCGGGTCGCGGCGATGGGCATCGAACCCGGCGGAAATGAGAATGAACTGCGGCTGAAACGCCTTCGCGGCAGGGGCGAAGTGCGTGTTGAACGCCGCCAGGTATTCGGCGTCGCCGCTGCCGGGCATCATGGGCAGGTTCAGCGTCGTGCCCTCGCCCGCGCCCCGGCCGCGCTCGTGGGCGTGGCCCGTGCCGGGGTAGAGGGTCGCCGGGTGGCCGTGCATGCTGCAGAAGAACACACGCGGGTCGTCCTCGAACGAATGCTGCGTGCCGTTGCCGTGATGAACGTCGAAATCGAAGATCAGCACCCGCTCGACGCCGTGGCGATCCAACAGCCGCCGGGCCGCCAGCGCGACGTTGTTGAACAGGCAAAACCCCATCGACAGGTGCCGCTCCGCGTGATGCCCGGGCGGGCGCACCACGCAAAAAGCGTTCTTCAATACACCCCGCGCGACGCGATCGGTCGCATCGAGCACGCTCCCCGCCGCCAGCAGGCCGATGTCGTAACTTCTCGGACAGATAGCGCTGTCGGCGCAGTCGATGTGCGACTCGCCCGCGACGCAGTGCTGGTGCAGGCGTTCCAGGTACGCCCGTTCGTGATTGGCGAGCAGTTCTTCCGGATCGACGGCGACCGGCGTCAGCCGAACGCATCGCTCCACGAGGCCGCCCGCCGTCAGAGCCGAGATGATCGCGTCGACCCGCGCCGGCCGCTCAGGATGATGCGGCCCAGTCTCGTGCGTCTTGAATACGGGATCAAGAATCAGTCCGGTAGCGGCCATAGCGGGGGAATTGGCGAATGATGAATGTCGAATGGCGAATGCTGCAAGTCCGCCCGTCGCGGAGCGATGTCGAATGTCGAATATCGAAAACCCGCCCGTGGCGGAACGCATGTCGAATGTCGAGTGTCGTGTGCCGAATGTCGAGCGCAGAAGCTCTCGGGGCCAACTCCAACTCTGCGTCTTCCCTTACTCCCTTACTCCCGGACTCCCTTCTTCCCTTCGTGCCTCCGTGCCTTCTCCTCACACCATCGTGCGAAACAGCAGCCACAGACCGATTCCCACGGCGTACATCCCCACAACGATGGTCACCCACAGCGCGGCCGCGGCGCGCGGGACTCGGCTGAGATCTTCGCAGCGGATCGTCTTGTACACCACGGCGATCGCCAGACACAGCGGCAGGATCAGCGCCGCCCGCGCCAGGCCGGTAACCTCGATAGCGTCGCGGAAGATCAGGGCCAGCATCGGCGTCATCGAACGCTCCTGTGGGGTGAGGTTTCGTCAGGCGTGAACGGCGGCGGACCGTTCCGGCGTCGATCCCTGGTCCGCCCGCACCAGCGCGTCGAGGATGATGAGTACGTTAAGCAGACCCGCCACGGCGGCGTAGACGACGCCGATCTCGACGGCTCCCCAGTGTCCGACGTGCGGCCAGTCCCGCGTGACCGGATTCATCTGCGTCAGCCCGCCCGGCATGGCGCGGTGGATGGCCCAGGCGACCAGCGTGTGTCCGCCGGCGCAGAGCTGAGCTACGAACCACGCGGGCCGCTGGGCCGGGTGGACCGTGCCGCGGATGCCGCCGATGGCGACCCCGCCCCAGAACGTCAGCGCGATCGCCACCAGGAAGATCAGCCCGCGCCGCCGGTGCCCGAGGTACAGATGGCCCAGCCCCGGCAACAGCCACGTCAGGAAACCGGCCATGGTGATGCGAACGACCGATTCGACGCCGGGTTTGCCGGATTTCTGCCTGTCCACCATCGGTTCCCGTCGGACGCGAGCGTCCGGTAAGCGCGTCCCCTGAGGAAGATTTACCGCCCGCCGCTCACTCCCACTGGCACGGACCGCTCGGATCGCCGCATCGCCCACAACCGCCGGCCGGCAGGGGAACGTCGCCGCCGCCGGACTGCGGCGAGGCGAACGTGCTGAACTTGCGGGTCGCCCCGGCCGCCGAGCACTTGGGGCATTTCATCGACTTCGGTCCGTTCGATTGCGGCACCAGTTCCTCGAAATCCGCGCCACACTTGCCGCAGTGATACTCGTAGACCGGCATCGCAAGCCACTCCGACAGCCCCGCGGCGCCGTACTGCACGGCGTCTCCGCAAGGTCAGCGTCCGAGTATAAACGTCAGCGCCGCCCCCGGCAATTCGAGGACTGCCGCCCGACTGGAAGAAACGCTGCGGGGACTTGGCCCGGCGGATGCGGCGCGGTATGATCGCTTGACCGGCTTGGTGCGGTGCCCGCGCGCCCGCATGACATCCACCGAGGGAGGAGGGTGCCGGCCATGTGTGTGTCTCGTCATCGTCCGGTCCCGGGTCGCCTCCGGCGCCGAGCGTTCACGCTGGTGGAACTGCTCGTCGTCATCGCCATCATTGCGCTGCTTATTTCCATCCTGTCGGGCGCCCTGAACGGCGCCCGGGCTGCGGCCCGCAGCTTCGTCTGCAAGAACAATCTCAAGACCGTGGCGCTGGAGTTCAACCTCTTCGCGCAGGATCTGAACCCCGTCGATCCGTTCGGAGACAGCGGCGGGTTCGGCCGCCGCTTTGAGATCGAGACGTTTCAGGAGCGGATTTACGGCGTGCATGAGTTCTGGGATGTGCGGGACGGCGCCTACAAAGAGTATGAGCCAAAGACACAGCCGCTGATGTGCCCCTCCGGCTCGCCGGAACTGGTGGCGCGCCCCGGGCTGCCCTGCTCCCAGGGCGCCGTCGGCCCGGCCGCCAACGTCAGCGTCGCCTTCAACCGGCGACTCAAGGACGCCAGCCGCAAGAGCGGCGAGCGCTGGCTGCGCGTGCCCGTCTGGTTGAAGGAGAGCATCCTGGACCACCCGGCCGTTCCGCTCGCGTTCGACGTCGATGGCGCCGCGGCCGACGCGCGGCACGAGGCGCCGTTCTACGCCGCCCCGGCCGCCGGCGACGACGGCGGCATGTACGCGGGCGGCGCGCTCTGGTTCGAGTCGCAGCGCCACCGCGGCCAGCTCAACGCCGCGTTCATCGGCGGCTACGTCCTGTCTTCCTCGCGCCCCGCGCATGAACCGGGATGGAACTGGCGCTACCAGCCGCCGGAGCAATAGTCGGCGGCAGGAAGCCGCGACGCGATGAATCGCAGGACTCACGAATAAGCCCGGAACCCGCCGGCCATCCCCGGTTCGGCAGCGTCCACCGTCGCGGCCATCGCCTGCTCGCCTGAGGGTTCGTTCCGACTCGCACCGTCCCCAAGGGGCCCTGTCCCGCGATGCTCCTGCGACACAAGTTCGGCCTGCTGGCGCTGATTTACGCCGCATCCATCTTCGCGACGGTGGTCACGTCGCTCTGGTGCATCACGATCTCCTTTCAGTCGGCCGTCGCCACGTACGAGGCGCAGCTCGAGCTTCAGAACAACGTCGAACGCTTTCGATTGCTGGTGGAAGCCGCCCGGGGGCGGCCCGCTGCCGCCGCGAATGACGCCTCGCCGGGGGAGACGCTTCGCGCGCTGGAGGCGACACGTCGCGTGCTCGACGTGGAACTGACGGCGCCAGAGACCGCGCGCTGGTGGTCCGACGTACGGTCGGCGCTGGAAGCGGAACAGGCGGCGGGCGCTCATTCCGAGGCGCCGCCGGACGACGAAGAGACCGCGGTTGAGCGCACCGACGACGCTTTGGCGCGACTGGCCCGCAGGCTGAGCGAGATGCGCGTCGCGCGCGCCGAGCAGTTGTCGTCCACCTACCGGCAGGTCGTGATCGTCCTGTCGATCAACGCCGTCGGCGGCGCGGCGCTGTGCATCGCGGGCGTGGTGCTCGTGCTGCGCTGGGTCGCCCGCCCGGTGGCCGCGCTGCGCGAAGCGACCCGCCGCATGGGCGACGGTGATTTTTCCCACCGGATCGGCGCCGGCTCGGCCGACGAACTCGGCATGTTGTCGCGCGAGGTCGATCAGATGTGCGCGACGATCGTCTCCATGCAGACGCGCATGATTGAACAGGAGCGCCTCGCGGCCGCGGGCGAGGTCGTCACGAGGCTTGCGCACAACATCCGCAACCCGCTGGGCGGCCTGCGCGGGCTGGCCGAGGCCACGCTGCAGCGCCACGGCGACGATGCGCAGACGGCCGAGTGTCAGCGGCGTATGATCGAGACCGTTGACCGCTTCGAGTCCTGGCTGCGCGACTTGCAGCAATCGGTCGCGCCGATGGAGTTGCAGGTGCAGCCGTCGGACATCGGCGATCTGCTCGGCGGCGTGATCCGCGTGTTGCAGACCGTGGCGGAACGGCGGAGCATCCGCTTCGCGGCGAGCGTCCATCCCTCCGCGCGCGTGGTTCGCCTGGATCCGCGGCACTTCGAGCAGGCCCTGGTGGCGCTGCTCACCAACGCGGTGCAGGCATCGCCGGACGGCGGGCGGATCGCGGTCATGGTGGAACCGTACGAGGAACTGAAGGGCGGCTGGCGGATGATCATCGACGACGAAGGCGCCGGCGTACCCGCCGAGCAGCGCGAGAAGGTCTTCCAGGCCTACTACACGACCAAGCGCGACGGACATGGACTGGGTCTGGCGATGGCGGCGAAGGTGGTGAAGCTGCACGGCGGTTCCATATCGATCACCGACGCTCCCGGCGGCGGGGCGCGCTTTGTGATCGTGATGCTCCGGTAGCGGTCGTCGCGACCGCGGGAAGACAGAATCATGGCCGACGTCCTCGTCATCGACGACGAAGAAAACATTGCGTTTTCCCTTCAACTTGCACTGCAGCGGGCCGGACACGACGTGCGCACGGCCGGCAGTGTCGCCGAGGGACGCGCGGCGGCCGGCGAGAAGCCGCCGGAAGTCGCCATTGTGGACGTCCAGTTGCCCGATGGCGACGGGTTGGAACTCGTCGAGGCGCTGCGGACGGACCATCCCGATCTGGGCATCGTCGTCGTCACCGCCTTCGGCTCGGTGGCCCGCGCCGTGGAGGCGATGAAACGCGGGGCGAACGACTTTCTCCAGAAGCCGCTCTCCATGGAAGAGGTCGGCCTGACCGTTCAACGCTGCGTCGAGAACCGCAAGCTGCGAAGCCGCCTCGACGCGTTTGCGGATAACCAGCGCCGCGCCGCGGTGGACGTGGTCTTCGTCGGCGAGGCGCCGCGCATCCGGTCCGTGCTGGAGACGGCGGGGCGCATCGCGGCGCTGGACGAGGCGCCTGGGGGGGGGCTGCTGTCGGTGCTGATCCTCGGTGAGACGGGCACGGGCAAGGAGGTGCTGGCCCGCACGCTGCATGCGCTGAGTTCGCGCGCCGACCGCCCCTTCGTTCACGTCAACTGTACGGCCATTCCGGAAACGCTGTTTGAGTCCGAACTCTTCGGCCATGAACGCGGCACGTTCACCGATGCCCGGCAGGCCCGCCGCGGACTGTTTGAGATCGCCGACGAGGGCACGCTTTTTCTCGACGAAATCGGCGACCTGCCGACGGCGATGCAGGCCAAACTGCTGGTCGCCATCGAGCAAGGTCGATTTCGCCGCCTGGGCGGTTCACGCGAACTCAAGGTGGACGTGCGCCTCATCGCCGCCACCAACGCCGACCTCGGCGCCCGCGTGGCATCGGGGGAGTTTCGCCGCGACCTCTACTACCGGCTTCAGGTGTTCGAACTCGGTCTGCCGCCGCTGCGTGAACGCGGCAACGATGTGTGCCTGCTGGCCGATCACTTCATCCAGGCGGCGTGTCGCAAGCTGCGCCGCCCGCCGCCCGCGCTGTCGGAGGACGCCCGCGCCGCGCTGCGTCGCTACGCCTGGCCCGGCAACGTGCGCGAGCTTGCCCATACGCTCCAGCGAGCCGTACTGCTCAACGGCGAATCCCGGCTCAGCGCCGATGCACTGGGCCTGCCGGCGTCCGCCGCCCGCGCGGATGCGCTGACCCCCGACTGGTCCGCACTGACGCACGGAATGACGTTGGCCGACGTCGAGCGCCAGACGATCGTCGTCGCGCTGGAGGCCTGCGGCGGCAACGTCTCGGAGGCCGCGCGACGCCTGGGCCTGTCGCGCGGCGGCCTGCGCCACCGGTTGCAGCGCTTCGGGATCGAGGCCGAAATCGCCGATCCTGCCGGGCTGGCGGACGAGGGCGCGGACGACTGAGCTCGCGCGGATGGCGGCCGACCGCGGCCAGCCGCCGGCCCCCAGCGGCCGGACGCGCGGACAGCGCCGAAGGACGGCGAACGGCGGCGCATGTAACCCATTCTTACACAGCAACTTAGGCGGTGCTCGGCGCACGTGCCGCTGCGGCACGATCCTTGCCCTCCCATCTCGCGGTTGAGCGCTCAAAACCGATCGTGATCTGCCGCACCGCGACCCCGACCGTCGCGAAGCGGTCGTCGGAATTGGTTTTTTGTGGAAGGAGTCGAGCCATGTTGAGATGGGGTGTCGCAGTCGGATTCGTGCTGGCGCTGTGCGTCACGCTTCCGGTGTCCGCGAAGGACAAGGGCGCGTGCTGCCTGCCGGACGGAGGCTGCAAAGACTGGTCGCTCAAGCAGTGCGACAAGAAGGAGGGCGTGTTCACCGAGGGGATGGCCTGCGAAGAGATCGAGTGTCCGCAGCCCGGTCCCTGCGAACTGGCGACGCTGAAGACGATCTGCCAGCGCAAACGCGAACTCAACAAGACCGTCGTCGTGTTGAAGGACGGACCACCCGATGCCGAAGTGGTCTTCCAGTTCAACGGGGATCCCAACACGGAAATCATCAAGAAGACCAGCAGTGGCGGCAATGCCAAGGTGAAGATCAAAGGACTTCCCGACGGCCCCAACAGCGTAACGGTCTTCTTTGACGGCGAGGCGTGCGTCGGCGCTGAGTTCGAGTGCCGCTGATTATGGGGGGTTGCAGCACGTTTCCGCAGTAGTCACCGAAGAGGGAGAGCGGTGAGAGCGTGGCGGCGTCCCGAGCGGCGCCGCCACGGCTTTGCGCGGGTTGCGGGCGTTGCCGCCGCCATCGACGGACCTTATCAGACCGGCGTCCGGCCCCGTCGCCGGGCGTCACAAACTCTGTCCGCCGGGCACCGGCGAGGCTATAATGGTCGCCGGAACGTTGACCTTCCACCGGGGGAGTCCATTGAACCGAGAGCGCATTCCAGTCTGGGCGGCGGTTGTCATCCTCTGCGGTCTTGCGCCGGCGGCGCAGGCGCAGGTGACGATCGTCGACGGCGTCGGCGACGCGGCCGTGCGCCGAACGGACCTCGGCGCGGATGGACCCGTCAACGAACAGCTGCACCGCCCGCCCGATATCGTCTCGTACACGATCGGCGCCTGGGCGCCTCAGAAGGCGGACAGGGATCTGTTCAAGGGCGACTGGGACGTCGGCGGGGACTTCTTCCGGCTCGACATCGTCTTCGACGGACTGATCAATCCCCCCGGGCTGCTGGGTCAGAACTTCAACCCCTTCCAGCACGGGCCTCATCCGGTCTTCGGATACATCGAGATCGACATGGACGCCGATGTGAACACGGGGGGCGAACTGACCTACAACGACGAGACGCCGGGGGATGCCGATCTGCGCTACACAGGCGCCGTGGGCCGCTACGGCGGCCATCCGGCCGGCGAACGGTTCGTGGACCGCGTCGCGTCCGGCGCGGCCGCGTTCGACAGGTGGATGGCGACACCACCCTACGTCGATCGTGGCGGAGAGGAGTTTCACCTGGCTCTGAACGGGTGGCAGATCTACGCGATCGACAAACGCAAGTGCCGCGGTCCGTGCGACCGCTTTTTCGAGGAAGGCGAAGCGTGGGTCGTCGAAGGAGAGCTATTCCACCGGGCGCACGCGTACGAACGTTTCAGTTTCGCTCTACCCGACGGCAGTTATGACCCGCGCGACGTCCAGGTTCTGTTCGAACACGTGATGAATGACGACGAGACGACGGTCAGCATCGTGTACCCCCTGACGAATGCCGGCTATGCGGCCTGGCGTGGGGAAGCGGAGGAGCCCCACAACTGGGACGCTCGCGATCAGAACAGCGTGCTGGAGGCGCTCGATGATCTGAGGCTCAGTGCTCGAGATGCCCCCCCCGAGTGGCGAAGACTCGATAACTTCCCCATCATCGCAGGCTGGGAATCCAAGAATCCCGCAACTTACCTGAACCCGCGCAACTGGCGCGTGACCATCCTGGCAGCGACCAGCTACACCGACGACAAACAGGACGCTTACTTCGTCTGGACCGATCATCATCCCAACGTGATCGCCGGCGACTTCAACGGCGACAACCGCGTCGATGAGGCCGACGCGGACGCCTGTCGCGCCTTTATCGCCGCTGTCGATGGCGACGGGGAGGAAGATTGCGACGGCGAGGTCAACCAGAGCGTAACGCTGTGCGCCTTCGGGCCGAACTTTTCGCTGTACGACGTGAATTACGACGGCCTCGTCGATGATCTCGACTGTCCCTGCGTGGACTGCCGGTTCGATCTGGCCGACGCGGGCCTCTTCCAGCAGTGCTTCACCGGCGCCGGCCCGCATGTGTTGCCCCAGCACTGCCTGATCTTCGACTTCGACGGCGACGACGACGTGGACCTTGCGGACCACGCGGAATTCGTCGACCGGTTCGAGGGCCCCTGATCGCGCGGGCCGCGGCACATGATCCGAACAGGCAATTACATCGAAGCCGCGCTCTGGATCCTGATGGCCGTCGTCGGCGGCGTCTATGCCGTCCAGGGCGTGGGAACGGCGCGGCGGCGGTGGTGGCTGGTCGCCGCCGCGCTGGCGCTGTTCGGGCTGTCAGACGTGGTGGAAGCCCGCACCGGCGCGTGGTGGCGGCCGTGGTGGCTGCTGGTCTGGAAGGCGGCCTGCCTTGCCGCCTTTGCGGGGGCCGCCGTGCATTACTTCCGGCAGAAGCGTCGCATCGCCGGGCGATCGGTGGATGAAACGCCATCGTGACGTCAGCATCGGCGACGCTCCGCATCGCCGGCCGGGCGCGCGCGAGTCACCCCGTCGCGAGCAGTTCCTCGATGTACGCCTTGGCCGCCCGCAGGTCCGCCTCGGGATGATCACTGCGCCGCCGGCGCACGATGTGCGGGCCGTGATACTCGCCGGCCTCCAGCAGCATCAGATGGCCCATGACGTCCACTTCACCCTCACCGAGCGCCGTCTCCGCGCCGGCGTATTCACTCGAGCCGGACGTCCCGTCGCGCAGGTGGCTGAGAACGACCTGGTCCGGCGATTGGATCAGCACTTCACCGGGATTCTGTCCGGACATCACCATCGCGGCCGGATCGAGGCACAGCCGGACCGCGGCGCAATTCAGATCCGCAAAGACGGCGCGCAGGCGCGCCGCCGAGTCGGCCGCGGGTCGCAGTGCGAAGATCGTGCCGGTTCGATCGGCGTCGTCGGCGATCTGCCGTAGCGCGTCGATCGCGTGCGGTGAGGGCTCGCCGGTGCTCGGATGCGTCAATGCGGAGACCGAGGCGGTGACGATGGGAACGCGCAGATCGCGGGCGAGCAGAAGCACGTCGCTCATCCGATCGACGACTTCGCCGTTGGTGGCCGGGTCGGTGAGCCGCAGCCGGGCGGGCATGTCGCCGCCCAGTGCCGCCAGATCCAGCCCGAGCGAGCGCACGAACCGGCCCAGGTGCCGGCGAGCGCTCTGTGAGAGGTTCGACGGCGCCAGTTCACCCGCTACGGCGCCCATCTCGACGGCGCGAAAGCCGAGTTCGGCTGCACGGTTCAGCCCGGCGCGGGGATCGAGCCGCAGGTCGTCGATGTCGATGCCGAGTTTGAGATCCATCGTGCGTCGCCTCGCGCCGGCCGCGCGGGCGGCGTCGCGTCATGTCCCGGCTTCTGTCTTGCGAATGTCGGCCGCTTGCAGGAACGATCCCACGACGGTCGGAACCAGGACGATGAACGGGAGGAAGATCTTACTGCCGTCGGCGCTGCCGCGGAAGAACGCGGCCAGTTCCGGCTGCTTGGACACCAGCGCCGCCATACCCGCCACCAGCAGCACCGCCCCCTGAAACGAGGTGATGACCGTGGCCACCTTGCGCCGGTTGATGCACGACAGCGCTGTGAACCCGACGAAAGCCAGCCCCAGCCCCACCCACAGCGCGCTGCCGTGAAGCCCGAATCCCCCCAGCACGCCGCGAAACACGGTCGCGCCGATCAAGCCGCCCGCCGCCGCCACCGCGTAGTCCGCAAACACGCCGCTGAGCACCATCAGCATTACGCCCGACCCGATGGCGTAGAAAAGCTGGTCGTCGCCCGCCTTCACGAGCGCGTTGCACACGCCGTAGCCGACCAGTCCGAAGGTCACCGCAAGGCTGATCTTCCACACCCGCCAGCCGAGAACCATCAGCACGACGCCGGCAGCCGCCAGCGGCAGGCCCATCAGCGACTCACCCGATTGAATCCACGCTATCCACTCGGTCACCCACTTCACGTCGGTTGACTCCTCGACGCGCTGCCGGCGCGCTCGACCCCGGCGACACGCACAATTCGCGCGCGTCGCGGCTGTCACTCCCCGTCCGGGGCAGGTTGCTCCCCGATGCCGCACCGGCGTCGGGGCGCCCGGCGCGTGCCGGACGTCCATATGGCAAGGATACGATTCGTGGTCAGGCGGTGGCGGGTTCGGCTGCCGCCCGGCCTCGACTCTGACGGGTCAGGCGCGCCTGCATGATGAGGGAGATCACGAAGCAAAGACCCATCGCCGTGCCGCCGATGTTGGGGTGATCCACCAGCGACTGATAAAACCCGGGGCTGATCGACTGAATCAACGCCGCCAGGCCGCTGCCCAGCAGGACGGTCCCCAGGAACGACGTGCAGAGGATCATCGACGCACGCAGGAAGATCATGCCAACCAGCAGACCCAGCAGTGCGGTCGCCGTACCGAGGGAGCGGGCATGGGGCGTCAACTGCGGGTCCACCGTGCTCGCCTGGGTCCAATAGCCTTTCAGCGTCTCCATCGCCGATGCCTGGGCCGTCTGCAGTGCTTCGGCGGAGGGCAGGACGACCTGGTCCGGCGGCGGCACCTGGGCGACGGCGTGCTGCGCCGACGCCTGCAAGTCGGCGACGTAGGGCAGCACGCGCTGATAACTGAACGTCCCCAGCGCCAGGGCCGTCACCAGCGACGCCGCGAGGAGCCCCGACCAGAGCCGGTACGACTGGTACCCGATGCCGCCGACCACAGCGGCCGGCACGAGCACGCACAGCGCCCGCGGCATCTGCGTATCGTGCGCCAGAATCACCAGCCCGATGTACCCACCGACGACGACGCCGGCCGCCGTGAGCGCGAACCGCGAGAGCTTCGCGCCGAGCACGCTGAGCATCACCCCGGCGAACAGGGCGACGATGGCGGCCTTGGGAGCCTGATCAAGCGTCGCCTGAGGGACGGTGTCACGCAGAAACGTCTGGATCGTGGTCAGTACGTCGGACATAGGGCACCTCACGACAGTGCGCGGCCTTCGGTCGTTCGGGTATTCGCGGATGCGGGCCGCATATTTCCCCTGTTTCGGCACGTCCGCCGGTCCGGCGATACCGAGGGTACCGGATTGTACCCGCCGCGACGGCCCGCGGCGATGCGTATTTCCTTTGCCCGCAGACAGATGGGAACGGCCCGCGGTCGTGGGAGGTCGTGACGCGGCCCGGCGTGCCGCTCACGCCTGCGTCTGATCGTCCTCAGGCGGCGGCGGTTCCTCCGCCTGACGCCTGCGCCGCCGGACCGACTCGCGCAACAGGAACTCGATCTGGGCGTTCACGCTGCGCAGGTCGTCGTCGGCCCATCGCTTGATGTCGGCCCACAAGCTCTCGGGCAGACGGATCAGGATGGACTTCTTGTCAGCCACGCTCATGCCTCTCCGTCGAAAAAGGTGTCAGGATGATTTTTGGAGGCCGATAGAGCCGCTTCCCTCGCTGAAGAGAACTCACTGCGACACGTCCTCACACGCCTGACACCTTCTCCGAGCCTCCAAAAATCATCCTGACACCTTTTTTGCCCCTAGCCGTACAGGGATCCCGTGTTGATCACCGGGCTGGCCTCGCGCTCACCGCAGAGCACCACCAGGAGATTGCTGACCATCGACGCGCGTCGCTCGTCGTCGAGCTTGATCGTGTCGTGCTCGTCGAGTTGCGTCAGCGCCAGTTCCACCATGCCCACGGCGCCTTCGACGATCCGCTTGCGGGCGGCCACGATCGCTTCGGCCTGCTGACGCCGCAGCATGGCGCCGGCGATTTCCGGGGCGAAGGCCAGGTGCGTCAGCCGGGCTTCATCCACGGTTACGCCGGCGCGGATCAACCGGTCCGCCAGCTCCGTCTGCAAGTCCTTCGACACTTCGTCGGTACTGCCGCGCAGCGACAGCTCGTCGTCTTCACCGGTGTCATAGGGATAACGGCTCGCCAGGTGTCGCAGCGCCGACTCGCTCTGCACTTCGACGTACTCCTTGTAGTCCTCCACGTCGAACACCGCCTGGGCCGTGTTCTCGACCCGCCAGACGACCACGGCCGCGATCTCGACCGGGTTGCCGCGCAGGTCGTTGACCTTGAGCCGCTCGCCATTGAGGTTGTGCGCCCGCAGCGACACTTTGTGCTTGGCGATCAGCGGATTGGCCCAGCGGAAGCCGGACTCCCGACTGGTGCCGCGATACGCCCCGAACAGGATCAGCACCGCCGACATGTTCGGCTGCAACGTGAAAAAGCCCAGCATCAGAAAGAGCCACACCACGCCCGAAGCGATCCCGATCGCCAATCCCCAGCCCCAGACCGGCGCGCGGGTGGCGCTCCAGATGATCAATCCGATCCACCCCGCCAGCGCCACCAGCAGCGCTCCCAGCATTGGCCAACCGTTCCACGTCGTAAGGGTCCGTTCCTGCGTCATCTCAAACCTCCGAAAAGTCGCTTGCTATTGCAAGACTATATTTAAGATATATCATATTGATATGTCGGTCAAGCCGGCCGCGCGGCGGGGTGCGGATGATCGAACGTAAGCTAATGAAAATAATTGAGTTAAGAAGATTGTCGATTGTCGTCAGACCCGCGATCGGCGGCCCGCCCGAGAGACGCCGCGCCCCCCGGGAGCGGCTTCGTGGACGGGGGGTTGACCGGAGCGGGAACGAATCGAACGCTTTCGGAGACGGAGGTGAGCACGCCCGGTTCAGGTCGGGCTGCCCACCATCGTGGCTTCGAGGGGAAAGACGTGATTCGACGATGCCGACACCATCGGCGCGGCCGCGCCGTGCCTGTGCTGCTGAGTATGGGACTGTGCTGCGGGAGCGGGTGCCAGTTCGATCCGGGCGCCGGCGCCCGGCAATCCGTCGATGGGCCGGTCGATACGGGCGCCGATCAGGTCGTGGCGTCGAATACGCGCGTGGCCCTGGTCGGCGTGATCGAGGACCGCAGCCTGCGCGGAGCCGCGCTCGACTATGAGTGGCGTCAGGTTGACGGCCCGGCGGTTGAGATCGCCGAGCCTCACGCCGCAATCACCTCGTTCGTCGCGCCGGAACCTGCCGAAACCGCAGAGACGCTGGTCTTCGAACTCGCCGTAACCAGCGGCGATGAGCAATACGTGTCGACGCATCGGGTCACCGTGCTCGACGCGGATGAGGCGCTGCTTGATCCGATGGTGTTCGTGGACGGCGGCTCGGCCGACGACGAGGTTCCGGAGGATCCCGCTGATTCCGACGGCCCCGCGCGGGGAATCTGGCTGATCACGGACGGCGACGTGG
Organism: uncultured Phycisphaeraceae bacterium; assembly: GCA_964648365.1. Lineage (GTDB taxonomy): Bacteria > Planctomycetota > Phycisphaerae > UBA1845 > UBA1845 > SURF-32. Next base: position 15,880 of record CAZYLK010000083.1, read on the forward strand.
CCGCGGCATTCGGCGAGACGGTGACGCTTTCGGCGGCGATCAAGCCGCTGACGCGCAAGGTGGACGCGATCAAGTGGCGGCAGATCGCCGGCAATCCGGTCGAACTGAGCGGGACCGACACACTCTCGGCTTCCTTCGTGGCGCCCGCCCGGACGACCAGCATCATCATCCGCCTGACCGTCGTTTCAGGCGAAGACGTGCGCTCGGCCGATCTCGCCGTGTACGTCACGCCCCGGGGCGCCGCGGGACGGTGAGGTTCGGTGCGGCACGCGGCATCGGCGCCGGTTTCAACCCGGCCCGTGGTGCATACCTCCCTCCGGCGACTTCCTGACGCCACAGCGACACAACGGCCCGAGGCGACCCGTGGGGGCAAAATCGTGGTCACGCGTCGAATCCCGAGCCGATAGTTTTGGTGGCGTGCGCCCGGCGCACGGTCGTTCGAGGGGAATTGTCGAGCCTGGGCCTCCCCGCCTGCGCCGCGCATATCTGGCCGAATCCGGAAACCAGTGGCATGGAAGCCAACGAGACATGCGACGGCGCCGTCTGCGAGGCGCGGGAAGAGACGGTTGCAACGACACGAGGACGCGACCCGCTTTGTGGATCGGCCGTTGCGCGCCGATGTGACACGCTGTCCTCGCCCTCAGGGTGGACGAATACAGCCCGCGTCGTCCTCGCGATTGCGTGGACTCTGATCGGCGTCCTGCCTCAGACCCTCCTGGCCGGCAGCGACGACGCGCTGTCCGCCGAACGCGACGGCGCGTCGTTCATCGTAGACATCGACTACACCTTCATCCCGGCCGCGGACGTGCAACCCGGCGGTCCCGACTACGACTATCGCGTCTCCATCCACGAGATCACCAATGGCCGGTTCATCGCGTTCCTCAATGATGCAATCAAGAACTTTGCCAACGAACGCGGGCATTACGTCTACGTCGACATCGATAACGGGCACGTTCACATCAACAGCGCCCAGACCGGCCGCACGGGCGGCGCGAGCAACGCACAGAAGCTGTTTGACGCATCCGTGAGCGGCGATCTGCGCTACGACCGGGTGAAGGGCGAGTACGTGCTCGTCAGCGAGGCCCGAGCGGAGCACCCCGTCGTCGGCGTCACGTGGTACGGAGCGCTGAAGTTCTGCAACTGGCTGACGCTCGATTGCGGACTGGGCGTCGAGAACCGGGCGTATGGCGAGGGAGTCGCCTCGGACCTGTCGGCGTGGCGGCCGGTGACGATCTCGGCGGGCGACTGGCTGACCCGCGGTTTGAACGAGGCGGAGCGGCAGCGGCTGGTCGATGATTATCGCGGGTTCAGGCTGCCGATGGACGGCGGCGCGGCGGGGGCGCACGCTTTCGGCGAATGGTACAAGGCAGCCGCGTGGGACGAGGCCGCCGCGCGCGACCATGATTACGGCTTCGGCCGCGACCTAAACAACCCGCCTATCGCCGGCGCGGATGCCAACTACACCAACAGCGGCGATCCGTTCGAGAGTCTTACCGTGCGCACGTCGCCCGCGGGCTTCTACGACGGCACGTTGTATAACCCGGGCGGCGGCGGACCGGTCGGCGACGGACGCGAGTTCCAGGCTGCGCTCGATGCGAACTACTACGGCCTGCGCGACGCGTCCGGCAACGTGTGGGAGTGGATGCAGGATCAGGCGACCAGCGTCCCCGGCGACCGGCGGTTCCGTGGCGGATCCTGGACCAACAACAGCTTTCTGATGCAGCTTACGCAGGCCGTCGCGACCGGCGCCGCGGGCGATGCCTCGGCGACGCGGGGGTTCCGCGTTGTACAAGCCGTGCCGGATGGCTTCACGATCTCGCCGAACGTCCAGCGGCGCATCGGTCCGTGGGGCGGACCCTACAACACGCCGGACGGCATTGCGTTCATCATCGAAAACGTCACCGGCCCGCGCGGGGTGCGCAACATGCGCTTCGAGGCTGAGAGCGATGCTGCCTGGCTCGACTTCGGCAAGAACCCGCCGACTGACTGGCGCGTCAACGCGGGCGAGACGCTCGTGATCCCCGCACGGCTGAACCTGCGCTGCGAGGATCAGGGCCTGCTGATCGGCGCGGAGAACGTCGCCACGGTTACGTTTCGACGACGTTCGGACGGATTGGAGATCGAGCGCGAAGTTCGCTTGACCGTCACCGAGCCGATGGCCGTGACGCCGGCCACGCCGTTCGAGGCGACGATGAAGTTCGCGAGCCAGAGCAACCCGCCGCAACGCGAGTACAGCGTGAGCAACGCGTCCGATCTGGCCGTCGATTTCGACACCGACGTCGCGCCGCCCGGGCGGGACTCGAAGTGGCTGATCGTCGATCCGAAGCGCGGCGGCGTCGATCCGCAGGGCCGGACGTCGCTGTGGCTGGCGATCGACGGCCGGGAGAGCGCGAAACTCGCGGCCGGGCTGCATGAGGCGGTTGTTACGGTTGTTGATGATTGCACCGGCACGGCGTTCGAACGGGCGGCGTCGCTGACGGTGCTCGACGCCTTCAGCGTAGATCGGCCCGAGGGCGTGTCGCTTTCGGGCATCTATGGCGGGCCATTCGCGCCGCAGCAGGGGCAGAACCTGCGGATCAGCAGCCTGACGGACGTGGTGCTGCCGTGGCGCGTTGAAACGACGCCGCAGCCGCCGCCTGCATGGCTGCGCATCGCGCCCGAGAGCGGCGACCTGCCGGCCATGGGTGCGGTGAACGTGTCGGTGTCGATCGACCCCGACGGCCCGACGCCGCCGCCGGGAACGACGAAGACGACGCTCGCGTTCCGCACCGATCCAGAGTTCGAGGTTACGCGTGTTGTCACCGTCGAGTCGCTCGACTTCGTCACGCCGGACGGCGACGTCGAAGCTGCCGGTCCGCAGGGAGGGCCGTTCGTGCCGGGCGAGTTTCGCTTCACGCTGCGCAACGCCGAGCCGTTCGCCGAAGTGATCATCACGCATGACGTGCGCTACGAGGGCGGCGCCAACTGGCTGACGGTGCTGCCGGAAAAGCCGGTTTTTCTCGACCGCAACAACCCGACCGCCGATGCAACCCTGACGATCAACGCTGCGGCCGACGCCCTGCCCGGCGGCACGCACGTCGCCACCGTAACCTTCTGCCGCCCGGACCTCGGCCCCTGCGACGACGAGGGCATCGTCAGCCGGCGCGTGGTGACGTTGCAGGTGGGCGACACCGTGTCCATACCGATGGCGCGGGTGCCGGTCGAGCCGGTCGAGCCGAACGGGCCGCAGCATTTCTATCGCCTGGGCGTCACGGAAGTCACCAACCGCCAGTTCGTCCGATTCCTCAACGACGCCCTCGCCAACCCCGGCAACGAGCGCGGCGCCAACATGAACTTCGACCAGCAGACCGGCGTCGTCTATCTCGGCAACGCTCAGACAACGATGCTGTTCGATCCCCGCGTCGGCGGACGGGTGTCGCTGTCCAACGGGCGCTATGCCGCGGCCCGCGGCTACGAGGATCATCCGGTCGTCGGCGCAAGCTGGTATGGGGCGGCCAAGTACTGCAACTGGCTGACGATCATTCAGCAGATGCCGCCGGAAGCGCGGGCCTACAGCGAAGGGCGACGGGTGCAGGACTGGGGGCCGCGGTTTGCCGGCGGTGACGTGGTGCGGACGCTGTCGGGATTCCGCCTGCCGATGGATGCGTCCGGGGGGGGGGCGTCGCTGTATGACGAATGGTACAAGGCCGCGGCGTGGGATGCGGACGCGCAGCAGCCGGTGCATCGCGTGTACGGCTTCGGCCGCGATGCGATTGACGCACAGGACGCCAACTACGCCGCCAGCGGCGATCCGTTCGACGACGGGCCGACGCCCGCCGGCTACTACGACGGCACCAATCACGGCGGGCAGTTTCAGACGCGACGCGATGAGAACGCCTTCGGCCTGTTCGACCTGACCGGCAACGTCGCCGAGTGGACGCACGATCTGTCGGGCGGCATGGCCGCGACGCGAGGCGGACACTACTTCAACACGCGGTCGTCCGCTGAACTGAAGGCGTCAGGCCGGCCTGTCATCGCCGCGGGCCAGACGCTTCCGTACGTCGGCTTCCGCGTGGCGCAGAGCTTCGTCCAGGTTCCGCAAATCCAGGTCACCGCGCCGAAGTCGATCCGCGTCAGCGGCTTCGCCGGGGGGGGGTTCGCGCCGGAGGCACTTCGTTTCAAGCTGCACAACGACGGCTCGGGCACGCTCGACGACCTGACGATCCGCGTCAGCCCGAGCGGATTGAAGGCGCAGCCGCCGGCGCCGATGCAGGTGGCGCCCGGCGCGAAGGTCGATCTGTTCCTGGAAGCGTCGCCCGACGCCCAGTCGCTCAGCCCCGACCGCCCGCCGTCGGACATGGTGGAAGTCTCGGCCGACGAGCGGCAGCCAGGCGGACCTTCGCACACGTTCTGGATCATGAAGCGCGAAGTCAACAACGCCGACTACGTCCGCTTCCTCAACGACGCCATCGTCCATCTGGATGACGGTCGGGGCGCATTCCTTTACTTCGACAGCGACAACGGCCGCGTCTACGTCAACGACGAAGAACCTGGCGAGGTCGGGCCGACGGAGGACGCGCCGGAGAACCCGACGATCCTGTTCGACCCTGCCGGGGGGGGGCAAGTCAGCTTCAACGCGCAGACGCTGCGGTACGCGGTCGCGTCCGGAAAGGATGCCATGCCGGTCGTCGGCGCAAGCTGGTATGGGGCGGTCAAGTATTGCAACTGGCGGACGCTGTTTGACGGATTGCCGCCTGCGATGCGGGCATACGTTGAGGGGGCGTCGGCGAAAGACTGGCGGCCGGTCACGATCGACAAGCGGGAGTGGCGCGACCGCGACCTGGGCGACGACGAGCGGCAGGCGCTGATCGACAACGTCGCCGGATACCGGCTGCCGATGGACGGCGGGGCGCTCGGCGAGAACCCATCTACGTTCAACGAATGGTACAAGGCGGCCGCGTGGGACGACGCCGATGCCACCGACCGCACGTACGGCTTTGGCCGCGACGCCCTGACCGGCGCGGACGCCAACTTCGCCGACAGCGGCGACCCGTTCGAAAGCGTTGCGCCGCAGGTAACGCCGGTCGGTTTCTACGACGGCCGGCTCTACAATCCGGGGGGGGGCGGCCCGACGGGCAACGGACGCGAGTTCCAATCCGCCGCAGGCGCGACGCGCCGCGGCCTGCTCGATCTGACCGGCAACGTCGCCGAGTGGGTGCAGGATACGTTCAATGACGGCGGCGGCGCTCGCAGCATCCGCGGCGGAAGCTGGAAGGACGCATCGGATGCAAGCGCACTTGAGAACGCGACGCGAACCAGCCGAGACGCCGACGCTCCGTCGAACGACATCGGCTTCCGCGTCGTGCGCCGCCCCGGCCGGGTGATGACCATCACGGTCGAAAACGGCGTCACGCTTGAAGAGACGGTCGCGTACGCCATCCTGGAAGTGCGCGAGCCGTTCGACGTGACGCCCACGTCGGACCTGGCGCTCGAAGACCCGGTCATGTATGGAACGCCGCTGGAGCAGACGCTCGGCCGGTACACCATCGAAAACCGCTCGGCGACGGCGATGAACTGGACGGTCCGCGCGAACGTCGCGTGGGTGGACGTCTTCAAACGCGGCACGCAAGAAACCAGCGGCTCGATCGAGCCGGGCAAGCAGGGGAAACTCGCGTTCGATGTCTCGCTGGGCGCCGAGGTGAACAAGCTGACCGCGGGCGACCACGAGGCGACGGTCACCTTGCGAAATGACACGACCGGCAGCGAACTCCAGCGCAGCGTGCGCTTGACGATTCTGGCCGCGGCGGAAGTGACGCCGGACGAGCCGGCCGCGTTTTCGGCGATGTGGGGCGAGCCGGTCGAAGGCGAAACGGTCTACACACTGCGGCGCGTGCAGGATCTGGAGACGCTGAAGCTGGATTATCTGGTTCGCGTAACCGGCGCCGACTGGCTCGACGTCGAATCGACGCATCCGTTGGCCGCGCGGCTGAACGTCGGCGACGCTCGCGCGTTCACATTCAAGCTCAACGAGCGGGCCGGCGACCTCGGCATCGGCAAACACACGGCCGCGGCGGAGTTCGTGACCACCGACGCGGGCAATCGCGTACAGCACACCATCAAACGAAACATCGAGCTGACGCTCGAAGACCCCGTGCTCATCACGCCCACGGAACCGTGGCAGCCGGTGCTCGCCGATCCGCTGCCGTCACGGAAATACACGCTGACGAATCGATTCGCATCCGCGCCGGTAGACGTGACCATCAGTGTAGACGCGGCGTGGATATCGCTCGACGCAAGCGAGGTCAATCTGCCGGAAAACGGCGGCGCCGCGGCGGTCACGGCGGCGCTCAACGAGGCGGCCAAACAGCTCGGCAACGGCCGGCACGAGGCCGTCATCAAGTTCGAGCACAGCCTCTCCGGAGCGCTGACCACGCAGGAGCGCCGCGTGGAACTGGTCATCGAGGAGTTCATCGCCGTGCGGCCCTTCGACGGTCTGTCGGCCGCAGGCATCCCCGGCGGGCGCATCCGCCCCAGCGCCGTCGAGTACACGCTGACCAACGTGCTCGACGGCGGCGGCGAACTCGACTGGGACTTTGAAATCATCCACGACGATCCCGATCAGGCGTGGCTGAGCAGCACCGTGCGTTCGCGCGACATCCGACCCATCCCGGAGGGGGGCGAGATAACGATGCGGTTCGTCATCGACCCGGCGAAGACGCGCGGCCTTGAACCGGGCATTGCTCATCGCGCCGCAATCCGCTTCTACCGCGTCTCGCAGGAAGGCGATGTGCTGCTCGCCGAGCGCGCGGTGACGCTCGCGCTGACGCAGCCGCTGCTGGCGATGGTGGAATCGACGGTGGCCGCGACGGCGAAACAGCCCGGCGGGCCGCGCTACGACTTCGCCGTCGACAGGACGATGACGACCAACGAGATGTTCGTCGTATTCCTCAATGACGCCCTGTCACACCCGGCCGACGAGCGCGGCCACTACATGTTCTTCGACGCCGCGACGGGCCGCGTTTTCGTGAACGATCAGCAGGAAGGCGAACTCGGCGACCGGTCGGAAGGCACGCTGATGTTCGACCCGGCGACCGGCGGGCGCATCACCTGGGACGGCGACAGCTACGCCGCGGCCGACGGCTTCGGCGATCACCCGGTCGTCGGCGTCACCTGGTTTGGCGCGCTCAAGTTCTGCAACTGGCTGACGCTCGATCAGGGCTACGCCCCGTCGGACCGCTGCTATGCCGAGGCGACCTCGGCCGACCTGGCCGGCTGGCGACCTGCCGTCGTGCCGGCGGGGACGTGGCGGCAGCGCGACCTGAACCTCAGCGAGCGGGCGGCGATCGTCGCGCAGCGTGCCGGCTACCGCCTGCCGATGGATCACCACGCCGCCCGGGCCGCGATCTACAACGAATGGTACAAGGCGGCCGCGTGGAACACCGCGACGAACCGCAACACGGCGTACGGCTTCGGTCGCGACGCGATCGTCGGCGCCGACGCCAACTACCGCGGCAGCGGCGACCCTTGGGACGACGGCACCACGCCGGTGGGATACTACAACGGCGAAAACGGCACCAACGCCAACGCCAACTCCTTCGCTCTGTATGACCTGTCCGGCAACGCCTTCGAATGGATGCAGGACCGCTTCAACGACAACCCCATCCCGCCGGGCCAGGCGGGCAGCCGCACGGTTCGGGGGGGGGCGTATGACTTCCCCGCCAACGCCTCCGCCGCCGACCGTCGTGCCACCCTGGCCGCCGATCAGCCGGACAAATCGGTCGGCTTCCGGTGCCTGCGCGTCCCGCCCGAGTCCGCCGACGCCGACCGCGACGGCGACGTGGACCTGGACGACTACGCCGCCCTGTCAGAATGCATGGCCGGTCCCGGAACGGGCCTCACGCGAGAGTGCCTCGGCCTGGATCTGGACGGCAGTGGGGCGGTGGACCTGGGCGACGCGGCCGCGTTCCAGGCGGCCTTCGGGCGATGACCCCCTTCGGCGTGCGCCATGCAGTGCCACTCGTGCCACTGCTCTTGAGCAGTGCCGCGATGACCGATCGGTCGGGTGCCACTGCTCTTGAGCAGTGCCGCGATGACCGATCGGTCGGGTGCCACTGCTCTTGAGCAGTGCCGTTTCGTTCCGGTGCCAGGCTCACGCCGGGCACGCCCGTTGCATCGCCGCGATGTTTCCGGCCGCCGGTGACCTGGTTTCCGTCCTGGAGGGCACTCCACACCATGCATACACTGCTCAAGAGCAGTGGCACGCGCGGGGCGCACGCCGCTCGACCAACGAAAGCGGTGACAGGCGCCGCGCCCGAACACCCGTCGAACTTCCGTGCCGCCGACGCCGCCGGTTGCGCGAAAACAGGCTACGACGTGAATGACAGAATGCCGAGGGAGGGCGGTCCCCGGCCGGGACCGGCCGCGCCGCTTTCCCTGCGGTCTGACTTACAATTGACGGACAACCGAGGAGAGATACGCCATGGCCCGATTCGAGATGACCCAGTTCGTCGAAGCGCCCGTCGAGCGGGTGTTCCAGATCGCGTCCGACATCCCCAACTGCGCTCAGCGCATCAGCGGCATCGCCCGCGTCGAGATGCTGACCGACGGCCCCGTCGGCGTCGGCACCCGCTGGCGCGAGACGCGGAAGTTCGGCAAGCACGAGGCGGTCGAGACGCTCTCGATCACCGCGTTCGAGCCTGATCGCAGCTACACCGTCGGCTGCACGTCCTGCGGTTGCACCTACGCGACGACGTTTCACTTCGAGCCGCAGATCGGCGGCACGAACGTCCGCATGGCGATGGACTGCCGCCCCGTGACGCTGTTCGCCCGCGTCGTTTCGCCCATCACCGGGCTGATCTTCGGACCGATGATGAAGAAGTGCCTGCGCAAGGATCTGGAGGAATTGAAGGCGGCAGCGGAGGCGTAGGCGCGGCGGAGGCGGTGTCTTCGGACGCGACAATGTCGCTGAGAATCCCCGATGGCGGTGCTGGCGGGTGGCACGCTCTCGTCTTCGAGGCCGTGGTGCGCGGCGGGTGGCACGGTCTCGTCTTCGAAGCCGTGGTGCGCGGCGGGTGGCACGGTCTCGTCTTCGAGGCCGTGGCGAGCGCAC
>CAZYLK010000084.1:0-24937 GCA_964648365.1 uncultured Phycisphaeraceae bacterium
CCGCGTTGGCGTACACGGATCACGTCAGCTATGCTCCCCTCGCGCGGCTCGGTTCCGGACGCACTCCGGCCGTGCGTCGGGCCGGACATTCTGCCCCGAGCGGCCGCGCGACTCTTGTCGGCCCGCTGGATCCTACCGCGGCGCCGGGCCGGGAATGATAGCAGGTTCGCAACCGCCCCGCACAGGAAAGACTCGATGAGCGGCCCCATCAAGGCACCCAGCGCGATTCCGGCGATCCGCGTCGTCATGATGCCGAAGGACACCAACGCCGAGGGCACCATCTTCGGCGGGGTCATACTGTCCCTCATCGACCAGGCCGCATTCGTCGAGGCAAGCCGACAGGCGCACCACCGATACGTCACCGTGTCGTTCCACGAAGTCGAGTTCCACAAGCCTGTCTTCGTCGGCGACGTGCTGACGCTGTGGGCGCAAACCACGCGCATCGGCCGCACCTCGATCAAGATCCACGTCGGGGTGCTCGCCCAGCGCCGAACCCAGCCGGACGTCGAAGTGGCCGTCACCGAGGCGGACGTAGTGTTCGTCGCGGTCGATGACACAGGCAACCCGATCGCGGTGCTGCCCGAGACGGTGTGACCATCGCGAAGCCCCGCCTTGCCTGAGAAGCCAAGATTTGGGACGATGTCCTCACGGTCGCCCGCGACGACCGAGCGGGGCGTAGCTCAGCCTGGCTAGAGCGCCTGCTTTGGGAGCAGGAGGCCGCAGGTTCAAATCCTGTCGCCCCGAGTCATATCTGCTTTTTTGACAGACGCTTACGCTGCGTCACCCTCCCGTCAGCTGCAGCCGGATTCGTGGCACTACACTTTTGGCTACACTTTTGGAGGTTGGCCATGCCACGAAGTCGACCGGCGTCAAAGCCCGTTTCGTTCCACGGGGCGACCGGACAGTTCTACACCACGCGAGGCGGGAAACGGGTCTGGCCTGGTACACCGACGAGGCCGAGGCGCTCGCGCACTGCCATCAGCTCGAACTGGGCGTCGAACGTCCGCAGCCGCAACGGGCGGCGTACACGGCCGCAGCCGAGCGTCAGCGTCGCGGGCGACCCTCGGGCCGTACTCCAGGAGCGCAGCCGCCCGACCCGCGACGACGTTCAGTACATCGCCCACCCCGCTGCCAACTCCCGTGCGAACTCTGCTTCTTAGATCCGCCCGACTCTCGGCCGGTTGGCAGAGAGTGCGTGATCGTGGCGTGGGGTGCGCCGTTCGGCGACGAGGTCGTCACCTGTCGTCCGACCGGATCAACGCCTCCGCTTCGCGGCGGAGCGTGTGGTATATCCACGCCTCGCGGTTGCCGGCGGCCTCGAGGCGCCAGTCGATGGATGCCACGGCTTCTGCGAAGATGCGGCGGGCCTCCCCGACTTGTCCCATCCGGCATGTCACCATCGCGAGAATCAACTGCGGTGCGGGCGGGAGCGCGTGCAGCACGTCGCCTTGGAGCAGATTGGCCGCGGACTCGAACCTCCCCGAACGGTACTCGGACAGTGCCTTCGCGAGCAGAAAGTACGGGCGGGCCCATGGTGCGTACTGCGATGGGTCTGCACTGAGCGCGCGATCGATGAGCGCAGCGGCTTGCCGACGCTGTTCATCCGGAAGCGGCGCCAGCAGGCAAGCGCGGCCCGTGCGCTCGCAGAGGTGCGGGTCTGTCGCGGAGCCGAAGAACTCCAGCAGTTCGCTGCACGCCTGGCGATACTCGGCCTCGTCGCCAACAAAAAGGCAGAACTCCGCGTATCCATCGCGGACGTCGTGCGTCTGTGGGTCGGCGTCGATGGCCGCGCGCCACGGCGCCGCGGCCTCTGCGCCGCGGCCCAGGCCGATCAGCGCATGCCGATGCCCGGCCACAGCCGCCGTATTGTGAGGATCCAGCGCAAGGGCGTGCTCAAAGTGCTTCAGCGCCTCGCCTGGGCGAAAACGGTCGAGCAGGCCCACGCCGAGATTGACGCGCGCCCAGGTGTGGTTCGGATCGCTTTCGATGACGCGCTCAAAATAGTGCATCGCCTCATCGCGGCGGCCCAGACTGCCAACGTATACGCCCAGGTTGAAGTGCGCGACGGACGCACGCGGGCGAACGGCCAGGGCCGCACGGCAGTAGCCGATCGCTGCTTCGACATTGCCGGCGCCATACAGATGTCCGAGTTCGAAGTTGACCCAGAAGTCGTTCGGGTACGCGCGTTGGACGCGTTCCAGGAACGCCGTCGGATCGCCGCCCAGCCGTCGCCAGCGCGTTCCCATCGCAACCATGATGTTGACCGGCTGATCCTCAACGACGGCGTCTGCCGCCAGGTTTTGCAGATGGTCCAAATCGGCCCAGTGATCCTGATCGCGAACGCGGTCGCGCCACGGATCGGGATCCACGGATCGGGCCACCGTCAGAATCCACGCACGCGGGTCGGCCGCAGCACAGGTCGCCCAGTCATCCAGCGCTGCGACGATCGCCTTCCGGATCGGCGAAGCCGCCAGTCGCGCCGCGACCTGCCGCGGATCTTCGTGAAGTTCACCCAGGCCTGATTCGCTGAATGTCGCTGCATACCGGCGACTCGTCGCGTCATAGTCGATGCCGCCGCCCTGCATGAACGCGCCGCGGCTCAGGCGGATGGAATCGAGGCGCTCGACGATGTCGATGTCGGCCTTGGCGCGTTCGATCTCGGCGCGGAGTTCCGCGGAGCCGGCGTCGGGTACTCTGTCCAGGATCGCGCGAGCCTCCGGGAACCTGCCTTCTTCCTGGATGCGGATGAGGAAGGCGAGGCGCTCCTTCCAGTGGGCCTCTTCGGTTCGGCGCTGAGCGGCCAGAGATATCTCCCGCATCACGAACGCGGCCGCGAGCGTGGAAAGTGCCATCGCGGTCACGATGAAAGCTGCCCCGGCCGGGTTGCGACGCATCCAGCGCAGCCCGCGCTCCAACCTCGACACCGGCCGCGCGTGAATCGGCCTCCCGTCCAGGAAACGGCGCAGATCATCGGACAGAGCCCCGGCCGATGAGTAGCGATCCGCCGGTTCCTTTCGCAGACACTTGAGGCAGATCGTTTCGAGGTCGCGCGGTATTCGTGCATTGAGTCGGGACGGCGGTGCGGGGTATTCGTGAATGACCTGACGCTGCGTTTCTGAAGCGGAATGCGCGCGGAACGGCGGGCGCCCCGTCAGCATCTCGTAGAGCATGGCGCCGAGCGCATAGATATCCACCGACGGGCAGAACGCCTCCACGTTGCCGGCTGCCTGCTCCGGCGCCATGTAGCTGGGCGTGCCGACGCGGGCTGCGGCGATGGTCAGACTCGGGTCACGCTCCAGCCGCCGCGCCAGGCCGAAGTCGCTGATTTTGGGGTTGCCGTTGGCGGACAGCAGTACGTTGGCAGGCTTCAAGTCGCGATGCACGATGCCACCGTCGTGGGCCGTCTGAACGGCGTCGGCCAGCGTGGCGATCATGGCGGCAGCCTCTCGGGCCGGCTGCGGCATGCCGGCCAGCGCCTGGGCCAGGTCGCCGCCTTCGATGAACTCCATCGTGAAGTAGGGCCGGCCGTCGTACTCACCAACGTCGTACACCTGCATGATGTTGACGTGGCGCAAGGCGGCGACGGCCTCCGCCTCCTGCCGGAACCGGGCGCGTTCCGCAGCGCTCGCGTACGCACCGGAACGGAGCATCTTGATGGCGACCGGCCGCTTGAGCTTGAGGTGATGGGCTTTGTAGACAACGCCGACGCCGCCGTGTCCGAGAATGCTGTCCACCCGGTAATCGGGAATGTCGGGCAGTTCGGCGTCATTTAGCAGCGACGGTCGTGTTCCGCCGCGATCGGCGGCGTTCGATGACGGAAACAACGCGCCAAGCTCCGCTTCCAGCGAACGGACGCGCATCAGCCGCGATCGAACTTCCGGCAGGAGGTCCGGCGCATCGCGACAGACTACTTCCGGCGGGTCGGAAGACTCCAGCGCTTGCTCCACCAGGTTCTGAATACGCGACTCGTCTCTCATGGAGGCTCGTGGTGCCCGGACCGCCGCCGCTTTCAGCGAAGCCCGCCGGTCAGGTACAGCGCCTCGCCAGTGACCCAACCGGAATCATCGGACGCCAGGAATACCACGGCCGGGGCGATGTCCTCGGGCGTAGCGATGCGCCCCAGCGGGGTCTGCGATTCCTGCTGCTTGCGAAACTCGCTCTCGTCGATGCCGGCGGCGCGGAAGCCCTCCGTATCGACCATGCCCGGATTGACCGAGTTGACCCGGATGTTCCGCGGACCCAGTTCCGTCGCCAGGCATCGTGTGACCGCGTCCACGGCCGCCTTGGTGCCGCAGTAGACGGCGCCGCCGGACAGGGCGAGTTTCCCCGCGACGGAGCCGACGTTCACAATCGTACCGCCCCCGCGACCGAACTGCTTGACGGCCTCCTGCGACGCGAGGATCAGCCCAAGCACGTTGAGGTTGAACTGCCGGTGGAACAGCTCGGCCGTGACTTCCTCCAACGGCGCGAACTCATAGACGCCCGCGTTGTTCACGAGAATGTCCACGCGGTCGAACGCCTGTTTTGTCTCCGCGAAGAGCCGCTGGATGTCGGCGGCATTCGAAACGTCTGCCTGTACGGCGACCGCCTTTCCCCCTTTGCCGACAATGTCTGCCACGACGCGATTGGCGCCATCCCTGCTGGCGGAGTAGTTGACCACGACGGCCGCGCCGGCATCGGCCAGATGCCGCGCGATCGACGCGCCGATTCCCTTGGATGCGCCGGTCACGACGGCGACCCGTCCCGCGAGTTTCTGTACGTTGGTTTGCATGGTGGTTTCCTCGGCTTCAAGCCGAACTATGCCTGTGCCGCCGGCCGCAGATCGCCAAGCTTCTCGGTGAGCAGCAACAGGCCGCGGTTCAGGCGGCGCTGGACCGTCTTGGCCGATACGTCCAGTACGGCGGCGGCCTCGGTTTGCGTCATGCCCTGAATACGCACCAGGTCGAACGCCTCCCGCTCGTCGTCGGGCAGCGTTTCGATGGCCTCCAGCAGCCGGCGGGCGACCGGGCTGATTGGCGAGCCGCTGCTCTCCGGGGCAGCGATGAACTCCTCGCGCAGCTCCACGGCCGCTGTCTGCTCATCTAAGCGTCGGGCCAGGTCATTCAGCTCCCAGCGCATGTGCTGATTCGCCAGGGCGAAGAACTGCCGGACATTGCCGGGGCGAACCTTCCGCATCGCCTTGAGGAGCCGCTCGACGACGGCACTGAGCATTTCCTCCGCATCGAGGTTCAACGGGGGCCGCGTCAGCCGCGGGTAGCTTCGGTGCAGCAGCGTAGCGCACAGGAGGTGCAGCCGCTGCGACGCCCGGGCGAGCAGGTCGCGCACCACAGGCTCAGCGGGCGAATCGCCGCGCACGGCGGCCAGGTCGTCCAGGTATCGCTGGATCGCAATTGTCGTCCGGTCCGGGTCCATCGGCCGCGGTCATTCTACCGGGCGTCGTCCAGGCCGACACGCGGTCGATCGGCGCTCTGTCGCGGGATCGCGATCGTCTATCGCGGCTCGAGACCCGCTCGCTGCTGCTCGTACGCATCAGCCGACGCCAAAGCCTTTGGCGCGCGCGCGGCGCATCCCCCTGGCCGCGGCGGTGTCCTGGGTCTACGCTCAGAGTTGTGGCGGCCGGAGAAACCCGCCTGCAAGCTGATCCAACCGGCCGAAGTACGGCCGCGATCGGTGACCCCTTCACCCATTCTGGAGGACTTGATCATGCCCACCATTACCGCCAAGGACGGAACGCAGATCTTCTACAAGGACTGGGGCCCGCGGGACGCGCAGCCGATCGTGTTTCACCATGGCTGGCCGCTCAGTTCCGACGACTGGGACGCTCAGATGCTGTTCTTCCTCGGCAAGGGCTATCGCGTCGTCGCCCACGACCGCCGCGGCCACGGCCGGTCGAGCCAGGTTGGCGACGGACACGACATGGACCACTACGCCGCCGACGTGGCCGCCGTCGTCGAGCATCTTGACCTGCGCAGCGCCGTCCACGTCGGGCACTCCACCGGCGGGGGCGAGGCCGCGCGGTACGTCGCACGACACGGCAAGGCGAGGGGGCGTGTGGCGAAACTGGTACTCATTGGCGCGGTCCCGCCGATCATGGTCAAAACGCCGGCCAATCCGGGCGGCCTGCCCCTCGAAGTGTTTGACGGCTTCCGGGCGCAGCTTGCCGCCAACCGGGCTCAGTTTTACCTCGACGTCGCCAGCGGTCCGTTCTACGGCTACAACCGCCCGGGCGCGAAGCCGTCGCAGGGCGTGATTCAGAACTGGTGGCGGCAGGGCATGATGGGCGGCGCCAAGGCCCACTACGACGGCATCAAGGCATTTTCGGAAACAGACTTCACCGACGACTTGAAAGCAATCGACGTACCCACGCTCGTGATGCACGGCGACGACGACCAGATCGTCCCGATCGACGACTCGGCACGACTGTCGGCCAGGTTGCTGAGGAAAGGGACGCTCAAGGTCTATTCCGGGTTCGACCACGGGATGTGTACGACGCACGCAGAGGTGATCAACCGGGATCTGCTGGGATTTATCGTAGAGTAAAGTGAATAAGCCTGCGCGATTGCGCGCCACTAGCCGAGCCGCAGGCTTCAGCCTGCGCGAATCCCCCGAATTGAAGCGGCTACGAATCGCGCACGCTGACTCAGGAGGCGCCGGCGAAGAGGCGATGGCTGAGTAAGGCTGCGCCCCATCACTCCTCGACCAGTGGAACCTCAGCGTTTCTCAACTGGTTTGAAACAACTGCGGTACTGACGTCGTAACAGGTCGCAAGGTCTCTGACTGTGTCGGGATCCGCGACTCCATTCGTGCGATTCGCAAGCGCCGCCCGCGGCGCCAGCAGTTCCGCGGCGAACGCACGCGACGCCTGCTGGTCCCAGGTGAAGGCGCGGGTCACAAGACGCTCACTCTGGTGGCACGCGAACAGCGCGTGATAGATCCCACGTGCGTCAAGAAACCGCCGGCTGTCGCTTCGGGTGGGACGCGGGCCGGCGAGCACGATTTGATCGGCGTCGGCCCAACCCACCAGGGCCTGGAGCGTCCTTCCCGGCGCGTCGTTGCGATCCTGTGCGGAGAACGAGCAGCCGCAGGCCGTGGCGGCCAATTCGTCGACGGATACGATGGGCTCCCACGCCGAGGCCCCCGCCGCGCGACGCA
Source organism: uncultured Phycisphaeraceae bacterium (assembly GCA_964648365.1). Classification (GTDB taxonomy): domain Bacteria; phylum Planctomycetota; class Phycisphaerae; order UBA1845; family UBA1845; genus SURF-32. Next base: position 7,153 of record CAZYLK010000084.1, read on the forward strand.
CCTCACTGGCCAGGTGATACGCGTGTCGCGCTGGCGAGCCACCGCGCAGCACATTCGAAATCGGGAGCCGGCGCCGGAGCGGGCCCACCGGGCAGAATGCATTGATTTCCGCAATCCACTTCCATTGCCCAATGACCGTATCAGGGTCGGCGGACTCCGTCAGATCGCGAATAAGGGGCCGGTCGGGGTCGGCCAGTTCCGTTTCCACCCATTCGGCCACCGTCGCACCGACCTGCGACGGGTCGTAGGGATCGAGGCCCAGGCGCCCGGCCGCGATGCAGTAGTTCGCTTCGTCTGCGTCTGCCCCACGCACGGCCTGCCAATTCTCGCGCAGAGCGATAACGCGCTCGTCGCATCGCCCTTCGAGGCGATCCAGGACGCTGTCGACAAACTCGGCAAGGGAGTCTCGTACGGTTGCTTCCTCCAGGACATCAGAGCCGGTATCGGTAAACTCGCCTGGCATATGGGGACACGCGCCCCGCTCGTCCGCCACCCACTGGGCGCGAATACCTCGCCCATCGTTGAAAATGTACAGTGACGGCAGGAGCAGTCCCGACTCCGCTGACCGGAGACAATGACGCTTGATCCAGGGAAGGTGAGCAAGCGACGATTGGGGAAGCTCGGCCGTGCGGAGGGGTTCGTGCAGAAGCATCCACCAATTGGAAACGACCCATTCCGCGATGGGAAACGCCGGCACATAGAGCAATGTCCGCTCGTCCTGAATCGACTTGTCCCAGACGCGCGTGACGGTCCGCCCTCCGATGCGGATGCGCATTGCACACCACGTGCTGCGCTCGAGCGGGTCGGTCGCGGCCGGTTGGTCGACGGGGTCACACTCGATCGACAGGGATCTCGACACGGGGTGCGTCCTCCAGGCGCGCGGCGGGGAGCGGATATTGCCGCGGGTCGTTAATCGGAAAACCGTGATAGTCGCCACCGCCGGTCAGTCTCGCTTCATGTAATACGCCGTTGATCCACACCCATGCCCGACTGGGAAACTCTCCGCGGAAGGCGCCGACGCAGCGCGCCGTGATCGCCTGCCGCAGCGCGTCGAGTAACATCGGCCAATGGTCGGCGGAATACACGTCGCACTTCGCCTCATCCGCCCGCAACGCGGCGGGGCCGGCCGGCGATGGATAGGTCTTGTGAATCGGGTTTCCCGTGTACGTCACGCGCGCGGCTACTTCCTCCGGCGAATCAGCTTCGACCGGCCAGTCGCAGATGCGTCCCCGGCTGATGCCGCGTTGGAATCTCGGGCGCCTAGGCATCCGAGCATTATACGGCCTCCCGTCTTGACCGTCACACGCGCTTTCCCGCAGACTCCGACGGTGGACGATCCGGCGGCGCCGGGTTCGACATGTCCACCCCAAGCGCTCAGCAGGGTAATGAGATGCCCCGTCTGAGGCGCCCTTGTCGTACCGTCGGCGGCGATCCGCCGCCAACGGTGTTGCGCCGTCGAACCCATTCGAGACCAGGAGCCCCCAACCATGATCACCCTCCGCCCCAGCCATCAGCGCGGCCACTTCAACCACGGGTGGCTGGACACGTATCACACGTTCTCCTTCGCCGACTACCGCGATCCGCAGCATACGGGCTTCCGCTCGCTGCGGGTCATCAATGAGGACCGGGTCGCGCCCGGGCAGGGGTTCGGCGAGCATCCGCACCGGGACATGGAGATCATCACGTACGTCCTGTCAGGTGAGCTTGAGCACCGCGACAGCCTGGGCAACCGCGGCGTCATCCGGCCGGGCCGGATCCAGTACATGGCGGCCGGGTCGGGGATTCTGCACAGCGAGTTCAACCCGTCGGCCAGCGACCCGGTGCATCTGATGCAGATCTGGATCATGCCCGACCGCCGCGGGGCAGAACCCGGCTATGAAGAGCGGGAATTCCCCACCCTCTCGAACGCGGGGCGGCTGACCCTGCTGGCCAGCGGCAACGGGCGCAGCAGTTCGATCCGCATCAATCAGGACGCGGATGTCTACGCCGGCGCGCTGCAGCGCGGGACACGCGTCGACCACGAGTTGGGCGACGGCCGGGGCGCGTGGATTCAAGTGCTGCGCGGCAGCGCCATGCTGGCGGGCGATGCGGATTCGTCCGGCGGATCAACTCAGGGACCGGTGCGACTGGTCGCCGGTGACGGCGCGTCGGTCGAGAACGAGTCGCGCCTCCGCATTGAGGCAAGTGGCGACGCCGAATTACTGCTTTTTGACCTGGGGCCGATGGCCGACCGTCGCGGGCCGCGGTAGCGTGGCGCAACGCGGGGCCGGCCCATCGCGTCGCGATCGGTGTCCCGTCTCGCCGCTCAGGAAGGTGCTCGGGCGGTGATGCATCCGCCGGGCATGTTTCAAATGAGAAGCGTGGCGGTCCGGGCCGAGCCTCACCGCCCAGTCAACCGAGTCCACACGAAAGGGAGAAGGGACATGAGTCGCATCGTAACACCCTCGCTGATCACCGTTATCGTCGCCGGCGCAATCGCCTGGGGCCTGACGGCTAACAACGGCGCCGTCAGCACGGCCCAGGCGCAGCCCGCCACGGGCGTGAAGTCGTTATCCACCTGGGCGCCCGGCGGCAAGCGCGAGCGCTGGACCGCCGACAACTGCGTCTTCGCACTCATCGATCATCAGACGGGCCTTATGAACCTCGTCGACAATGCCCGGCCGGGCGAGTTCAAGAACATGGTCATCGCCCTGGCCAAGACGGCCAAGCTGCACAACGTGCCGGTCGTCATCACGACGAGCGCCGAGGACGGTCCGAACGGCCCCTTCCTGCCGGAAGTCCTCTCGCTGCTGCCCGACGCCCCGCTCATTTCGCGCCCCGGACAGATCAACGCCTGGGACAACGACGACTTCGTCGAGGCGATCCGCAAGACCGGCCGCAAGAAAATCGTCATGTCCGGCATCACCACCGACGTGTGCGTCGCGTTTGCGACACTGTCCGCGCTGGATGCCGGCTATGAGGTGTACGTCGTGGTCGATGCGTCCGGCTCGATGAACGCCGATACGCAAAGCGCTTCGCTGATGCGCATGTCCGACGCGGGCGCCATCATGGGCACGTGGTTCGCGATCTCGTGCGAACTGCTCTCCGACTGGCGCAACCCGGCCGGCCCCGGCACGGCAAAGCTGTTCATCGAGCACATGCCGTCCTACGCGGAAGTGTTCAACAGCCACAAAGCGCAGGCCGGCGGCGGCAAGTAACGCCAACGGACCCGCCAGTCAGAGCCTCGACCATAAATGAGCGGGCAGGGTCAACCCCGCCTGCAGGAGCGGGCCCGGCCGATCCGAACCCCGACCGTCAGGAAGGGGCCGGGCGGAGGATGCGCAGCCGCTGATGGATGACCCTGCCCGAGGTCGTGCCCGCGGCGAGTTGATGAGGATGAGACGATGAACGAACGGATCACACGTCGCGATGCCCTCTGGACCGGTAGCGCGGCCGCGATCGGCGCGATGCTCACTGGCTGTTCCACGGCACGGTGGCGGGTCGATCGCAGCGACACGCGCCGCGATGATCTCAACGACGCCGACCTCATCCTCATCAACGCCCGCATCGCCACGATGGATACCGAGCGGCCGTCAGCATCAGCGCTTGCCATCCGCGAGGGGCGGTTCGTGGCCGTGGGCGACGAATCCACCGTGCTCCCCCGCCGCGGATCGCGCACGAAGGTGATTGACGCGGACGGCCGCACCGTCATCCCCGGCCTGATCGACTCGCACACACACATCATCCGCGGCGGGCTCAATTACAACCTCGAGCTGCGCTGGGACGGCGTGCCGACGCTGGCGGATGCGATGGCGATGCTGCGGGCACAAGCGTTGCGCACGCCGCCGCCGCAATGGGTTCGCGTGGTGGGCGGCTTCTGCGAATTTCAGTTCGCCGAACGCCGCCTGCCCACCCTGGCGGAGCTCAACGAGGCCGCGCCCGACACGCCGGTCTTCATTCTGCACCTGTACGATCGGGCGCTGCTGAACCGCGCCGCCCTCCGCGCGGTCGGGTACACGAAGGACACGCCCGACCCGCCCGGCGGCATCATCGAGCGCGATCGCAACGGCCACCCGACCGGCCTGCTGATCGCCAACCCGAACGCCTGGGTCCTGTACAAGACGCTCTCGATGGGGCCGAAGCTGCCGCTTGAGTACCAGTACAACTCGACGCGCCACTTCATGCGCGAGTTGAACCGACTCGGCGTCACATCCTGCTGCGACGCCGGCGGCGGTTTTCAGAACTACCCGGAAGACTACGAAGTCATCCAGCACCTCGCAGACCGCGGCGAACTGACCGTGCGCATCGCGTACAATCTGTTTACGCAGCGACCGAAAGCAGAGCGCGACGACTTCGTCCGCTGGGCTCGAACTGCCACCTACGGCCAGGGCGACGACTTTCTGCGGCTCAACGGTGCCGGCGAAATGCTGGTCTACAGCGCCGCGGACTTCGAGGATTTTCGCGTGCCCCGTCCCGAGATGCCTGCCAACATGGAGTCAGACCTGCGCGAGGTCGTCCGCGTGCTCGCGCGGAACCGCTGGCCGTTCCGCATGCACGCGACTTACGACGAGACGATCCAGCGTGCCCTCTCCGTCTTCGAGGAAGTCAACCGCGAATACCCGATCGCCGATCTCCGCTGGTTCTTCGATCACTGCGAGACGGCCAGCGACGCCAGCCTGGAGCGCATCAAGGCGCTGGGCGGTGGCATCGCGATCCAGCATCGTATGGCGTTTCAGGGCGAGTATTTCGTCGACCGCTATGGCTCAGCCGCGACCGCCCGCACGCCGCCGATCCGAGAGATGCTGCGAATGGGCATCCCCGTCGGCGCGGGCACCGACGCGACGCGCGTTGCAAGCTACAACCCGTGGGTCAGCTTGTGGTGGATGGTCAGCGGCAAATCGCTGGGGGGGAAGCAGCTATACCCCGACACGAACCGCCTCACCCGCGAGGAGGCCCTGCGCCTCATGACGACCGGCAGCGCCTGGTTCAGCCGAGAAGAAGGCAAGAAAGGCTCAATCGTCCCCGGCCGCCTTGCGGACCTGGCGGTGCTCTCCGACGACTACTTCAGCGTCGGGGAGGATCGGATCAAGAGCATCGAATCCCTGCTGACGCTGGTCGATGGACAAGTCGTACACGCGGCCGCACCTATTGCCCCGTTCGCACCGCCCCCGCTGCCGATCACGCCGGACTGGTCGCCGGCAGCACGCGCCGGGACGCCGACCGAAGAACTCGGACAGTGTTCAGTTGCGGCATCGGCGCTTGCCGGGCTCACATGCCATTCAGCGCACGGGAACGCGCTGCATGGCGGATGCGCATGCTTCCTGGCCTGACCGCACCATGGCCGGCGGTGCATCAACGACAACTAAGGGGCCGCCTTGGACGGATCACAAACGAGCGCGCGTGAGTTCGCCGTTCGAATCCGCTCGGAGCACGGGATCCAGCAGCGTGCGCAGTGCCTGGCGGGCGCGGTGGAGGCGGACCTTTGCCGCACCTGCGCTGATCCCGAGGCGATCGGCAGTCTCTTGTGTGTCCAATTCTTCGATATCGCGGAGCATGATGATGGCACGATAGGAGTCCGGAAGCTGGTTCACGCACTTTCGCACGGCCGCCCGGAGTTCCGCGGCTTCGGCGCCCTGCGATGGGAGAACGCACCAGGCCGAGATGCGGCCGGCGTGATGACCGGTCTCGTCAAAAGTGGGAAGCAGCGGCTCGATGGAGGTTGCCGGTCGGGAGCGCTCGGCGCGCAGCTTCATCAGACAGGCGTTGATGACGATGCGGTGGAGCCATGTACTCAGTCTGGACTCGCCCGCGAAACGATCCACGGATCGAAAGGCCATCATGAACGCATCCTGAACCGCGTCCGCGGCGTCCTGCTCGCAGCGCAGAAAGCGCCGGGCCACGGCCAGCATCCGTCCTGTGTGCCGTCGAACGAAAGCCTCGCAGGCTCGTTCGTCGCCGGATCGAAGCGCGGCGAGCATCATCTCGTCGGTGAGCGGCTGGTCCGGCCCGGCGTCCGTCACGGGCGCGCCGTTGACGCGTTGCATCACGGGGAGGGTCGCGCATGAAGCAGCCCGGCAAGAAAGCCCGACATCCGCTCGATTTGCAGTCCCTCGCTCAGCAGTGACTGCAGGCAGTACAGCCCCCGCGAATCCACAAACCGCACTTGCGACAGATCCAACCGGATCGGGTTGCACATCGCCCGTTCGCGGGCGATCGTGGCACTGAGTTCCTCCACCCACGGTCCGACCAGCTTGCCTTCCACTCGAAGCCATGCAGCGCCATCCTCTTCTGTTCTTGTGATCCTGACCAAAGTCAGCTCCTCGACAGCGATGGACGCAAAGGCAGCCGCCGTGCCAGGGGTCGGAGGCGCGGCTCGAATACGTAAACAATTGGCGGTCAAGGTCTTACGGAACGTGGCCGGCGGGCGGCGGACTGTCCACCACGAGAATCGTGGGCTGTGGGCCGCGAAATACCGTGGCGGCTACGAACGGTCGTGGGAGGGGCGGCGGATGCCGAGCTTCTTCAGGCGGCTGCGGAGGGTGTTGGGGTGGAGATCGAGCGAGCGGGCGGCGCCGGACGGACCCTCGATCACCCAATTCGCGCGTTCCAGCGCGGCGAGGATGTGGTCGCGTTCGACGGACTCAAGCGTGGCCGGCGGTGGCCCCGCGGGCGGCGCGGATGTTGTCGCGTCGACCGCCGTCGTGGCCGTCGTCAGATGGACGTCGAGAACAGGCGAGTTCGACAGAATGACCGCCCGTTCGAGGACGTTCTCGAGTTCGCGGATGTTGCCGGGCCAGGCATACGAGGCAAATCGGACCGCCGTCTCCGGCGACACGCCGACCACGCGCTTGCCGATCTGAGCTGCGAACTTGTCGAGGAGGAACTGGACGAGCAACGGGATGTCGCCGGGGCGTTCACGAAGCGGCGGCAGATGGAGCGGGAAGACGTTAAGCCGGTAGAACAGATCCTGCCGGAATCGACCTTCGCGAACCGCAGCGGCCAGATCGCGGTTCGTGGCTGCAATCACGCGCACGTCGACGCGGATTGTGTCACTGCCGCCGACGCGCTCGAACTCGCGCTCCTGCAGCACCCGCAGCAGTTTGGCCTGCACGTCGGCGGGCAACTCGCCGATCTCGTCAAGGAAGAGCGTACCGCGATGGGCCAGTTCGAACCGGCCGACGCGCTTGGCGATGGCGCCGCTGAATGCACCCTTCTCGTGGCCGAACAACTCGCTTTCGACGAGCCCGGTGGGCAGTGCCGCGCAGTTGACCTTGATGAGCGGGCGGTCATGCCGGGGGCTGGCGGAATGGACCGCCCGTGCGATCAGCTCCTTGCCTGTTCCGGTTTCGCCGGTGATCAGCACGGAAGCGTCCGTCGGCGCGACGCGGCCGACGTTCTGGAGCACCTCGTTCAACGAGGCGCTGCGGCCGACGATTTCATCGAAATTATGGACGGACTTGATCTCTTCCCGCAGATAGGCGTTCTGAGCCTTGAGCCTGGCTTTTTCCTGCTCCAGCAGCATGCGATCCGTGATGTCAAGGAACATCGTGCGCGTGAACTCGCCGCTCGGATCCGGCCGCGACCACCATTCGATCCAGATCGGTCTGCCGTTGTCGCCTCGGCGCAATTCCAGGACTACGCCGCCGGTGTCCACGCCCCGGCCGATGGAATCAAAGGCCTCCCGCAGGCGTCGCTGGTTGTCGGGCGTGTCGGCGACGAAGGACATGCCCACGGTGCCGGGAACCTGGTCCGGCGTGATGCCGAGAATGCGCGTGGCGGCGCGGTTGGCACGAATGAACCTGGAATCAAGACCCTCGTGGACGTAGGCGATGGGCGCCTCCTCGAAGAGGTCGCGGAAGCGCTCTTCGCTGTCGCGCAGTTGTTTCTCCGCGCGCAGGCGGAGCAGTTCCGCCGTGGCCCTGGCGGCGAAGATGCGGAAGATAAACAGGCGCGCCGGTTCGGGCTGCATAGGGCGGTCGTCGAAGACCGCCAGGTGTCCCAGCGGCGCTCCCTGAGCATCTTTCAGCGGAACGCCCAGGTAGCTGTCGATCCCGAGCTGCACCAGCGGCTCGTCACCGGGAAACATCCGGCTGACGCCCGTCGGATGGTGGCAGAGGTCGCCAAAAACGACGTCCTCGCACGGCGTGCCGCGCAGATCCCACTCGACGTTCTCGACGATGGCGTCGCGGCGCCAGTACGCAATGGTTCGCGCTCGCGATTCGGGGACAAACTCGGCGATAAACGCGAAGCGCACGTCCATGGCCGCGGCCAGACGTCCGACGAGCGTCCGGAAGAACTCGTCCCCGAGGGCCCCGGCCGTGCCTTCGACGACGGCCCGCAGCGCGGCGAGTTCGGCGCCGTCGCACGCCGAGTCCGGTGACGTTGGCGCAACGGGCGTGATACCAGGGATCGGCGACGACAACGGTGAACTCTCTGCATGGAGCAGGGCGATACGATACCGCGCCCGGCCCTGCGCAGCGTTCAATCGGCGGAGATACAACATCTTCCGCCTGAACACGTCCGAACATCGTAACGAGAAGCGCAATAGGGAGAAATGGGCTTGGCCGGCGGGTTGAGGGGTGGTGCCGGCCGGGCGGGGTCCGTTGCGGCGACGAGCGTCGTCGGCCGGCGTATCGCTGCACGTGCGCGGTTCGAGTTTGCTTTGTGCCGGTCGCGGGTGCTTTGTCTGCCGTACACCCGGCGTTTCAGGCGTCAGCGGGCGTCTCAGGCCGTACCGAACACGGGGATCGCTGCGCCGTGAATGGCGGAGGCGCCCTCAGACAGGAGGAACGCAATCACGCCGGCGACGGCGTCCGGCGTCGCCCACGTTGCGGGGTCGGCGCCGGGCATCGCCTGGCGATTCTCGGGGGTGTCCATCGTTCCCGGCAGGACGCAGTTGACGTTAATTCCGGCATGTTTGAGGTCGGCCGAAAGGCTCTCGGTGAGGTGCAGCACGGCCGACTTGGACGCGCCGTATGCGGCTGTGCCGCCTGCGCCGGCCAGGGCGGCGCGGCTGGCGACGTTGACAATCCTGCCTCTGTGCTGGCTGTGCATCGTCGGGACCACCGCCCGACAGGCGTTCAGCGTCGTTCTGACGTTGAGGTCGAACATCAACTGCCAGGTTTCGTCGTCTTCTTCATGTGCGGGCTTGCCACCGCGAAACGCGCCGACCGTGTTGACGAGTGCGTCGATGCGGCCGAAGCGCTCGAGCGTCGCAGACACGGCCGCGGTCAGGCCGGCGCCGCTGGACAGGTCCACGCCGCCCGCCAGCAGATGGTCGGAAGAACCGGCCACGTCGGCGAAAGCACGGCTGAGACGTGTCTGCTCCCTATCGAGAAGCACCGTTGCCGCGCCGTGCGCCTGTAAGAGCCGGGCGACGCAGCCGCCGAGGCGTCCGACGGCGCCGGTTACGATGACAATCTGTCCGTCAACAGAGAACATGCGTGAACCTCGTGCGGCCATCCAAGCCGCAATCCCATCACCCGTTGCCGGCCGGTAGTATCCGTAAGGCGGCCACCGGCCGCAACCAAAAGAAGCCAAATGGGAAGGGTGTCAGGGAGTAAGGGGTCAGGAAGTGAGGGGAAGAGGAAGAGTCGAACCTCGGGGGCTTTTTTCCCTGACTCCCTCACTCCCTTACTCCCTGATCCCTTTGCCCCGGCTACGATCGCGGCTCCTTGCGAAACATGAGCACAAAACGGCAAGAAGTTGCGCCGTCAGAGTCTAAACCAATGCAGGCTCGTGCATCGGCTCACTCGCCGGATACGAACGTCCCAACCGGTCCAGCAGATGATCACCGACGCGCAGCGCGTTGGCCATGATCGTCAAGGCCGGATTCACGGCCCCGCAGGATGGGAAGAAGCTCGCATCCACGACGTAAAGATTATCCACGTCGTGCGCCCTGCAATTGACGTCGAGCGCGCTGGTTCCGGGATCGCGGCCGAAACGAATCGTGCCGCACTGGTGCGCCACGCCCGCCAGTGGGATGCGCTGCCCGACCCACAACGACCGCGCCAGCAGCCCCTGGTGACACTCGTGGCCATGAACGCCGCACCGGGACGTGCGCTTCATCAGTTCGCGGAGCTTTGCGATGAGTCGCGTATGGCCTTCCTCGTTGTTGGGCCGGTAGCTGAGTACGATCCGCCCCTCGGCGTCGATCGTGACCCGGTTGCCGGGGTCGGGCAGATCCTCACTGGTGAGCCAGAAGTCGAGGGAATGGGCGGCCATCTTCTCGAGCGTCCAGCCCGGCACCAGCGCCGGCGCTCCCGCCCGCAACGTGTCGCCGTCGAGCTTGCCGACGAAGGAGATGTGTCCCATGGGGAACTCCCAATCGCTGGACGGGCCGTAATAGTCGTTGATGGCCAGTGTTTTCTGAAACACCGTCGGGTTGGGGCACTTTGACAGCGCCATCTGGATCGAGTTGACGTGACCCATGTAGTGGCGCCCGACGACGTCCGAACCGTTGGCCAGGCCGCGCGGGTGTTTGTCGTTGCGCGACCGCAGGAGCAGCGCGGCCGAGTTGATCGCTCCGCACGAGACGACCACGATGTCGCCCCGGTAGCGCTCTTCGGCGCCGCCGCGTTCCACGACAACCTCGGTCACTTCGCGCCCGGTCGCATTCGTTTCGAGCCGCCGTACAAGGGCGCCGGTGACCAGTGTCACGTTGGGGTGCGTCAGCGCCGGATCGACGCCGCAGACCTGAGCGTCGGACTTGGCCTGCACAAGGCAGGGATGGCCGTCGCACGTCTCGCAGCGGATACACTTGCTGGCGTGCGGGTTCTTCTCGTCAAGCATGATGCCCAGCGGCACGTGAAACGGGCGCAGCCCCATCGCGGCGAGGTCTTCATGCAACTGCTGGATACGCGGCTCATGGCTGACGGGCGGGTGGGGGTACGGCCCGCTGGCGTGCGGCTCGGTCGGGTCCTCGCCGCGCTGGCCGTGGACGTGGTACATCTGCTCCGCGGCGGTGTAGTAGGGCTCCAGTTCGTCATAGCTGATCGGCCACGCCGGGGACACGCCGCCGTGGTGGCGGATCTCGCCAAAATCCTCCTCGCGCAGGCGGAAGAGGGCGGCCCCGTAGAACTTGGTGTTGCCGCCCACGTAGTAGTTCGTATGCGGATGCAGGTCGCGGCCGGCACTGTCGCGCCAGACCTCTTTCGTGTTGTACTTACCCTCCAGGTTAACCGCGCGAGTGCTCCAGTTGTCCTTCTCCCGCGGCACGTAGTCGCCGCGTTCGAGCAGGAGGATGCGCTTACCGGACGGGGCGAGCCTGGCGGCAAGCGTCCCGCCGCCTGCGCCGGTGCCGATGATGATGATGTCGTAGTGCTGACCCATTGGCGGACTCCAGGTTCTTTGCAGATTCGATGCAAGGGGCGAGCCGATGGTTTCAGACCCGCCCGGCTATTCCAGCCTGGCCCCGACCCATCCGGGGAACGGCTCGACCGCTTCGAGCCCGCGGGCGGGCGCGGAGGCGTGAGGTCGTGAAGTCACGCACCCCTCTCGCTTTCCTTGCCTGGCGAATGTAGAATCATGGGGCTGGGAGAATGGCATGATGATCCACGGTGTCATCCAAGATGGAGCGATCCTGCCGCTTGATCCGATTCCGCAGGAATGGGGAGAAGGAGTCGAGGTCGTGATTGAGGCTGCGCCAGGCGCTGCGATCGATGAGCGCGCCCGAATCGAAGAATGGTTCGCGGCGCTGGAAGCGCTCGGCCCGACTCAATACGAGCCCGGCGAGCGCGAGGCGATCGAACGTTTCATGGCGAAGGCGGATCACGACGCGAAGGAATCGATGAGAAGGAGCTGGGCCCGCTTCGATGACGCTGTATCTCCTGGACACAAACCACCTGATCGCGGCGATCAACCGTGATGCGGATCTGCGCGCGAAGCCAGATCCGTTTCAGAGTCCCCACCGGCTGACATCTATCCCCCCGCCTCAAACCCCGGATACAGCGTCATCCCGCCGTCCACGAACAGACTCGCCCCCGTGATGTAATCGGCCTCGTCGGAGGAAAGCCACACGGCCAGTCGGGCGATGTCCTCGACCTCGCCGATGCGCTTGTAGGGGATGAGTTTGAGCAGTTCCGCATAGGCCGCGGGCGTCGACCATGCGGGCGTGTTGATCGGCGTGCGGATGGCGCCGGGGCAGATGCTGTTGACTCTGATCCGCCACGGGGCCACTTCCTGCGCGATCGACTTCATCAGCAGCATGACGCCGCCCTTGCTGGCCGCGTAGTTGACGTGTCCCGCCCACGGGATGACCTCGTGAACGCTGCTGATGCAGATGAGCTTGCCGGCCGCGCACGAGACGTCCTTGTTGACGCCGCGGCGCTTGAACTCGCGGATGGCCTCTCGGGCGCACAGGAACTGGCCCGTCAGGTTGACGTTGATGACCTTGTTCCATTGCGCCAGCGTCATCTCCTCGATCGGCGCGTCCTGCTGCAGGCCGGCGTTGTTGACGAGGATGTCGATGGTGCCGAACTCGTCCCGGATGCGGCGGAACATCTCGTCCACCTGCGTCTCGTCCGAGACGTCGGCGCGGTGGGCGATCGCACGTCCGCGGTTCGCACAGCCGCAGTGTGTGGCCTCTTCCACGGCGGCCATCGCCGCGGCGTCGTCGCCGACGTAGTTGATCATCACGTCGGCCCCGGCCGCGCACAATGCCGTCGCGATGCCCCGGCCTATGCCGGAACTGGCGCCGGTGACGAGGGCTTTCTGCCCCTTGAGCACCGGGCGGACCTCGCAGGCCGGCATCTCGATCTCGGGCAGTTCATGAGGCTGAAGGTCTCGAATCAGCGCGCTGTTCATCGATCCTGGCCTGCGGAGTTGTGTTGCTGCGGTCATCAGGTGTTCCTTTGTCAGGGATTCTCGGCGCTGCCAGCTGCGACGGTGAAGGCGCGGATTCTGGGTCCAATTGCGGCGGGCGGCTCGTTGCCGGCACTTGAACGGTCCAAGTTCAGCCCGCGGTGGCGGTTCTCTGGGCGCATTCCGTGCGTCCTATGACGCGGCGGCCCCTCCCTCACGGTCGGGGTTCTGATTGGCCGCGCTCGCGCCGGCGCCGCTTCCGACGCGGCGAGTCATGCCAGCGCCCGTTCCTCCTTCTTGGTCGCTGTCGTGCGCCTCTTCGACGCCGGCTTCGACTGTTCGGCACGCGGGGCGAGCAGTTTCGCCACCAGGCCCGTCCAGCCGCACTGGTGCGAAGCGCCGACGCCTCGGCCGGTGTCGCCGTCGAAGTATTCGTGGAACGGAATCAAGTCGCTGAAGTTCGGATCACTGTTCAGCCGGTCATAGCGCCGTGCTGAGGCTGCGTCGGTTCCGGCCGGCGCGCCGAACACCGGCCGGCGCCCTTCGCCACTACGCTGGAAGATGCGCGTCAGCCGGCGCGACAGTTCGTCGGCGACTTCGAGAATCGTCATGAACCGCCCCGACCCGGTGGGGCATTCGATCTTGAACTCGTCCCCGTAATAGCGATGGAACTTCTGCAACGACTCGACGAGCAGGTAGTTGACCGGAAACCAGATCGGCCCGCGCCAGTTGGAATTGCCGCCGAACGCGCCCGAGTCCGACTCGGCCGGCTGGTAGCGCACGGACATGCTGTTTCCGTGGAGCGGAAACTCATACGGTTGGTCGCGATGGACGCGTGAAAGGGCGCGAATTCCGTAGTCCGAGAGGAACTCGCTCTCGTCCAGCATGCGTCGCAGCAACGCCTTCATCCGATGGCCACGCAGCAGCGAGAGCAGCCGTCGCTGCCCGGAACCCGGCAGGTGCCAGTGCGACACCAGCGCCGCCAGATCGGGGCGGTAGTTGAGGAACCACTCGAGCCGCCGCTTGAACTCGGGGACGCGATCCAGCAGTTCCGGCTCCAGCGTCTCGACGGCGAACAGCGGAATCAAACCGACCATCGAGCGAACCTTGAGCGGCATCGTTCGGCCATCGGGCAGATTGAGCACATCGTAGTAGAACTGGTCCTCCTCGTTCCACAGTCCGACGCCCCCGTGCCCGTCGCACATGTCGTCTGTGCCGATGCTGTTCATCGCCTCGACGATGTGCAGGAAGTGCTCGAAGAACTTCGTCGCAATGTCCTCGTAGACGCGGTTGTGCTGCGCCAGTTCGAGCGCCATGCGCATCAGATTGAGGCAGTACATCGCCATCCAGCTCGTCCCGTCGGCCTGGTCGATGTACCCGCCCGTGGGCAGCGGGGCGCTTCGGTCGAAGACGCCGATGTTGTCCAGTCCGAGGAACCCGCCCTGGAAGATGTTCCGGCCATCGGCATCCTTACGGTTCACCCACCAGGTGAAGTTGAGCATCAGTTTGTGAAAGACGCGCTCCAGGAACGCCAGGTCGCCCGCATCGTCGGGATTGCCGCGCAGGCGGCGCTGCTTGCGGTCTATCTGGAAGACGCGCCAGGTCGCCCACGCGTGGACCGGCGGGTTCACGTCGCCGAAGGCCCACTCGTATGCCGGAAGCTGGCCGTTCGGGTGCATGTACCATTCGCGGGTCATTAGCACGAGCTGGCTCTTGGCGAACTCGGCATCGATCAACGCCAGCGGAATCGTGTGGAGCGCCAGATCCCAGGCGGCGTACCACGGGTACTCCCACTTGTCCGGCATCGAGATGATGTCGGCGTTGTTGAGGTGCAGCCACTCGCGGTTGCGGCCGTGACGGCGGGCGTGCGGCGGCTCCGGCTGACCGGGATCGCCTTTCAGCCACTGCGGCACGTCGTAGTAATAGTACTGCTTGTTCCAGATCATGCCGGCGAAGGCCTGCCGCTGCACCATCCGTGCGTCGTCGCCGTCGATGCCGTCCTGAACCGCGTTGTAGAAGTCGTCGGCCTCTTCGCGCCGGCTCGCAAAGACGGCGTCAAAATCGGAGAACGGCGCATCCGACGCCGAACTCGAAAGACGCAGCCTGTACCGCGTGCTGCCGCCGGCCGGGACATTAGCGCGGAAGCAGGCGCCGACCTTGGTGCCCGTCTGCGCCGGGTTGATGGCGTTGGTATGGCCCCCGACGATGCACTCGTGGAAGGCGTCCTTGTAGAAGCCGTCGCCGCGATCCAGCCCGAACAGCCGGTGCCCGTTCGTCTCGTTGTCGCAGAACATCCAGGCCGGGTCGCCGTCAGCGTACAGGTGGTAGTTGCCGAGCGTCGCGTGTGAGGCGACGACGGCGCCGTTCCTGAGTGTCATTCCGGGCCGAGTCGCCTTCGGGTTCCAGGACCACGTATTGCGGAACCAGAGTTGCGGGAGGACATGAATCACGGCCGCGTCCGGACCGCGGTTGAAAACGCTGATCAGCATCAGCACGTCGTCGGGACCGCTCTTTGCATACTCCACGAATACGTCAAAGTAACGATCGTCATCGAACGCGCCGGCGTCGAGCAATTCGAATTCGGGGCGGTCCTTGCCGCGGCGACGATTCTCCTCCACCAGCCGGGCGTATGGGAACTCTCGCTGCGGATACTTGTACAGCATCTTCAGGTACGAGTGCGTCGGCGTGGCGTCGAGGTAGTAGTAGAGGTCCTTGACGTCCTCGCCGTGGTTTCCCTCGCTGTTGGTCAGGCCAAAGATGCGTTCCTTAAGAATGGGGTCGCGTCCGTTCCACAGCGCCAGGGCAAGACACAGCCGCTGCTGGTCATCGCTGATGCCGGCGATTCCGTCCTCGCCCCAGCGGTAGGCCCGGCTGCGGGCGTGATCGTGAGGAAGGGAGTCCCAGGCGGTGCCGCCGGGGCTGTAATCCTCACGGACGGTGCCCCATTGTCGCTCGCTCAAGTAGGGGCCCCACTTGCGCCAACGGGTCTTGTCATCTTTCGCAGCGTCGAGACGGCGTTGTTCCGCGGTTTCGCGCATGATCGCTCCTGTTGATGTTGGGTGCGGTATCCCGCGTGTACCGGGGCCGGAACGAGGCTCCACCCGCGGCGAGCGTCAGCCTCCATGCGCAGGAGCGCTGCCGCGGCAGCGAAACACCACTCGCTGCCGCGCGTTTCGATGCGTCGGGCACGGTTGCGTTACATACACAGCAAGCCCAATGCAGGTCTCATCGACTGGAGCGCACTGTTGTCAGCCCGGTCCCTCGGCAGGATGGAGGGGTTGCGTGCCAGTGCAGCCTGCAACGCCCGGTGTGCGTTTACCGTAACCGCTGCCCGCGGACGGGCATCGCAGCGGTGTCCGCGTGCGTTTCGCAGCCGCGTCCAAAGCGGCGGATCCGCGCGTCTTGAAGCCCGCTGCCCGCTGCTGGTGCAAGGTCGCGAACGGTGATTTGAATCATGACCTGTCGAGAAGTTGCCGAGTTTCTGATGGACTACGTCGACGGCGCGTTGGCCGCCGAGCCGCGGTCGGTGTTCGACCGTCATCTGGCTGCCTGCCCGGCATGCCGCGACTACCTGAACACTTACCAGACCGCGGTACGCCTCGGGCGCGAGGCGTTTCGCGACGCGGAGGAAGAAGCGGCGGAACCGCCGCGCGAACTGGTCGAAGCCATCCTGGCGAGTCGCCGGTCGGAGTGGAGGTCTCCATGACCCATCGAGTTGATACCGATTGCGAGTGGTTCGAGCCGGACGGGCTGGGCGGTTTTGCCTGCGGAACGGTGGGCGGCGTGCGGACACGGCGCTACCACGGGCTGCTGCTGACCGCGACCCAGCCACCCACCGGACGCATGATGCTGGTCAACGGGTATGACGCCTGGGTCGAAACCCAACGCGGCAGGTTTGCCCTGGTTTCGCAGCGTTACACCCCCGGCGTCCTGTCGCCGGATGACGGCACGCAGGTCGAGTCGTTCACGGCCGATCCGTGGCCGACCTGGATCCTCAGATGCCGTGACGGCACGCGCGTGCGGCATGAGCTCTTCGTTCGGCACGGGTCTCCGCTGGTTGCGATGTCCTGGCGTCTGGCCGAGCCGCGGCCGGGCGTCTCGCTGCACGTTCGACCGTTCATCAGCGGCCGCGACTATCACACCCTCCATCACGAGAACGGCGCCCTCCGCTTCGAGCCGCAGCAACGCGACGGCGTCCTGGCGTGGCGGACCTATGATGGCGTGCCGGACATCATCTCCTGCGCGAACGCCCGATACCGCCACGACCCCAACTGGTACCGCAACTTCCAGTACGACGCGGAGCGCGAACGCGGCCTCGACTTCGTTGAGGATCTGGCCGCGCCGGGCGTATTGAGATGGGACATCTCAAGCGCCGAAGCGGTCTGGATTCTGGGCGCGGGCGTGGCGGGCCGG
The DNA here is from genome assembly GCA_964648365.1 of uncultured Phycisphaeraceae bacterium. GTDB lineage: Bacteria > Planctomycetota > Phycisphaerae > UBA1845 > UBA1845 > SURF-32. The sequence continues at coordinate 24,346 of CAZYLK010000084.1, forward strand.
CCGGCGATGCCGCCTCCAACGGAGGCGGCGCGGCTGCTGAACACGCTGCGCGACGCGGAACGGGCCCGTCGGGCAGCCTTCGCAACGCCGCTAGATCGCGCCGCCGACGCCTACCTGGTCCGGCGTGGGTCGGGCAAGACGATCGTCGCCGGGTATCCGTGGTTCACTGATTGGGGCCGCGACACATTCATTGCCCTGCGCGGTCTGTGTCTGGCGACGCAGCGCTACGATGACGCCCTGGCGATCCTGCTGGAGTGGTCTGGGGCGGTGTCGGAAGGGATGCTCCCCAATCGCTTCCCGGACGCCGGCGAGACGCCGGAGTACAACGCCGTCGATGCGTCGCTGTGGTACGTGATTGCCGTGCATGAGTACCTGGCACTGGCAGACGCCGGGCTGGCGCCGCTTTCGGCGCAGCAGCGCAAACGTCTCGACAACGCCATCGTCGAAATCGTCACGGGCTACGAGCATGGCACCCGCTTCGGGATTCGCTGTGACGACGACGGGTTGCTCGGCGCCGGCCAGCCGGGCGTGCAACTGACCTGGATGGACGCCAAGGTCGGCGACTGGGTGGTCACGCCGCGCATCGGCAAGC
>CAZYLK010000085.1:0-22976 GCA_964648365.1 uncultured Phycisphaeraceae bacterium
TAAGGGAGTAAGGGAGTAAGGGAGTAAGGGAGTAAGGGAGTAAGGGAGTAAGGGAAGAAGGGCAAAGTCCAAATCTCCAACCGGCAATTATGTGTGGCACCGGTTTCCAACCGGTGGTCCTGTGTGGCACCGGTTTCCAACCGGTGAGTCTTGTGTGGAACCGGTTTCCAACCGGTGGGTCTTGTGTGGAACCGGTTTCCAGCCGGTGGGGTCATTGCCAGGAAGTCCATGCCACCGCGCCGAGACACCATGCCACGGCGCGAAACACCTTGCCACATGCACCGGAAGATCATGCCACACATGCCACACATGCACACGCGGGTCACCCTTCAACCGGCTGTTACGAACACTCAACCGACTGGCACACCTCCGGGCATTCGTCGACGCACACCTCGTGTACGCCGGGCGCCACGTTCTCAAATACGACCTCCGCCCGACCACGACTGCCGACGCGGGCTTCGCGCGTCACGTTGCCGTCGAGCGTCACTTGCAGAAGGGTTCCTTCGGGTAACGTCGTTTCCAATACGGCCGTGATGCCTGAGCTTTCCTGCACACACATCAGTTCCAGCGCATCGACGCGCTCGCAGTTGATTTCGCCGTCCGAGTCGGACACGTTGAGCGTAAATTCGCCGGACTCATTCCGCGTGGCGTGAATGAGGATCCAATAGAACCGGCCTTCGACGGACTGCCAAGCCACCGCCGACAGGTCGCCGCAACTGTTGTTGTTGCCCACCACGCAGACGGGCTCGTTGCAGCCTTCCTCGTAGACGTTGATCTTTGTGTTGAAGTCGGCGCCGGCGCAGGTGTCCGCCTGCATCCAGCGGCCCGTGCCGATCACCTGATACCACACGCCCGGCGCGATGACCTCGGTGCCTTGACCACAGGCGGGGAAGCCCTCGTCGATGGAGGCAGCCCTGGTGGAACCCGCCACCTCGGACGGGACCGCCAGCGGGATGGCATCCGCGCACAGGTCGTTGGCGGGAGGGTCGATCGGCGTACACTCGACCGTTTCAGCCAGTCCGCACTGGAGAAGTTCGACCGTGTGCTCGCCGGGGCCGATCTTCTTGAACGTCGCCTTGGCCTTGCCGCGCGTGCTTGCTTGGATCCGCTGGTCAAGATTCGGATCGCCATCCAGCCGCAGCGCCGTAAACAACCCCGGCGTGGTCTTCTTGATCGAAGCCTTGATGAACGGCCCGCTTCTGCCGGACTTGCAGGCGACTTTGAAGCGCGTGCCGTCCCGGCAGGGCGCTGCGCCCTCGCCCGCCTTGATGGGGGCGTCCGGCTCCGTCTCGTACCCCCACGCCAGCGCGTCGAGGTGCGGCCCGCCGTCGCGGCTCACCCGATCGGCGTACACCCAGCCGTAGTGAATGCCGTCCGCGGCCGTGAACCGGAAACCCATGTAACCCGCGCCCGGCGGCCAGTGGTTCTCATTGCAACAGCCGCAGTAGAAATCCACCGCGCCCGGACGCCATCCCTTGGCCCCGCGCAGGTCGCGCTGAATCCACGCGCCTTCCGGCATCTTCATGGGCCGCGGCGGCGGGGAGGAGCAGTAGTAGTAGCACCCTCCGTCGCTGCGCCGTACGAAGGCGCCGTCGGGAGCGCGGAGCTTCATCGTCGAGTAGTACCCGCAGGACTCACAGGTGGTAGACAAGTCGATGCGGGCCGGGCCGAGCGCGCCGTCCTGCGCACCCGCCGGCAGCAGGATGTCCAGGCGGATCGTGTCCCGGCACCGGCTCCACTCGAACTCGCCGTTGTTCTCGAACCGCACGGCGTCCGCGTACGCTTGCGTACCGCCGGCCATGGCTGCGGCCGTGGCAATCGCGCGAGCCGTTTTGCGGTGACTGCGGTCCACGCGCCGGACCCGGCGTTGCGTTCGTCTGCTCATGGCCGGTCTCCCTGAAACGGACCGGAGTGGCCGCCGACCGGTGGCGAAGCATCCAGGCCACTGGTCACGGATTGCAGGTCACCTCGTCACTCAACCCACACTGCCGCAACTCGACGGTATGCTCGCCCGGTGCGACATCTGAAACCTTGATCTTTGCTTTACCCTTCTTGTTGGCCTGCACCTGCGTCTGCTGCTCGGAATCGCCGTCGAGTTCAAACGTCGCAATCAGCCCAGGCGTCACCCGCTTCGCCACGACCTTCAACTCCGGCCCCTCCTTCCCGGATTTGCACGCGGTCTTCAGGATCGAGTTCTCCGAACATGGCGGATCGCCGGCGCCGGCGCGGATGCCGACCCGGGACTCGGTTTCGTATCCCCAGGCCAGCGCGGCCAGGTGCGGCTCGTCCCAGTCGGTCAGCCGGGCGTGGATCCAGCCGTAGTGAACGCCGCCCTGGCCTCGGAACTGAAACCCGATGTAGCCTTCCACATCACTCTTCCAGTGCGCACAGTGGTCACAGTCGCCGCAATAGAAACTGACGGCGTCCTTTTTCCAGGCCTTGCTGCCGCGAAGTTCCTCCTCGATGCGGCCGCCGGGCTCGAACCGGAACGGACGTGGCGCCGGAGTCTGAAAACACTCGGAGTAGCACCCCCAGTCGCTCGGGCCGACGAAACTGCCCGACGGGGCAGAAAGCTCAATCGTCTTGTAGTGATCACACGGTTGGCAGGTTCGATGGAGGTCAATCCCCGCCGGGCTATCCAGACCATCCTGCGCGCCCGCCGGAAGCAGGAGATTCAGCCTGATCGTCTCGCCGCATCGGCTCCACTCGAACTCGCCGTTGTTTTCGAACCGCACGGCGTCGGCGTACGCCTGCGTGCCGCCGGCCACGACTGCGGCCGCGGCGAGAGCCTTGCCCGCCTTGCCGCGAGCGCGGAGCCGGCGCGGAGCGTTGCGGTGATTCTGCCTGCGCATGTCTGGTCTCCCGTAGCGGCGGTGCGCCGCAAGACTGTCGGGCGGAACCGTCCCCACCGACGTGAATTCCGCCGAATCTGTGCTGCGACCGTTCGAGGGAGTGAACCCCCCTGACATGCCTCGCCTCAATGGCGGTCGCGGCAGGACGCTGTGCTGTCCACTCGATCATACCCGCCCGCTGGACACGGGACAATAACTTTTTCCCAGCCATGTCCCTCGGGCCGCGTCGCGTGACCGCTCCGGAGAGGCGTCCACGTTATCCGCAGGGAGAGGGGCGCCGGCGTTACGCGCCCCCCGACGTTCCTATCCCTCCAGGCAGGAGTGACGACCATGTTTCGGACCTTTCCGGCAATTCTCGTGCCGATTGTGCTCAGCAGTGCGGCCGCCGCGCAGGTGTTCACGACGTCCGGCGGCGCCCGGCCGGCCGACGCGTCTCCGGCCGGGCCGCACGCCGCGGCGGCCGTATGCCAGGCCAACGACAATGAGACCATCCTCACCCCGCACGGCATCGCGTGCTCCGACGACAACGGCATCACGACGTCTGAAACGGGGCACGCCAGGCTGTACGAGATCAGCGGTGACACGCTCATTTCGGGTGTGACCTACGGCGTAGAAACGTGCCGCGACAACACCGGGCAGGGCCGCCCCTGCGAACTCAGCCTCATCGCGTGGGACGCGCCGAACTTCCCCTCGATGGAAGGGGCGACGGAACTCGGCACCGTCATCGACCCCATCCCCGACGGCACGGCGGGACAAGTGCGAACGATCAACTTCGATGCACCGGTCGAGGTTGCCGGCGGCACCAACCTGGTGGTCGAGCTGTTCCACGAGGACTGGACCGCCCAGTGGGCGTTCTTCCCGGGCTCCAACAACGCGGGTCAGTCCGCACCGACGTACATTCGCAGCATCGACTGCGACACGCCCGACTGGGTCGATCTGGCGACGATCCCCGATGGCGGCGGCGGCTTTTTCGATGACGTGTTCAACATCATCTGCTACGAAACGCCCGGCGGCGAAAGCTGCGGCAATAAGGCGACGCTCAAGCCGGCCTGCAAGAAAGGCGGCGCGAAGGTCAAGGCCGTACTGAAGAAGGCCGACCCCCGCGCCGACGTGACGTTCCGCATCGACGGCGGCATGGACCAGCAGGTCCAGACCAACGGCAAGGGCAAAGCCAAGGTCACCTGGAACGGGCTTGATCGCGGCGGCCACGAGGTGACAGTCTGCGACTTGCAGGAAGGCTGCTGACGTCCCTGGGATTCCGCCGAGCCTGGCGCGGGGTCGCCGCACGGGCTTACCGAAAACAAAACCGACGGACCGTCGCCGCGGCATGGATCGGGAGGATGCCGCCGGCGAATCGCGAGTTCCGGCCCGACCGGCTGTTACCGGACTACCGGAAGATGCCGGCGGGTCGGAACTTGTCTTGCCGCATCGGCCGTCCCACGCCGGGCTTCGCCCGCGACTGGCGTTTCCCCGCGCCGCCACAATAATCCGATCCGATCCGCGAATACCCGTCATCGGATGGATTTCACGGCCCGGTTCGGGAGTCGCAGGCGATGCTCCACTTCTGTGTTTTCGGCGGACATTCCGGAGAACTGGCGCCGGGGCGGCGCGTGTTCTTCACCCTGTTCGGCGCCTGCGAACTGAAGCGGCAGACGCTGGCCAAGCAGGTGCTCGAAATGCGCGCCCGCGGCGGCGGAGTTCAACGCCAGCCCCGCGGGCAGCACGTCTTCATCACCGTCTTCGGCGGCACGGAATTGAAGGCCCCCACCCTGGCGGAGGAGTTCATCGACCTGCAGGACGCCCTCACGAGCGGCCTGATCAAACCCGAGGAATGGGACTGGGCCGTGACCCAGCTCGCGTCGTCCGAGTCGCACAGCGTCGGCTCGTTCACGCTCTTCGGCGCGTTCGAGGCGTCCACGCTGCCGACCGAAGAAGAGGAACTCGACGCGATGGCGTTGTCGAACTACGTCGGCCGCGTCTCTGAGACGGCCGTGCAGATGCTGCGGCTGGGCGTCGGCCAGACCGGTTCCAACCGCTCGGCTGTGGTCCGACAGGCCGTGGCCGCGGCCCGGCTCGGTACGGCGTAAGCGAAGGCCGGTTGCGACTTCGATGGCCGATGACGATCGCGCGGATATAGTAACGCGCCGTCGTGAGCCACACGCCTTCCCAGACCGCAGGCATCATCGTCGCGCCCGTCGCACAGGGTCCGAGTGTGCCGCAGGCCGTACGCAGCTTCGCCGCCCGGCGGCTGCCGGCCATTCTTGAGACCGTTCGACCGGGCGGGGCTTATGCCCGTTATTCGATCCTCGCGTTCGATCCCGTCGAGACGTTCGTGTTCCGGCGCGGCGACGAGGGCTCACCCATTGAGGCGCTGTTCAGACGCAGTGCCGAACTGCCGCGGCTTGCACCGCCAACCGTCGAAGCGCCGGCGTTTGCTGGCGGGTGGATCGGCTTCTTCACGTATGAAGCCGGCCTCCGAACAGAGCGTATCGCGGACCGCATCGATCACGCCGACACGACGCTGGCGAGATTCCACCTGTACGACTATGCGGCCGTGTATGATCACGCGCAAGGTGCGTGGCTGGCGGTTGCCATCGAGTGGCCGGCGGGTATGAAACCCGACCGCACGCCGGCCGGCGCGCGGGTAGGCCGCATCGGCGATCTGCTGGCGGCGGCGCGGGTCGCGGAGCAGGCGCAGCAGCCGTGCGGGACCGAACCCGCGGAGCATCCCGCGGAGAGCGGTCGAGTAGCGCGCACGCAGCCGCACGCGGTGACAACCAGCCTGCCGCGAGCCGTCTACTTCGAGCACGTTGCGCGGCTGCTGCGGGAAATCCGGGACGGCAACGTCTATCAGGTCAACCTCACGCAGCGGCTCACGACGCGGACCGACGCGACGCCGCTGGAATTGTACCTGCGCTTGCGCGACACCAACCCGGCGTCTCACGCGGCGCTGCTTCCCTGGTCACCGGCGGTGATCAGTTCGTCGCCGGAGTTGCTGCTGGACGTGCGGGATCGTCGCGTCGTCACGCGGCCGATCAAAGGCACGCGGGCGCGAACGGGCGACGCGGGCGACGATGCCGCCCGCCGTGTCGATCTCGAATCGTCCGAAAAGGACCGCGCCGAGCTGAACATGATCATCGACCTGCTGCGCAACGACCTGGGCCGCGTCTGCGAAGCGGGTTCGATCCGGGTCGAGGAGCGCGGGCGGATCGAGGCCCATCCGACGGTGTTTCACCGGGTGGCGACGGTCAGCGGGCGCCTGTCGACGGACGCGACCTGGGCGGACCTGTTGACGGCGACGCTGCCGGGCGGATCGGTCACCGGCGCGCCCAAGATCGCGGCCATGAAACTGATCCACGAACTCGAACCGGTCCCGCGACTGGCCTATTGCGGCGCCATCGGGTACATCGGCCTCAATGGCGATCTGTCCTTCAACCTGGCGATCCGCACGATGATACAGGATGGCGAAACGGTTCATGTCCACGCAGGCGGCGGCATCGTGGCGGACAGCGACCCCGACGACGAATGGGACGAGTGCCGGGCGAAAGCACGCGGGATGCTCGAGGCGCTGGGAGTGGAATGGGAAGGGAAGGGAGAATGGCGAATGCCGAATAGCGAATAACGAATTAAGAGTCGACAGGGGAAAATCGCTCTTCTTCCCTTACTCCCTTATTCCCTTCCGCTCCCGTTGCCGACCTCACCATTCGACATTCGACATTCGACATTTCTTCTCTTCATTCGTTATTCGCCATTCGCTATTCGTTATTCCCCGAGAGGCTCTATGTCTGAACACTGGGTTCTCCTTAACGGCCAGTTTGTCGAACAGCGCAGCGCCGTCGTCAGTGCGTACGATGCCGCGTTTCTGCACGGGGTGGGGCTGTTCGAAACCATGCGGGCCGGCGGCGGGCGGGTCTTCAAACTCGAGGCACATCTTTCGCGGCTGCTGAACTCGGCGGCGAAGCTGCTGGCCCCGATGGACCGGACGGTGCTGCCGGACGCGGAGCGGTTCGAGGAGCTTCTGCAGCGCAACGGCCTCCAGGAGGCGCGCGTCCGGCTGACGGTCACGCCCGGGGCGACGCTGGAGGTCGGCGACGCCGGGCTTCCCACGCCGACCGTGCTGGTGACGGCCGGTCCGCTGGGCGGCTTCCCGCCGCAGACCTATCGCGACGGGGTGGCCGTCATGATCGCCCGCGCGCGGCAGGCGGTGGACGATCCGCTGGCCGGGCATAAGACGACCTGCTACCTGCCGCGGCTGTTGGCGCTGCGGGCGGCGCACGGCGCCAAGTGCGCCGAGGCGCTTTTTTTCAACACCAGCAACGAACTGGCCGAAGGCGCCATCAGCAACGTCTTCGTGGTCAAGGAGGGCCGCCTGCGCACGCCGCCGCTGGCGACGCCGGTGCTGCCCGGTATCGCGCGGGCGACGGTGCTGGAACTTGCCGCCGCGCTGCGCATCCCCTGTGACGACGCCGCCCCGCTGACGATCAACGATCTGCTGGACGCCGACGAGGTCTTCCTGACCAACACCATTATTCAAGTGCTCCCTGTCGTGCGCGTGGAGAAGCACGACATCCGCGGCGGGCATGTCGGCTCGTTGGCCCGTCGGCTGTTCGATGCCTTTCGAGCGAACGCCTCTCAGCCCGGTCGTGCGGAAAGAGTCTGAAGAAAAAAAGGCTCTGAGCAAACCCCGCGCCGTGCGCACAGGGCTTGTTCCCGATCTGACTACATGCTAACATGGCAATATGGCCATCAATCGCCGACCGCGCCATTCCCGCGAGCGTTATCACGCCCGCGCCGCGATCGCCAAAGCGCTGGCCCATCCCACTCGGCTGATCATTCTCGAGGCGCTTGAACAGGGCGAGACGTGCGTGTGCGATCTCACCGAACTGGTCGGGGCCGACCAGTCAACGGTGTCCAAGCATCTGGCCATCCTGAAGCAGGCGGGCCTGGTCGAGGACCGCAAGGAAGGGGTGATGGCCTTCTATCGGATCAAGGTGTGCTGCCTCCAGGGGTTCTGGGAGTGCGTCGAGGCCGTCCTGGCCGAGAATCTCAAGGCGCAGCGGGCGGCGCTGCGGTAGGAGCCGCCTGAAGCGCCCGACAAGCCCCATACAGGCGCATTCATGGCAAAATGGCCATATTGGCATGGAATGTGCAGAGGGATTGGCATGTTGGCGGCCCCCCGGATGACGGCCGCCCGTTCACCCGCCGAGCGGATATCATGCAGTCCCGGCAATTGAAGATCCTCGCAGCCCTCCTGGTGGTCTTCCTCATCGCCTATCTGCTGCCGCTGTCCGACCCGAAGATTCAGGCCGCCATCCTGGAGGCGTTCAAGCTGCTTCAGTGGTACGCCCGCAACCACACGCTCGCCTGCGTCGTTCCCGCGCTCTTCATCGCCGGGGCGATCATCACGTTCCTCTCGCAAGACGCCGTGATGCGCTACCTGGGTCCGAAATCGAACAAGCTGGCGGCCTATTCGGTGGCGTCGGTTGCGGGCGTTGTGCTGGCGGTCTGCTCGTGCAGCGTCCTGCCCATGTTCGCGGGCATCTACAAACTGGGCGCAGGATTGGGGCCGGCGTCGGCGTTTCTCTACTCCGGGCCGGCGATCAACGTGCTGGCGATCTTTCTGACGGCCCGGGTGCTCGGGCTGGACCTGGGCCTGTGGCGGGCGATCGGCGCCGTCGGATTCGCGTTTCTGGTCGGGCTGGGCATGGCGACCCTCTTCCGGCGCGAGGAACGGGCCAAGTCGATCGCGGGCGCGATGCTGCCGGAGGCGCCCGCGCCGAAACGGCGGGCGTGGCAGAACGGGTTGCTGCTGGCGGGCATGATCGGCTTTCTTGTGTTCAGCGATTGGTTCAACCCGGGGGACGCCATCATCCGGCGCATCGACGGCCGCGAGGTACGCGGCGTGGTTCTGCAGGAAATGCACGACGAGGTGATGATCCAGGTGCAGGAGTCGACCGACGGCGTGCGGGCCGGCGAGCGGCTGACGCTGGCCAAAAGCGACATCGCCGAGATCGTCGAAGCGAAGTCCTGGGTGATGGAAGTCCACCACCTGCGCTGGTGGCTGGCGGCGGTATGCGGACTGCTGGTCGTGGTGATGACCCTGCGCTGGGTGGACCGCGGCGAGTTCGGTCAGTGGATGCACAACACGTGGGACTTCGCCAAGCTGCTGGTGCCGCTCCTTTTCGGCGGCGTGTTCGTGGTGGGTTTCATCTCGGCGCTGCTGCCGGACAAGGCTATCGGTCAGCTCGTGGGCGACAACGGCCTGCGGGCGAATCTGATCGGCTCGGTGGTCGGCGCGCTGTTTTACTTCGCGACGCTGACGGAGGTGCCGATTACGCAGGCGTTGATGGAGCATGGGATGGCGCGTGGCCCGGCGCTGGCCCTGCTGCTGGCCGGCCCGGCTTTATCGTTGCCGAATATGCTGGTGCTTATCAAAGTCATGGGGACGAAGAAGACGGCTGCGTTCTGCATGCTCATCGTGATCGCCGCGACGACGGCGGGGATGATCTACGGCGGCGTGGCTGGCGACGATCCGGCAGGCGTAGCAGCGCTGGCCGGCGCGCGGTGAACGATCGCAGGACCGGTTGATGCAGATCACGGCAACGCTCACTGTGGAGGAATGCGGCGAATGACGGAACGGACACCGATGAAGCGGACCGGAGCATGTTACGAACCATCGGCGACGTCGGTCGCTTGCGGTCCGAGGCTTGGGTTTCTCGATCGCTGGCTGACGCTGTGGATCTTCCTGGCGATGGCCGTAGGCGTGGCGAGCGGATACGTCTTTCCCGGCGTGGAGGGCTTCATCAACCGCTTCCAGGCCGGTACGACCAACATCCCCATCGCCATCGGTCTGATCCTCATGATGTATCCGCCGCTGGCGAAGGTGAAGTATGAAGAGTTGGGTGATGTATTCCGCGACATCAGGGTGCTGGGACTTTCGCTGGTGCAGAACTGGATCATCGGGCCGATTCTTATGTTCGCGCTCGCGATCCTGTTCCTGCGCGGCTACCCGGAATACATGGTCGGCCTGATCATGATCGGCCTCGCCCGTTGCATCGCGATGGTGATTGTCTGGAACGAACTGGCCCGGGGCGACACCGAGTACGCGGCCGGGCTGGTCGCTTTCAACTCGGTCTTTCAGGTGCTGTTCTTCTCGGTCTATGCCTGGTTCTTCATCACGGTGCTCCCGCCGCTGTTCGGGCTGCAAGGGGCCGCCGTGAACGTTACCATCGGCCAGATCGCACAAAGTGTCTTCATCTACCTGGGCATCCCTTTCCTTGCGGGCATGGCTACGCGCCTCTTGCTGCTGAGGATCAAGGGCCGCGACTGGTATGAAACGAAGTTCATCCCGCGAATTTCGCCGATTACGTTGGTCGCGCTGCTGTTTACGATCCTGGTCATGTTCTCACTGAAGGGCGAGTTCATCGTGCAGTTGCCGCTGGACGTGATCCGCATTGCCGTACCTCTGTGCATCTATTTCGTCGCGATGTTCCTCGTTTCCTTCTGGATGGGCAGGAAGCTGGGAGCCGATTACGGCAAGACGGCGACCATCGCGTTCACGGCGGCGAGCAACAACTTTGAGCTGGCGATCGCCGTGACCATCGCCGTCTTCGGCATCGGCTCGGGCGTCGCGTTCGCGGCCGTGATTGGCCCGCTGGTGGAAGTGCCTGTCCTGATCGGACTGGTCAACGTCGCGCTGCTGTTTCAGCGGCGGTACTTCGGCGCCGATGGCGACGCCGTCGGGATGCGGGAAAGACATGCGGAACATGCCGGCGAGTGTCCCGTACCGGCGCCCGGCTGTTGCGTGAATTGGTCAACAGTTTGTCACTGACGATGCGCATTCCGCGCCCTGATCGGATGGAGTCTGCGTCATGAAGATCGAGATACTGGGAACCGGTTGCCCCAAGTGCAACATGCTGGCGGAAAACGCAAACGCGGCCGTGGCGAAGCTCGGCCTGCAAGCCGACATCGCCAAGGTCACGGACATCATGCAGATCACCCAGCGCGGCGTGATGATGACGCCGGCGCTGCTGGTGGACGGCAAGGTTGCGGCCGCGGGCAGAGTGCCGACGGTCGCCGAGATAGAGAAGCTGCTGGCCTGACGCGATTGGCCTCTGACGGCGGAACTTCTCACTGTTTTGCGCGCAATCGCCGCATGGAGCGAGTTCCGTTTCGGAAGAGGGGGAGTGAGGGAATAAGCGAGTAAGGGAGTAAGGGAGTAAGGGAGTGAGGGAGTCAGGGAGTGAGGGAGTCAGGGAAGAAGGACCACGAGGTTCAACTCTTCCAATTCCCCTCATTCCCTCACTTCCTTTCCATTTGGCTCTTTGGTCGCGGCCGGTGGCCGCCTCAGGGGAGTCAGGGAGTCAGGATAGAAAGACAGAGCGAATCGTCTTCCCTCTTCCCCTCACTCCCGTTTCCCTCACTCCCCCTGGTTGCGGCCGGCGGCCGCGTACGGAGTTATGGATATGAACGCCAAGTCGATGAGCACGATACTACTGCTGGCGTTTGTGGGTGTGAGCATCGTCTATCTTGGCGTGCAGGAATTTCGCCCCGCGGCGCAGCCGGCGGTTTCGGCGAGCGGGGATGCCCCGCCCAGCGACTCGTCTCCACCCGCCGACATCGGCGCATCGTCCGCCGCGGCGGCTGGGGAGGCGTCGAGCACCGGCGGCGCCGAGGCGATGCACAGGGTCGTTGTCTACTACTTTCACAACACGCAGCGCTGCTCGACCTGCCTGAAAATCGAGAATTGGGCTCACAAAGCGGTTGCCGCCGAGTTTGCCGGCCCGCTGAAGCGCGGCGAAGTCGAATGGCGCGCGCTCAACGTGGAGGAGCCGCCCAACGAGCACTTCGCCACAGACTATCAACTCGTGGCCAGTTCGCTGGTCATCGTCGATCTGCACGACGGGCAGCAGCGCGCCTGGAGCAACATGGAGCGCGTGTGGGAACTCGTCCACGGCGACGAGGGGGAATTCGCGGAGTACGTCGCCGCGCAGGTCCGGGCGTATCTGGAGTCCTAAAGCCGGCGATGATGACGAGGGCGACAGGCACCGGGCCGTTCAGGAGGGCATTTCGCTCTCGGTGACCGTATAGATCATACTGACCTGCAGCCGTTCGTCCGGCGTGAGGGACTGGTCAATGATGCGCCAGACCAGATCCTGGCGCTCCAGTGGACGCAATTTCGCAAATGCGTCCGCAATGACGAAGACGCGGTGGAGCCTGGTGCCTTGAACCCGCTCAATGTCGACCCTTGCCTCGATACCGGCGGTATCAAGGCCCTGAATCAGGACATCACGAAGGCGGCTGCCGAGTGTCGCTACCTTAGCCATGGTGTGATCTCCTTGAGCCGCTCCAGAAACGCGGCGGACTCTGCGTGCGTGGCTTGCAACGTCGAGTACCGGATATGAATCGTCCACTCCGCACAGAGCTTCTTCAAACCCTGCAGCAACTGCGGATTTGTCGCTGCCAGCCGCGCGGTCAGTTCCGGCAGGTGCTCCAGAAGCGCTTCCAGATCATGCCACCGATAGCAAACGTCACGCAGCCGCCGCTGTCGGCCCTCACGTGCCGACGCCGCGTCTTGCTGCAACCAAGGGTATTTCTCAACCAGCGCCGCCTTGAGCAGCAGTTCGACCGAAATGCCGCCAAGGTACATCGCCCCGTTCGCATGCCGGTTCTTGCCAAGGCTCTGCAGCGCGTCAGCATCAGCCCGTCATCGGTTGGCGACGGTTCGGGCCTGGGTCGCTGTAAGCCTCTGTCGTGCGAACACGGCACTCATGGCGCCAGGATAGCGTCGGCGATTCATGGCAACAACGGTGTCCGGCGTCCGGTGCAGTCGCCCGAGCGGCGGTCGGCAACCAAGGAGTCATGATATGACGTCTGAATGGTGGCTCGCAGCCGGATCAGCGGCGTGGATGGGTATCCTGACGGCAATCAGCCCCTGCCCCCTGGCCACCAACGTCGCCGCCATCTCGTTCATCAGCCGCCGCGTCGCCAGGCCGCACGCAGCGATTCTGACGGGCCTGCTTTATACGCTGGGACGCAGCCTCGTCTACGTCGTCCTCGCAGCGCTGCTCGTATCGAGCCTGCTGTCCGCGCCGGGCGTGTCGATGGCACTGCAGAAGTATATGAACAAGCTGCTGGGGCCGCTGCTGATCCTGGTGGGTATGGTGCTGCTGGGGTTGATCAGGTTCACGCCGCGCGGGTCGTCGTGGGCGCAGCGGTTCGGGCAACGGGCGGCGGGCTGGGGTGCGGTCTCCGGGCTGGCCCTGGGCATCGTCTTCGCGCTGTCGTTCTGCCCATCGTCGGCGGCGATTTATTTCGGCGGGCTGGTGCCGCTGGCGCTGGAGCGGGAATCGAGCATCGCGCTGCCGCTGATCTACGGCGTCGCCACCGGGCTGCCGGTGGTGGCGTTCGCGATTCTCATCGTCGTCAGCACCCGTGCGACGGCTCGCGCTTTTGACAAGGTAGCGGCATTCGAGGTAGGGGCGCGGCGGATCACGGGCGCGCTGTTCATCGTCATCGGCATCTACTTCTGCCTGACGTTCATCTTCCGCCTGCTGTGATTGATCGCCAGCGCGAAAGATCGCCATTCGAGCCCGGTTCAGACCAGGGAAGGCGCCTCCAGCCACTGGCGCAGCCGCGCCGCGATCGCATCGCGCACGTGGCGGAACTCGGCGAGTTGGCGCTCCGGCTCGCTCGCCGGCACGGCGGCCGGGTCGTCGAAGGGCCAGTAGAGCGTCTGGAGGGCAAAGGGGTAGATGCGCGGGCATTGCTTCTGGGCGTTTTCGCACACGACGATGGCGGTGTGGATCGACACGCGGCCGAGGTATTCGCGCAGATCCTTCGAGCTCTGGCCGCTCGTGTCAATGCCGAGTTCGGCCATGACGCGATGCGTCAGCGGATGCACCGCTTTCGGCTCGGTCCCGGCGCTGTGGACGTCGTAGCGTTCGCCCGCCATGTGCCGCAGCAGCGCCTCCGCCATCTGGCTGCGGGCCGAATTGCCGGTGCAGAGGAAGAGCACGGTGCGCTTCTCCCCATGCGACGAAGTGTTTGCCGCGTGCTCCACCGAGGTCTCTCCGGTCAGACTCGTGCGGGATTCCAGCCGCTACTCCACGCTCCCGCCGCCGGGGATGGGAAGCTGCCGCATCCGACCGTTGAACGCCGCTTGCGGCCGATCGGCGCCCGCCGGGGCGGGTTCCGCCGGCTCATTCCATAGTGCGGGCCGCGGCGTTGGACATCCCCTCCTGAAGGTCCAAGCCGCGGCCGCTTGATCGTTGAGGCGTTACATCAGGCCGTCGGCCTTATTCGATGTTGCCGCCGCCCGCGAGGAAGAGCGGGCGGAGACGGCCGAACCAGATCTGCTCACGGATTTCGCGGAAGCCCGTCTCGTTGATCTCGAAGTCACCCGGCACCTTGTAGGCGCCCAGGAACCCGTCGGCAACGTCGTCCACCGGAGCCTGGGGATCGCCGTAGTAGCCGAGCTGGCCGCCGGTGTCATAGACCTTGGCCGCGTGCCCGTCGGCGAAGAGGATGTTCGCGAACCCGCCTACGGTGGCCTGGTCCTTGGCATCGTGCAGCGGCACGATGTCGTTGATTTCGTGTCCGAAGCGGCCAGCGTCGCCGGTCACGGTGGAGAAGTCGACCGACATGCCGTCGGTGAACGACTCGACAGTGAACTCGCCCACCGTCGCAACCTCTTCGTCAGCAAAGTTATTGATCGTGTCGGCGTACTGCTGGGTGATCTGGCTGTCGCTGCTGTCACCGGCGCGGGAGTCGCCCATTAGCGCTATGCGATCCGCAGAGACGACCGAGTTGGTCAGGTGCTTTTCGTTGAGCGGGCCGTCGCCGTCACCCGGGCACTTGCTCGGATCATTCGTGTTGTTGTTCGAGCCGTAGCCCTTCATCGGGCCGTCGGGGCCCGCGACCGGGTCACCGCGGCTGAAGTGCCAGGTGGTGGCGTAGTTGGTGTTGTAACCCTTGGCCCAGAACTCCCGCGACTCCCAGTCCGGCGCGCCAGTATCATCGACGATCGGAACCGGGGCGATGCCGCCGGGATGGCGGTTCGGATTCGGGCTGCCCGTCTGGGCGGCGCCGGTGTAGTCGGCGACCTTCTCGTTGAGCGTCCACGGATTGGACGGGCACAGCGACTTGCCCGGGTTGGCGACCCGCAGGCCGATGATGTCCGCGACCCAGCCGATCGTGCGGACGTCGCCGTCGCGCAGATAGTCGAAGGCTGCCGACGAGCGATAGCCGCTGCGGCTCTGGGAAGCGTAGATCTCGAAACCCGACGAGAACGTCCGCAGGTGAGCCTGGCACGTGGCGGCGCGGGCGGCCTCACGAGCCTTGCTCAACGACGGCAGCAGAATCGCCACCAGCAACGCGATGATGCTGATGACCACCAGCAGTTCGACGAGCGTGAACCCGCCTTTCCTTTCACGACGCATGTCGTAATCTCCTTGACCCTGACTGTAGAACGATGCCGTTTCCGGCGACCGCTTCGGGCGACGCGCCCGTCGGTCTACGGCCGGGATTCTGCGAGGGCGTTGTTACGGCGGTTTGTTGGAATCGTTAAGATTTGGTTAATTCGTGGCCGCGACGGTTGGACCCGGCCCGGCCGCGGCTACACTGGATGGCGGGCATGGAGACCGTCCGTACTGCGGATTGGGGGAACGGTGCATGAGCGTCGCCAGCGTGAACTTCAGCGCCGGTCGGCCCGCGCGGGAGCCGGCCTTCGCGAGCAGGAGCCAGACCGTGACCGCCAATACAACCGTGCTGGTGGTGGAGGATGAAGTCGACCTGGCTGAGCTGATCTGCCTGAAACTCAAGGCGGAAGGATACCGATGTTCAGCCGTCGGCAGCGGACTCGAGGCCCTTCATTCAATCGAACGCTGGGCGCCCGACCTGATCATCCTCGACCGGATGCTGCCAGGACTGTCGGGCGATGAGTTTCTCGGCCGGCTGCGCCACAATCCGCGCACCAGCGCCATCCCCGTCATCATGCTGACCGCCAAGGCCGAAGAGTCGGACGAATTGATCGGATTCTCGCTCGGCGCCGACGACTACCTGTCCAAGCCCTGCTCCATGAAGGTGCTGGCCGCGCGCGTGGCCGCGCTGATCCGCCGTGCCACCGCTGCCGCCACTAACCCCGACGTCTACACGCTCGGACCCATCACGGTCGACGCCGGTCGGCACGAGGTAACAGTCAACGGCGCTCCCATCGTGCTTACGGCCACCGAGTTCCGGCTGCTCACGGCCCTCGCCGCGGCCCGCGGCCGGGTGCTGGCGCGATCGCAATTGATCGACAAGGCCCTCGGCGAGGACGTGGCCGTGACCGATCGCACCATCGACGTTCACATCACCTCGCTGCGGAAGAAGCTCAACCACGCCGACGAAACCGAGTCCGCCGCCCGCTGGATCCAGACCATTCGAGGCGTCGGCTATTCCCTTCGGGCGCCCGCCAACGATTAACCCAAAGTCAGCCGCAAGCCGCTCACGACGAGTCATCAGGGGGCGAGCGCCGCGTGGGTAACGCCGGTCCGGCGGATGCCTCCTGAATCCGCCCTGCGCCGGCCTGGCGGCGCAGCGCAGTGCGTGCATGGCTCGAAGCCGCGCTCACCGGGCGCGTCCATGCAGATCCTGCACCCGCAAGTCACTCGGAGTCACCACGCCTGCAAAAAAAAAGGCGTAGCATCCGCGCCGGGGGGGAGGTACGATCGCCCGCCGATCCGGCCGGCGGTTTGCTGGTGGCGTGCTGGAGAATATCGCTTGATCGTCGTCAATACCGAAACGGTGCCGGGATATACCATCACCGAACTGAAGGGCCTTGTGCAGGGCAATACCATTCGGGCCAAGCACCTGGGCCGCGATCTGGCCGCGGGGTTCAAAAACCTCGTCGGCGGTGAGCTGCGCGGCTATACCGAACTGCTCACCGAAGCGCGGCGACAGGCCGTCGAGCGTATGCTGGCGCAGGCGCACGAACTCGGCGCCAACGCCGTCGTCAACGTGCGCTTCACCACGAGCGCCGTCACGGCCGGGGCGGCGGAACTCTACGCCTACGGAACGGCCGTCATGGTGGAGCGGGCGGCCGATGTCTGACCTCTGGTGGCAGTTGCTGCCCGTCGTCCTCCCGTTCGCGTTCATCGGGCTGGGATGGGCCGTGGGAAGCTGGCGCGAGCGGGCGCACCTGGCGTCTCTGGCGGCACGCGAGAGCGCCTGTGCCGACGTGCGCGTCTCGAACCTGCGCCAGGTGCCGCTGTCACACGACGTGCGCCATTGCGAGATGGTCTGCGGCGACGCCGTCATCGCGTCCGACTATTTCAAGAGCGTCGCCGGGGCGCTGCGCAACCTCGTCGGCGGAGAAATCCGCGTATTCGAGACGCTCATGGAGCGGGCGCGGCGCGAGGCGCTGCTGCGGCTGATCGACGAGGCCCGCCGGGCGGGCGCCTCGGAGGTGTACAACCTCCGCTTCGAGACGTGCAACATCCTCAGCGGCAATCCGAACCGCCGCAACAAGGGCGCCGTGGCTGTCGAGGTCTTTGCGTTCGGCACGGCCGTGGTTCGCGCAGGATCGCCGCATGACCGGCCCGCCGAGTAAGCGTCGAGACGATCCGTCGGTCCATGCCGAGCCGCACCTGCGTCCGACGGGCGGCCCCGTCGATCCTTCCGAACGCCGCGCCGAACAGATGCTCGCACGGGAAGGCTCGCTCGCCGCGTCCACGCTCGGCGACGCGCAGAACGTCGCCGACGAGCCGGACATCTTCCCGCGCGATCGCGTCGAGATTGACCGCGACTGGTCGTGCAGCCGATGCGGCCATAATCTGCGCGGACTCGAACTGGGACGACCCTGTCCAGAATGCGGTCACATCGAGTTGTACCGCCCGCCAGCCGCAACCACGCGCAGTTACGGAAGCTGGCTCGCCGATCGGATGAAGACGACGCCCGCCTCTCACAGGTGGGCCGTCATCGCCGCGGGCGCGCCCTGGGGCATCGCCGCGGCCGCGCTCGCGGCGTTCTTCGGCATCGGCTTCGTCCCGCTCGCGCTCGCGGCGCGGCTGCCGCTCATGCTCACCTACACCATCCCGGCGGAAGAGTTGCTCAAGGCGGCCTTCGTCGCGCTCATCGTCGAAGTACGGCCATATCTCTTCCGCAACGAGCGCCAGATCTACCTCTGCACCGGACTGACCGCGCTGGCCTTCGCCGTGACGCAGAACGTGGCTTTTTTCTGGATCGTCGCACCCAAGGCCGGCCTGACGCTTCTGGTGTACCGCTGGCTGGCGTGCCCGACGATGCAGGTCGGCTGCTCCCTGGCCGCGGCGACCGCGCTCGCCCGCGTCTGGCGACAATGCACCACCGAAGGCCGCCCGCCCCGCCTCACCGTCGCGCTGGGCGGCCTGCTGCTGGCCATCCTGTTGCATGGCGTCTTCTTCGGCATCGCGATTTCGCTCGAGAGCCTGTTCGGGCCGTGGCGGTAAGCCCGCGCACCGCGAACAGGCTCGCGGGGCCGCGCGTTCGTGCGCGGTGCGAGTGACGGCTGATTTGCGCAGCAAGAGGAGGCGGCCCCCACAACCGGACGGCCCATCCGCCTCTGCCGACCCGCAGGCCCGCCCGGCGACCATCGGACGCACCCCATCGCGCCCGGCCAAAGGCAACGGCACACCGCTTGCTCCACCAGGCTGCACCGGATGCGTCGCCGCCGTTCCTGGCCCAGGCTGTGACGCGATCCGGATGACAACGCGAGCCGGAAGCCCTTCGTATCGCTGATTGGAACACGTATGATCAAGACCTCAAACGCGCAGACCCTTTTCCTCCTCGCCGCCGGCGCCATCGCGCTGCTCGCCCGGGCGGGCGCAGCGAGCGACCGGTACGAACTCGTCATCATCGAACCGTGGGATCTGGAGTATCGCTACGCGAGTTCCAGAGTTGGGGGTCTGAACAACCGCAACCAGGCATCGGGATGCGCAACGCCCCTGGAAGGCACATGCTCTTTCCTGTGGACGCGCGAAGACGGCAAGACGCCCTGGGAGATCGGCGGCGTCATCAACGATGCCGGCGTCATCGCCGGCGGCCGCGGCCTGCTCTACCCGGACGGCCGCATGGTCGACACGCTCATGAGCGACGCGGACGGCATCAACGAGTCCAACGTCGTCGTCGGCGACGTGACCGGCCGCTACTGGGGCGGCTGCCGGTATACGCGCACCGCCAAAGTGTGGGATGAAGTCCACGGCACGCGATCCCTGATTGACCTGGGCGTTCCCTCCGCCCACGAGGCCCGGGCCGTCAATGAATCGAACCAGATCGTCGGCGTCCGCTCGTGGACCGGCTCCTGCGGCGACTTTGAGGCGTTCCTGTTCGACCTCAACACCGGCGAGCACGTCGACATTCACTACGAAATCGTCGGCAACGACATGGGGATCACCGAGGCGTTCGACATCAACGATCACGGCGTCGTGGTGGGAGAAGGGCCGTACGGACGGGGCATCGGCGAGACGGGACCGTTCATCTGGAGCCGCGACGAGGGCGTCCGCTGGCTGCCCGCCATGCCCCGCAGCACGACGGACTTCACGCACGCGAAAGCCATCAACAACCGCGGCCAGGTCGTCGGCGGCGGCATCGTGGACGACGCCTACTGGCACGGATTCATCTGGGACGAAGCCAACGGCATGCGCGATCTGAACGATCTGACCGATGGGATCCCGGAAGGCTTCATGATCGACACGGCCGAGAAGATCAATGACAACGGCTGGATCATCGGCTCGGGCCACTACGGTGCCTGGAGCCCGGAACGGGCCGTGGTGCTGATCCCCATCGGCGGCCTCGACTGCGACGCCATCCGCCAGTTCAAGGCCTCCTGCAAGCGCGGCAAGTTAAAGGTGCTGGTAAAGTCCTCGCTGGCCCGCGGCACCGAGTTGACCATCGACAACGACGGCAATCTGCAAACCCTGGTCATCGGCAAGGGCGGCAAGGGCAAGGTAAAGTTCACCCGCCAGACCGGGCAGCACACCGTGTCGATCGTCGAGTGCGGCCAGCACCGGGCGAACGTGGACTGCGGCTGACCGCCGGCAAGGCGGTGGATCACCCGGCACACCGAAGTTGCGGCGCAGATGGGCGGACGATCACGCGGGAGCCGGACGACGGCCGGCGAGCGACCTCGTAGCGAGCCACCCTCACCCCCCCAGCGTCAGCATGATCAGCGATTGCGACTTCGGTCCTTCGGGCAGCTTCGCCCCGATCGCGGTCGCCAGAATCCGGCCGGCGGCGGTGGTGTCGAGGCGGGCGCCGTCCCAACATTGCCGGATCGAGTAGTGGCGCGGGTCGTGGACGCAGGGGACCAGGTCGCCCTCGGCCGTGAAGCGCAGGCGGCGGCATACGTCGCAAAAGGGGCGCGTGGTCGAGGCGATCAGGCCGATGACGCCGAGGATGTCGGGGTCTTGACCGTCAGCGGCGTTGCCCCGCCCTGATCCGCCGAAGGCGGACGGATTGCATGGGTGCGGGCCGCTGCCGTACCTCCCTGATCCGCGGAAGGCGGACAGTTCGGATTGGCGTACGTCACTCGGCTTGCGGCGGACGACGTAGTCCACCGCGGGCGAGCCGTTCTTTCTGGGGATCTCGGTGAGGTGGAAGCGTTCGCCGAGCCGGTCGAGAATCTCCGCGGCCGGGACCAGGTGCTGGTCGGTCAGATGGGCCAGCGGGCCGATGGGCATGACCTCCAGGAAGCGGACCACGCAGCCGAGCTTCAGGCCCCACTCGGTGATCTCGCATAGTTCGTCATGGTTGACGCCGCGCTGCACGACGAGGTTGACCTTCACCGGCGTCAGGCCCGCCTCCACGGCCGCGTGGATGCCGCGCAGGGTGTGATCGATCCGCCCGCCGCGAGTGAGTTCCTTGAAAGCGTCGGGCTTGAGCGTGTCCAGCGAGATGTTGATGCGGTCGAGGCCGGCATCTCGGAGCGGAACAGCAAACTTCTCCAGCGCCTGCCCGTTGGTGGTCAGCGTCATCTGGTGCAGCGACGGCAGCGCCTTGATCCGCCGCGCCAGCGGCAGCAGGTGCGGATAGAGCAGCGGCTCTCCGCCGGTCAGGCGGATGTGCCGGATGCCGTGCTCTTCCACCAGCCAGCGGACCGTCTCGAACGCGAAGTCCGGGTCGATCATGTGCCCGCTGGGTTTCGCATCCTCGGGGATGCAATACCGGCAGGCGAGGTTGCAGTGGTCGGTCAGCGACAGCCGCAGGTGGTCGATTTCACGTCCGCATCCGTCGATCATGCTGGGATTCTAGCGACTCTGGCCGCGATCGGACAAGACGGAAGAACTTAACGCAAAGGCGCGAAGGGGCGAAGGCGCGAAGAAGAAAAAGAAGGGAGAGGCGGGGATAAGACCGTGCTTCAGAGTCCCGCGCTCAGAGCCGCGTCCTCAGAGCCCCCGCTTTCAAGCGGGGGTTGGCGGCTGGCGCAAGCCGACTCGCCCGCTCGTCGTGGCACACCGGTGCGCGCCGACGGTAAAACTCACGGACCCTGCAACTCGCGTGTGTGCTGCGGACAGTCGACGATCGCAACCGTCTGCGTGAATCTTCTCTTCTCTGCTCTTTGCGTCTTTGCCCCTTCGCGCCTTTGCGTTGTTTGCTTCGCGGCGCGACGCAACCCCCGCATGAATGCGGGGGCTCTGAAAACCCGCGATTGAAAGCGGGGGCTCCGATTACTCGACTTCGAGCAGCTCCGCGAAGGCGGGAACCTTGAGCACCTCTTCCGTCGGCACCATGGTGATGACGTGCCACGGGCAGACCTGGGCGCAGAGCTTGCATCCGATGCAGACCGGCAGGTCGATCGTGCATACGCCCATCGCGTAGCCGGGGTGGTTGGGGTCGGATATCTTGTCGATGCAATCGACCGGGCACATGGTGACACAGGCGTCGCAGCCGGTGCACAAGTCCTCATCGAGGATGGCCAGTTGCTTGGGGAGTTTCTTCTTCTTCGCCATGACGCTCTGGAGTCAGCCTGTCGTCGTCTACCGTCGCACGTCCGCCGCCATCCGCGGCCCGCCCGGCGGCACGTCGCGAATGCAGCCCTGAGCGCGGCCCGTTCTCAATGCCAGGCTCAGCCCGCCTGGCGGCCTGCACGGGCGCCCGTGCTGTTTGGGGGCACGGCCCGCGTCGCCGGCGGGCGGATTATAGCAGCGGCAGGTGGCTTCACAACGGGGCGATCGGCCCGCGGCCGGCGCGTCATGGCCTGCGCGTTACGCGGCAGTTCTGAGCCGGTGAACTCGTCCACGCGCATCATCCGGGCGCCCTTGGCCGTAATCAGCCGCACCGCCAGGTCCGAGTCGGACGCGCTCCAGAACCCGCAGGCGTCCTCCAGAATCGTGACCGGCTTACCGCGGGCCAGCAGGCCCAGCGCCAGCGATTTGACCGAGTTTTCGACGCCGTTGCCGAACAGCACGTACTGGCGGCAGGGCAGTTGGGTGAGGAAGCGGTCGGCCTTCGGGTTGCCCAGCAGATCCTGAGTCCGCTTGCGGAACATGACCTGCTGGTACTCGTCGAACCAGTCCAACTTGACGCCGAGGGTGTTATCGCCCTCGACCATCATGGTCCGCTTCATGATCGTGAACGGCAGCTTGCGCTGGCCGTCGGTCCCGTCGACGCAATGAACCTGAACACCCTCGTGATTGAGTTCCCATCGCCGGTGAGAGTCGATCGACGAAACGATCGGCGCGCGGTTCTTGCGCGCCCAGTCCATAACCCGCCGCAGCGCCGGAATGACCTCACTCAGATTCGCGACGGGATAGGCCCCGCCGGGCAGACAGAAATCGTGTTGCGTGTTCAGGTCGACCAGCACGCAGTCGAGCGCCCGGCCGTTAGCTAGAGCAGACATGGCAAGTTACCCCCGATCCTTGGCCGCCTTTTGCAGACCTCTCGTCCGGGTGCGCGAGTCGCGCGTCGCTCAGGGGGGAGTTGGACGAGAGACGTGCTTCTTTCCCCAAACTACCAGCGGTCGTCAGGAATACAACCCCGCTGGCTTACCGAGTTGCACCAATCCTACTCCCGAACCCTGGAGGAGGCGAGCGGGATGCGCAGAATTCGCGCGGATTTCCCATAAAACAAACGAGACCTTCACGATCGGGATGATCCGTCCGATAAGGC
>CAZYLK010000085.1:23076-24509 GCA_964648365.1 uncultured Phycisphaeraceae bacterium
TCTTTACTTCACGCTCAAGGACGACGCGGCCGAGCTGGCCTGCGTCATGTGGCGATCGAGCGCGGCCCGGCTGAAGTTTCAGCCGGCCGATGGCCTCGAAGTCATCGTCGGCGGCTACGTCGACGTGTACGAGCGCGGCGGGCGGTATCAGCTCTATGCCCAGAGCATCGAGCCGCGCGGCATCGGCGCGCTGGAGCCGGCGTTCCGGCAGCTTCACGCCCGGCTGGCGGCCGAGGGCTTGTTTGACCCGTCCCGCAAGCGGCCGTTGCCGCGGTTTCCGCGGCACGTGGCGCTGGTGACCAGCCCCACCGGCGCGGCCGTGCGCGACATGCTCCAGACGCTGCGGCGGCGGTTCCCGTGCGTGGAAGTATCGGTCTATCCGGTGGCCGTGCAGGGCGCCGCGGCCGCGCCGCAGATTGCGGAGGCGATCCACCGGCTCAGCCGCTACGGCGACGGGCTGGGCATCGACCTGCTGATCGTGGGTCGGGGGGGGGGATCGCTGGAAGATCTGTGGGCGTTCAACGAGGAGGTGGTGGCCCGTGCGGTTCACGCGTCCCGCCTGCCGGTGATCAGCGCAGTCGGGCACGAGGTGGACGTGACCATCTGCGACCTTGTCGCCGACGTTCGCGCCGCGACCCCGACGGCCGCGGCGGAACTGGCCGTGCCGGTGCTCGACGACGTTCTGGCGGGGCTGGCGCAGTTTGAGGCGCGACTGTTCCGTGCAGCCGCGGGCGGCGTGGAACTCGGACGGGCGCGGCTGCACGCCATCGAGCGGCGCCGCTGGTGCGCCGAGCCGCTGGCGATCGTCCACCGACGCGTGCAATCCCTCGACGACGTCGAACATCGCTCCGCCCGGATGCTGTCCCAGCGCTGTGCCGGCCTGCGCCGGCGGCTGGATGCGCTGGGTCGCACGCTGGAGCGCATCGCGCCGCACGTCCACTGGAGCCGGCAGGCGGTTCGACTGGCGGACGCGCGGGTGCGCCTGCTGTCGGCCATGCGTCAGCGCTTTTCAAACGAAGTGGCGACGTTCGACCGCGCCGCTCGTGACATCGAGCGGTCGCCGCTGCTGCAACGTCCGGCCGCGGAACGGCGGCGGCTCGCAACCGTGCGGCATCGACTGGCGACCGCCATGGAGGCCACCCGGCGAGCGGCGTCGCGGCGCATCGACGCGCTCGATGCCCTGCTGGCGGCGCTGAGCCATCGCAGCGTCCTCCAGCGCGGCTTCTCCATCACCCGTCTCAAGCGCGGAAGGGCCATTGTCCGCAGCCGCGACCAGGTCCACGACGGCGACCGGCTCATCACCGAACTGGGCGACGGGCAGATCGAATCCGAGGTCAGGAACACCCGGCAGTTGGACCTGTTTGAGTGAGATCGGCGGCCGGGCCGTGGTAGCCGGCGACTCTGGGACGCATTCACCGTTCGTATGAACTCGC
>CAZYLK010000086.1:0-24464 GCA_964648365.1 uncultured Phycisphaeraceae bacterium
TTGCCCTTGCGGTTGAGTACGCCGTCGGCGGTCTGACCGTCGGACAAGGCGATGTGCCAGGTGTCGCCGTCGACGCCGCCGACGAGCGTGACGGCCAGCTTGCGCTTGTCGCCCGAGCGCGAACACACGGCCTTGCTGATCGCCTCCTTGCCGCGGCACTCGCCGCCGCCGGACAGGTCGGCGAAGACGTAGGCCGCGCCGCGGTTGAGTTCAAAGAAGGGCGCCGAGATCACCGCCCGCCCGGCCGCCATCTGGATCGTCCAGCCGAACAGCAATCGCGGCACCGCGTTTTCCGGGATAAACCGCGTGCGATAGGTCCACGCGTCCCCCGAACGGTCGAAGATATACACGCTGCCCGTGCCCCCGCCGCCTTCGTTCGTATCCAGGTAGGCGCCGACGAGCAGGGTGTCGCCTTCGACGTCGGCGTCGATGCCGAACAGATCGCCGCCCTCGCCGTCGGGCGCGGTCAGGCGGGCCGTCTCGCTCCATGACTTACCGTCGTGCTCAAAGACGTAGGCAGCGCCGGCCTTGTCCCGATTGTCGTAGGTTTCATTGGCGGCGCCGATCACTACCGTCGTGCCGTCGATGTTGACCGTGTTGCCGAACTCGACGGCGGCGGCGGCCTGGGACGCCACCAGTTTTCCCTCTTCGATCCACGCATCATTGACGCGCCGGAACACATAGGCCGCCCCGGCGTCCGCCATACCGTCCACGTCCACCAGGCTCGCGCCGATGATCAGCCCATCGCCGTCGCGGTCACACGAAATGCCGAAGACGTCGCTGCCGGCCCCGTCCGATGCCGTCAGCTTCTGGTCGAACTCCCAATCGTTGCCGTTGCGAAGGTAGGTGTACACCGCCCCGGCCGCGACGTTGCCGTTGACGGTGTGCCCGCGGGCGCCGATGACGAGTTCATCGCCGTTCAGCGACACGGAACTGCCGAAGCGGTCGTTGCCGTTCGGGTCAGGCGTCGTCAGCTTGCCGGTTTCCTGCCAGGCGCCTTGCTTGCGCTCGAAGATGTAGACCGCGCCTGCGTCGGTCATGCCGGCGTTTTCTCCCTCGGCGCCGATGGCGATCGTGTCGCCGTCCACGGCAACAGCGATGCCGAACCAGCCGTTGGTTTCCAGGTGCGACGGCACCAGCGTCTGGCGCTGCGACCAGGCGCCGTTCTCGTCCCGCTCGAATACGAACGCCCGGCCGGGTTGCTGGAACCCGGAGTGTGAGCCGAACGGCGCGCCCGAAACGACCGTCTGGCCGTCGGTCGCGACATCCCAACCCATGATGTCGCTGGTGATCCTATTGGACGCCACCAGCATCGCCTCCTGCGTCTGCGCCCGCACCGCGGACGACGCGACGCAGCACACAGCGACTAAGACAAGGAAACCTGTATGTCTTGGCATCTACCAACCTCCCGGCTACCGGCGGGCTGAACCCGCCGACCGGCCGAAACCGGCCGTCCCAGCGCCGCAGCGCCCACTCCGCGCGCGGCCGTGAAACCATCCCCCAACGCGAACCCACTTCGAGCAACATGGGATGAATAAAGACATCGAACGATCCGCCGCCGGCCAGCGAAACGGGTGTCGTCAGCGCGCAGCGCCGGCGCGTCGCACGGTGCGACGCCGCGCCGAGCCCGGTCGACTCGGCACCCGCCATCTGCATCGCCCTCGCCGGCCTGGAAGCCACGGCCCGGTTGCCGGCCTGCCGTCGGCCACTGGCACAACTATAGGTGTAGTTGTTGACAAAATCAAGCCAGCCCGACGAAATTTGTGGCCGCGGCGCGCCCGGCGTGCGGTGAGGCCCGAGCGGCTGGGATGAGGTAACGCGCTGTCGCGGATGGTCGGCGGGCGTGATCGGACGCCAGCGGGTAGGATGGAATACGGCGTGAGTCGATTCGTTGTGCTGGCTGAGGTTCGATGAGACACGCGATACTTGGAGCAATGGTCTGCGGCGCCGGCGCCCTGCTGGCAGTCGGTTGGCTGGTCGACGCCGGGGACAGCCTCAGCGAGCGAACCGCGGCCGCGGGCCAACCGATTCAGTACGGCGCGGCTTCGACGACGCAGGAAGCGCAATCCGATGGGACGGGCCGGAAGCAGGAAACCGCGTCCAGCCACGCTGGCGTAGCCGCCGGCCGCCGACCCCACATCCTCCTGATCACCCTCGACACACTGCGGGCCGATCACCTCGGTTGCTACGGCTACTTCCGCGACACGTCGCCGCACCTCGACGCCCTCGCCCGGGAGTCCATCGTCTTCGACCGCGCCATCGCGCCGATGGCGACGACGTTCCCGGTTCACCTGTCGATGATGACGGGCGTGCTGCCGATCGAGCATGGGTTCACGTCCAACACGCGGCTGATCGACGAGGTGTTTGTGCCGACGGAGGCGCTCCAGACCGTGGCGCAAAAGCTTGCGCCGCTGGGCTATCGCACGGCCGCGTTCGTCAGCGCCGCCCCCGTGCGGGATTCGACCGGCCTGGGCGCGGGCTTCGACGACTACAACCAGCCGGCCGTGGACAGTTGGAAGCTCGACGGCATCCGCCGGGCGGAGGACACCAACAAGGCCGTATTCGATTGGATTGGCGCTCATGTGCGACCGGGCGCCGGGCAAGAACCGACCGACGGCAAGCCAGATAGTGCCGAGCCGAACGGCGCTGAGCCGAACGGCACCGAGCCGCCGCCCTCCGAATCTGCCGAGCCGCGGGCTTCAGCCCGCGCGACCGCCCCGGACGAATCACGACCCCAACCGCAGGACGAAGCCGCACCGCACGCGCAGGACGCCCCCCCCCTCTTTGTGTGGATCCACTATTTCGATCCACACTGGCCCTACGATCCGCCCCCGCCGTTCGACGCGAAGTTCACCACCGACGACCCGCTCAAAGCCTGGCTGGCCGAGCGCCGCATCACCGAGTCTTTCCCCGACAAGTGGAAAAACCGCACCGCAGCCGACATCCACAACGAGTACGACGGCGAGATCGCCTACCTCGACCACCACCTGGGCGAATTGTTCTCCCGCTGGCGCAGTGCCGGGCTGTGGGAACAGTCGATCGTCATCGTGGCCGCGGACCACGGCGAAGGACTCGGCCAGCACGACTGGCCGGCGCATGGTCGCATCTTCGGTGAACAGATCCACGTGCCGCTGATCGTACGCGTTCCATGGAACGAGCCACGCCAGCCGTCGCGGATCGACAGCATCCTCTCACTGGCGGACGTGTTTCCGACGGTGTTCGAACTGTGCGGCCCGCCGCTTGATCGGCTGCTGGCGTCGCAGGCGACGGCGACCAGCGTCTTCGCTCCGCGTGACTTTCCGCACATGGCCTTCAGCCAGCGCAGCGACAAGGATGACGACTGGGAGCCGGGCGAGAAGTTTGCGCTCACGATGGACGGCTGGCGCTACTACCACCTGACCGAAGGCGCGGATGAACTGTACAACCTGTCAACCGACCCGCACGAGTTGCGAAATGTCATCGCCGAAGAGCCTGACATGGCTCGCCTGATGAAGCAGCGCATCGTGGAACGGATCGCCGCAAGTCGCAGCCTGGGCCGGCGCATCGCGGCGGAGCGGGAGAAACTCACTCGACCGGCCCCCGATCCAGGCATGAAGGGCGCGCTGAGCGGCCTCGGCTACACAGAAGCCGACGAGGATGACCCGCCCCCCAACGACAACCGGCCTTAAGCTACGGGCCCGGAAGGCACGGATCATCGGGAAGACCCATGAGCAACGACTGCACGTACTCTTCACCATCGTTCCATAGCTCCGCGCGGCCCCATACCGCGCCAACGCAGGCAGGCCCCGGACGAAGCAGGATCAGCCTGGCCATCGCCGCGATCGCGCTGACGGCCTCCTGCAACAACGTCCCCGGACCGATCGTCTACCTGGGTGGCGGCGATTACCAGACCTCGCCGAGCGGACGCGCGGTTGCGCTGGTCGACGCGCGGTTCTATCACGCCATCGTAAACGCGCCGCCGCTGGCATCTCCGTCGCTGGACGCTGTGCTTACGGAAGTTGCGGCACACCTGGACTATCGCCCGGAAGCGACCGTGTTCGTGCTGGACTACGAATACGACGCGATAGCGCATGCGCGATTGATGCAGGAGCGCGGGTTTCTGGCCTGGTCTGAGGATCTGGAGCGCCTCACCGACGAGGAACTATTCGATTACGGCCAGGCCGACGTCGAGGTCTCCGCGATCCTGCGGAATCGGCCGTCGCCGCCCGCCGCGGCGTTCAACCGGCGTTATGCGCCGGTTGACTCAGGGACCGGCGCCCTCAAAGATCGAGCGTGCTTCGGCTGCGCCGAGATCGGCCGCGGCCACGTCTTCCTGCCCACGAAAGAGGATCTTGTCGCCGGCCGGTTCCTGCATGAGTTCGCTCACTTCTGGGCCGCCCACCTGCGCGGCCCCGCCGCAATCGAGACGCAGGTCGGCCACTTTGGTGGGCACTGGGGCTACACGTCGGTCTATGGGCTGCTGGGAGGTTGGAATCCCGCGTCGTTTGTCGAGGTGGGCGGCGGCACGTACCGGGCAGAACTGTACGCGAGCGGGCTGGCTCAAAACTTCATGCCCTACGCGACGCTGGAACTCTACCTTATGGGGCTTGCGCCGCCGGATGAGGTTCCGGACGTGAGCGTGGCGATCAACCCGAAGCGCGTCGCGAAGCTTGCCGGGGGTCTGACCGAGTTCACGGCGGACCGGATCGAGCGCGTGACGATCGAAGACATCATCGCAGCCAACGGGCCACGCCTGCCTGCCTACCCCGGGGCACCCTCGACCTTCGATATCCTGATCGTCGTGCTGACCGACCACGAGTTGACGGAGAAGGAGTGGGATTTTTACGAAAGAGCGGCCGACTTCCTGGAGGCCGAGGCCGACATCGACCTGCGCGACGCCTTCCCGATAGACGATTATCCCGCGCACCACGACTGGTGGGACTTCGCAACCGGCATAGGAATGGTCCGGTACATCAACTTCAACACCTCGACGCTGGGTCGCGGCACGATGCGGTTTCGATCGCACTAGCGATCGGCCGGACCGGAGCGCCGACATCCGCATCGCGGGGTCCGGCCACGATTCGGCTGATTCGCGACGAACGCCGCCTCCAGTGCCGCGTTGCAAGGTCCGATATTGAGAGTGATCGGCGGCTTGCGTGTTCGAGCGGGGCCGATACCATGGCCGGAGCCTGCGGGGCCCCGTCGCGATCCGGACATCAAGAAGCCCCGTCTACTGGAAATGGACTAGAACCGGATCGGGCAGCGTCGCGCGTCCAAGGAGGCGTCGCGGTTGCCCCCCCAGATTACCGAAAGGCGTATTGACATGGATATAGCAGAAGGCAGTCAGCTCTTTACGTCGGAATCGGTATCCATGGGTCACCCCGACAAGGTGGCAGACCAGATCTCCGACGCGGTGCTGGACAGCCTGCTGGAACACGATCCGAACGCCCGCGTCGCGTGTGAAACGCTCGTAACCACCGGCCTGGTGGTGCTGGCGGGCGAGGTGACGGTCCACAATGAGCCTGCCGCACGGGCGCTGGAGGCCTGCGAGCAGACCGCACGCAACATGATCCGCGACATCGGCTACGACGACCCGGCCATCGGCTTCGACTACCGAAGCTGCGCGGTGCTGCGCGCCTTGCACAGCCAGTCCGCCGACATCAGCCAGGGCGTCACCGAAGGCCAGGGCCTCCACCAGGAGCAGGGCGCCGGCGACCAGGGCCTGATGTTCGGCTACGCCTGCAACGAGACGCAGACGCTCATGCCGCTACCGATCCACCTGTCCCACCGGATTGTCGAGCGGCTGGCCGAACTGCGTCAAAATGGGAAACTTTCGTGGCTTAGACCGGATGCGAAGTCGCAGGTAACGATCCGTTACGACGACGGCGCCCCGGCCGCGGTACACACGGTCGTCGTCTCGACCCAGCACACGGAAGACGCCTTCGACTCCCGCAAGGGGCACCTGAAGGACGACGCCCGGCAGCAGGTCATCGACTTGGCGATCCGCCCGGTGATCGAGGCGGAACGGGGGGATCTCTGGTCGGACGACATCATTTTCCACATCAATCCGACCGGCCGGTTCGTCATCGGCGGGCCTCACGGCGACGCTGGGCTGACCGGACGCAAGATTATCGTGGACACCTACGGGGGGATGGGGCGGCACGGAGGGGGGGCGTTTTCGGGCAAGGATCCGACCAAGGTGGACCGGTCGGCCTGCTACATGGCCCGTCACCTGGCGAAAAACATCGTGGCGGCCGGGCTGGCGACCCGCTGCGAAGTGCAACTGGCCTACGCCATCGGCGTCGCCGAGCCGGTCAGCGTCTGGGTAGACCACTTCGAAACGGGGCAGATTTCGCGCTCGGCGCTGGTTTCCGCAATTCGCGAAGTTTTTTCATTGACGCCGAGGGGGATCATCGAGTATCTTGATCTTCGACGTCCGAAATACGTGGCGACGGCCCGCCACGGACATTTCGGTCGCGAGGGGGAAGGGTTCACGTGGGAGTCGACGCACCGCGCGGCTGACTTGCTCAGCGCGGTGGGTTCGGCGACCGTCGAGGCCTGATGACCGGTTGCAAGTCCTCGGGCCATTCGCGTCCAGGTTGCTCTGATTTCGGCGGTTGCGATGATGCTCGCGGCTGCGTCGAGACGATGATGGCATTGATCCGCCCGCGTGGCGGCCGGCGCGCCAGCGCCTGAATACAGCTCACTCACCGTCCAATCCCCCATTGGACGGATTCCCCAAGGCCCGGTCCACCCCACCGGGCCGCTTTTTTTGCGCGAGGAACACCCTTTGCCGGTCGGCCTGTCGTCAGCGGCCGCAGCGGAATCTAGAATGTCGTCGTCCGCTGAAGGTCAGGCGCGTTCCGTGGCGCCGCCGCCGCGCAGAATCGCGCCAGTGAGGTCCGGCCAGCGCCATGCCCCGCAGATTTCTCCCGTCCGTCGTCCTGATCCTGACCGTGCTCCTCTGCGGCAGCGCCGCGGGCTGGTTGCTGCTGGCCACGCGGCTGGAGCCGCCGCGGGCCGTGCCGATTCAGACCATCCCCGTGGTGGAAGTGGCCCTGGCCGAGCGTCGGGACGCCATCGAGGAACTGACCGGCTACGGTTCCGTGCGTGCGGACCGGACGTCGCCATTGAAGGCGGAGGTCTCGGCGATCGTAGTGGAGCGCGTCGGAGACGTTCGGGTCGGCGACCAGGTGGACGCGGGCCAGCCGCTGATTCGCCTGGACGATCGGCAGTTTCAACATGAGCTGGACCGCGCCCGGGCAGACGTCGCCGCTGCGGAAGCGCGGCTCGCCCAGTTGAGCACGCGCGAATCGAACATCCGCAGTCTGCTGGAGATCGCCCGGCGCGAGGAATCGCTCACCCGCGATGAGGTCAACCGGCAGCGCAACCTGATGGAGTCGGGCCAGGGCATCAAGAAGGAACTCGACGATTCCGTTCTGCGATGGGAAGCCGCACGGCGCACCGTCCAGGCGAGCGAAAATGAACTCGCGATGATCGAGCCGTCGCGCGCGGAGTACGACGCGATGGCCCGCGCCGGCCGCGCCGCGGAAGCCCTGGCCGCGCTGAACATCGAACGCTGTACCATCGCGGCGCCGTTCGACGGCGCCGTACTCGAACTGGCGGTCGAGCAGGGTGAACGGGTCAACGTCGGCTCGCCGCTGATTACCGTTATGGACGCCGGTCGCGTTGAAGTCGCCATCCGCCTGCCGATGTCGGCGCGGCCGCGCGTCCGCGTGGGGGCGCCGGCGACGCTTCAGCTCGAATCCACGCCGGGCGTGGAATGGGTCGGCGCCATCGTGCGCGTCGATGCGCAGGCCGACGTCGCGTCGCGTACGTTCGCCGTGTTCATCGAAGTCGAAAACGACGATCCGTCCCGCCCGCTGATGCCGGGCGCGTTCGTCCGCGGCCTGATCGAAGGCACGCCCCTCCCCGAAGCGCTGGTCATCCCGCGATCCGCAATCCGCGGCGACGGCGTCCTGGTCGCCGTCGATGGCGTCGTGGAGCGGCGCAGCGTCGTCGTCGAGCGATACCTGGTAGACGAAGCCGTGGTCACGGGCGAACTCAACCCGGGCGACGCCGTCGTTCTGACCGGCCTTGACTGGCTGAACGAAGGGCGTGCGGTGCGTATCGCGGGATCCACCGAGGCGGGCGCGCCCGGCACGCCCGACATGCCCGACGCCGCGGGACAGACGCCATGAAATCGCTCCCCCGGCTCAGCGTCGGCAACCCGGTCGTCGTCAACCTCCTCATGTGGGGCATCCTGGCCGGCGGCGCGTACAGCGCGATGACGCTGGTGCGGGAGATGTTCCCGGAATCGCGGCCCAACCTGGTCCTGATCACCACCCCCTATCCCGGCGCCACCCCTTCGGAGGTCGAAAAAGGGATCACGCTCAAGATCGAAGAGCAGATCAAGGACGTCGAGCACGTCGAGAAGATCGAGTCGACGATTCGCGAGGGTCTGAGCACCATCGCGGTCGAACTGGAGAGCGGCTTCGACGACATCAACCAGGTTGTCGACGACGTCAAGGCGGAAATCGACGCGATCCCGCGCGACGACTTCCCCGAAGAGGCCGAAGAGACCGTCGTCCGCAAGTTCGAGCCCAAGTGGCCGGTGATCAGCATCGCGGTGTTTGGCGATCTGACCGACCGCGTGCTGAAAGAGTACGGCGAGCGCGTCCGCGACGACCTGCTCGCCATCCCGGGCATCACGGACGTGGTCGTGACCGGCACGCGCCACGACGAGATCAGCGTCGAGGTCCGGCCGGACAAGCTGATGGAATACGGCCTGTCCTTTATGGAGGTGGGCGCGGCCATCGAAGCGGCCAACCTCGACCTGCCTGGCGGGCAGGTACGTACGCCCGCGGCGAACGTGGCGGTGCGAACGCTCGGCGAAGAGGAGCGCGGCGAAGCGCTGTACGACATCGTCGTGCGCAGCGACTCCTCGGGACGACAGGTCAGGCTTCACGACGTGGCCCACATCATCGACGGCTTTGAGGACACGGACACGTCCGGTCGCTTTCAGGGAAAACCGTCGGTCAACGTGGTGGTCTACAAAACGCCGGAGCAGGACGCCATCCGGATCGCCTCGCAGGTAAAGGCGATGGTTCACGGCAAGTTGGGCCAGCCGCTGGAGCAGTCGCGGTGGCAGCGGGGGTGGTCAACGCTGACCGGCAACGAGTTGCAGCGGATCCACGAACGGGCCGCCGCCGACCCCTACCCCCCCACCGTCAGGCTGGGACTGCACACGGACCTGTCGCGTTTCATCGAGGGCCGGCTCGATCTCTTGCAGCGGAACGGCCTCTGGGGCCTGCTGTTCGTCGGGCTGTCGCTGATCCTCTTTCTGAACTGGCGGGTCGCGTTCTGGGTCATGGTCGGACTGGTCTTCTCGGTGCTCGGCGTGGCGATCGCCATGAAGGCGCTGGGCGTGACGCTTAATCTGATGACCATGTTCGGGCTGATCGTTGTGCTCGGGATGTTGGTCGACGACGCCATCATTGTCGGAGAGAACGTCTATGCGAAGGTCGAGGAGGGGCTGGAGCCGGAACTGGCGGCTGTGCGGGGGACGGAAGAGGTGACCTGGCCGGTGATCATCGCCATCACCACGACGATCGGCGCGTTCCTGCCGCTGATGTTCATCGAGGGGCAGATCGGCGACTGGATGGGCGTGCTGCCGGTGATCGTGATCCTGACGCTCTCGATCTCGCTGTTCGAGGCGCTGGCGATTCTGCCATTGCACCTGGCCCACGGGCTGCGGCCGGCGGGACGCGGCGATGGTGCGGCCGGCGAGGTCGCGCGTCCGGCCCATCCCTTCGTCCGGCGGTATCGGGAACTGATTGCCCGGATCGGAGAAGGCAGGATACGCGTCGCCTACGAATCGCTGCTGCGGCGATCGCTCGAGTATCGCTACGTCACCGCGGCGGTGTTCGTGGCGGCGATGATCGTCTGCGGATGTGCCGTCGGCGGCGGGCACGTGCCGTTCGTGATGCTCCAGAAGATGGACGCCGAAACGCTGACCTGCGAGATGAAGATGGGCGTCAACACGCCGGCCGAGCAGACCCGTCGGGCGGCGCTGGCGGTCGAGGAGGCCGTCATGGCCCTGCCGGAACTGAAGTCCGTGTACACGCTTCTGGGCGCCAACCTGCCCAATGGCGGCATGGGAACCGCGAACGTGCAGGCGCATCTGGCGCAGATGTTCATCGAACTCATCGACGTGCGGGAGCGCGACCGCAACAGCGAGCAGATCCTGCGCGAGCTTCGCGAACGCACGGCGCAGATTCCGGGTGTGCGATATCTGAAGTTCAACGCGATGGAAGGCGGCCCGGGGGGGGCGGCCATTCACGTCGAGATCACGGGCGACCGCCTGGACGACCTGGTGTCGGTGGCCGGCGCCATCAAGGCCGAACTGTCCGCTTTTGAGGGCGTCCACGACATCGTCGACGACTTCGACGCGGGCCGGCGCGAGATTCAGCTCGAACTGCTCGACTCGGCCCGCGCCCTCGGCCTGACGACGCAAAGTCTGGCGGCGCAGGTGCGGGCTGCATTCTACGGCCTTGAAACACGCAAAGTTCAGCGCGGACGCGAGGACGTGAAGATCATGGTGCGTTATCCGCTAGACCATCGCCGCAGCATCTACGACCTGGAGTCCATGTACGTCGCGGCGCCGTCCGGGGCGCTGGTTCCCATCCGGGAGGTCGCCCGCATCACCGAAGGCACCGGCTTCGCAACGCTGCGCCGCATCGACCAGGACCGCACGGTGGCCGTCACGGCCGATGTCGACGACAACGTCACCAACGCGGAACTCGTCTCGCAGTCGCTGGCGGCCCTGTTTCCAACGC
This sequence comes from uncultured Phycisphaeraceae bacterium, assembly GCA_964648365.1. Classification (GTDB taxonomy): domain Bacteria; phylum Planctomycetota; class Phycisphaerae; order UBA1845; family UBA1845; genus SURF-32. The sequence continues at coordinate 10,818 of CAZYLK010000086.1, forward strand.
TGATGCAGGAATATCCCGGCGTATCGCTGCGGTTCGCGGGTCAGAAGCTGGAGTTCCGCAAGTCCTTCGGCTCGCTGCGGCGCGACTTTCTGATTGCGCTGGGAATCATCTACTTTCTCCTGGCGGCGCTGTTTCGAGGATACGCGCGCCCGCTGGTGGTCATGACGGCCATCCCGTTCGGCTTCATCGGCGTAGTCATCGGGCACCAGGTGATGGGTTTCCCGATCACGATCCTGTCGCTGATCGGGATGGTGGCGCTGACGGGGATCGTCGTAAACGATTCGCTGATTCTGGTGACGTTCGCCAATCGGCTCGTAGACGAAGGACGCAGCGTGTTTGACGCGGTGGTCACCGCCGGTACGTCACGGCTGCGCGCGATTCTGCTGACCACGATCACCACGGTGCTCGGCCTGGCGCCGCTGATGGCGGAGCAGTCGTTCCAGGCGCGATTCCTGATTCCGATGGCGATCTCAATCGCGTTCGGCATTGCTTTCGCGACGGTGCTGACGCTGGTCGGCGTGCCGGCGTTTTACCTGATCGTGGATGACGTAACGACGCTGGCGCGGCGGGTGGGGCGAGTGCTGACGTTCGGCGTCGTGGGCGGGCCGAGGTCTGCGGTCGAGCGCTGAATGACCGGGTGCGGGCCGTGCGACACCGGCTCGGAGGGCGACACCCGGTACGACGAACCGACCCGACGAAAGGGGCGTTGGACGCAGACCAGTGCGCCGATCCCACAATTTGACAAAATGTGGGTAAGGTGGTATACTGTTGGGACGACGAACCGATACGGAGCGTTTTCCCCATGAGCCGCATTTCCATCGACGTCACTGCAGAGGAGCACCAGAGGCTCAAGGCGCTGGCGGCCCTGCAGGGCAAGTCCATTAAGGAATTCGTGCTGAGCAGTACGCTCGGAAGGCAAAGGCCAGATTCAGACGAGAGTGCGGCCCTCGCCGAGTTGGAGACCCTGCTCGACAGGCGCCTGGCGAATGCTCGCGCCGGTCGCGTCAGTTCACGCACCGTCGAGGAGATTTCGGATCAGGTCAAACGCGAAGCCCTGGGCGGCGATCTGAATGCCTAGGTACTCCCTCGGAGCTGAAGCGGAGCAAGACCTGGTGGAAATCGGCCGCTACACCGCCCGTACCTGGAACGTCGGGCAGGCCGTTCGCTACCTTTCCGCACTCGAGGACCACTTTGGCGCACTTGCCAGGCAGGTCGCGCCCGAGAAGTCAGTGTTCGATTACCGCGAAGACATCCGAGTCTCTCGCTGCCGGCATCATTACGTCTTCTTCATTCGCGAGCGGAACGACGACGTTCTTGTGCTTGCCGTCCTGCACGAGAACATGGACCTGGTCGCGCGCGTTCGTGAACGCCTGGGCTGATCGGCTTTCGGCACGGTCCGTCGACCCGGTTTCCTTGAGTTGACGTGAGACCCGACGGTAGAATGGCGGCATCCTCCGGTGACACTCGTCACGGGGCCGGTGCAAAGGCGTTGGCATGATCGAACGGACGGGGCCATTCACATGCTGCTTCCGTTGTGGTGACAGGCTGCGCGCCTCAGCCGGCGATCGCACCTGCTCGCGCTGCGGCACGGCCTACGACGACGCCACCCGGGTCTGGTTCACGCAGCAGCCGGCCCTGCCTCGCCTGGTCGCGTGGCTGCCGCTCTTCAACTTGTGTGTGGCGATCCCCATCACGTGGACCGTCGCAGCCATCCTGAGCCGCGGCGACGCTGACCGGTTGATGGAGCACCTGCATTGGCTGGTGGTCGGGTACGGCAGCGTGCTAGGGTCGATCCATGCAATCAGCACGCGCGGTCGGTCCGCACATGGCTATGTGGCCGCGAATCCGACGGGGGTCCTTGTGTCGCCATCCGGCAATCGGCGTGAAGTCACCGTGTTCACCTGGGAAGACGTCCGCCGGGCGGACCGGTTCATCTGCGTCCGCGCCTTCGTGCTCGACCGGATCGGGACGCTTATGGATTCACGCGCCGCCGCCGAGCGGGTCAACCTCGAAGCTGTTGTTGACGGGATCAGCGCGCGGCTCATGACAGCCGCATCACCTCTGATCGCGACGGCGACGCCATCGGGGACAGCCCTCGCGTCGACTTGAGTTGAACACCCGCCGGCTTGAGCCGTCGCGCCAGCAACACGGCGATCGCGCTGCGAAAAGCGACAGAGGCCGCGCCGGCGCGGCGGGCGCTGATCGCACCTGCCCTGCGCCGGACACGGCCCCTCCCATGAAACAGGGTCTGTCCGTTTCAGATGCCCGTCACGGGCACGCGAATTCCACGCCGTCTTCGGCGCCGCAGCCCCACGTCGCGGTGGCTTTCTGACCGCCCGGAGCCACGCCTTCGAACACGACCTTGGCCTTGCCCTTCTTGTTGAGCACGCCTTCGATCTTCTCGCCGGTCGACAGTTCGACGGCGTAGGTATCCAGGGCGGCGCCCTTGATGAGCTTGACCGTCAGCTTGTTCGACCCCTGCTTGTTCTTGCACTTCGCCTTCTTGATGCGCTCGCTGCCGCTGCACTGCGAGCCGGACGACTCGCCCGGCCCCGGCCAGAAGCCGCCCAGGAGGCGATAGGTCGAGCCGGTCATGACGCCCGCGTCGGGCTGACCCGCCGTGCCGGCCAGGCTGAAGTTCGCGCCGGTGACGGCCGAGGTGCCGCCGCCGTCAACGGTGCTCCACCGCACCGAGTAGGTCTGGGCCTTTGCCCCGCCGGCCAGCAGGCTCACCAGCATCGCGGCGAGGGCGATACAACCGCCACACCGACCAGCCATGAGGCGCTTCCCGCTCGCGGCCGGCGCCGTCGCGACGTTTTTGTGAAAGGTATCCATTGCAATCCTCGTCTTTCTGACGCAACCAGCGCTGCGTCATTCGTTTGTCCAGTTTCTTTCCGGCTGCCGCGCCGGGTGTGACTATTCCCCGATGCGCACCGAGCCCATCGGCGCATTGAGGATCACGTGCTTGTCGATCAGGCCCACCCAGCCGCTGCTGCCGGGCTTGAACTGCACGCGTCCGCCGATCGGGGCGAAGTTGACGCCCTGCCACACGTAGAGCCGCGGGTTGAAGAACGTCCCGTTGCCAATGATGTTTCCGTTCTCAACGTCCACCCACGTGCCGTCGACACACTGCGTCGGCCATTCGAAGCCGCCGTTGGTGATCGCCGTGTCGATCAGTCCGCTGATGGTTCCGCCGAAGCTGGTGCCGTTGCTGGTCACCGAGCGGCGGTTGAACATCACGACAAAGCAGATGCCGTCGCCGCGACGGCGGAGAACCGTGGCCGTACCGCTCGGCAGCGAGCCGGTGTGCGTCCAGGAGTTCCCGTTGGTCGGATCGATGCGAACGCCGCGGATCGTGTGGTTGTTGGCCAGCACCAGCAGCGGCACTGCGCTGGCGATCTGTCCGCCCTGACCCACGCGCATCTCGTGCGCCCACCCGCCGTGGGGCTGCTCCACCGACAGGCCGTTCGGGTTGAACACGTTGGTCACCTTGCCGAACGAGTGATAGTCCGGCTCACGTGAATGCCTGTCGTTCCAGAACGTCCGCCCCATCGCGATGTCCGCCTCGTCAACCCAGGGGAACTCGCCGAGCAGTTCCTGCTGGATGAAGTCCATCAGTGTCTGGCCGGTGATCTGCTCGATGATCAGGCCGAGCACCAGGTAGTTGATGTTCGAATAGGGCGCGTTGCCGTTCGGGTCGGTATAGCCGTTGTCGCCCGGGTCGAACTGCAATGGCTGACCGAGGATGTAGCGAACCATGTTAACGCGGGACGGCGGCGAGTTGACGTCCATGTCGTTGGCGATCTGGATCTCCTGATAAGTCCAGTCGGGGATGCCCGGCTCGTCCGGCTCCCAGCCGCCCAGGTGGCCGAACAGGTCGGCGACGATGATGTCCTCGTAGCGGTCGTCACCCAGATCCGGGAAGGGATCGTAGTCGAGAATTCCGCCGCCCTGCTGACCCAGGTCGAACACGAAGTCGTTCGGGTCAAGCTGTCCGCGGGCGATCAGAAGCTGCCCCGCCGAGGCCGTGACCACCTTGGTCACGCTGGCCAGCCGGAACATCTGGTCCGGCGACAGCAGGTTGTCATGGTCGGCGTCGTCCCAGCCGAAGCCGCGCATGTAGACGATGCAGTCGTTCCGCAGAATCCCCAGGACGCCGGCGTCGATGCCGTTGGCGTCCATGAAGTTCTGCATGATGGTGTCGAACTGTGCCATTTCCGGCACGTCCACCCCGGTCGCCGGGGGCGGGAAGGCGTGGACGCTCGAACCGGCGGTCAGGACCGCCAGCGCCGCGGCCACGCTCGTTTGTATGATACGATGAACATTCATTGACGTTATCTCCATTCTCGCATCCAGCGGGCTGGATGCGTGTTTCTAGTTTCCGATGAGCACGCGCCCCGATGGCGCGCGCATCACGACGCGTTTGCCGCCGTAGACCGTCGCGTTTCCGTTGGCGGCCGTATAGTTACCGGCGATCAGGAACACAGTCCCATCGGCCGGAACGCTGTTGTAGCCCGACAGCACCGCATCGAACGGCCGGAACACCGTGCCGAACTGCAAGTCCGACGGGTGGCCGATGTCGACGTACACCGCGTCGGCGCCGAGGAAGTCCTCGACCGCGGCCCGCAGAGCCGTGTTGCGGAAGCTGGGGCCCAGGTTGGCGCCTTCTTCCGGATCGGTGCCGTCGCAGCCGCCGTTGGTGTGGATCCCGAGCGTCAGCGACGTGCCGTTCATGATGATCGGCCCGCCGGAATTGGCGCCGCGGGTGTCCGCCCGGTACTGATGAACGCGCGACGTCGCGCCGCTGTCCACGTAGCCCTGATAGGAGCCGGCGTGCGACTGCTGGGCCTTGTGCGTATTGACCCAGTTGCACGACCCGGGCGGATCGTCGTCGAACCCGAAACCGGTGATCCGGATGCTGGCCGGGTTCTGATCGTCGATGGTTCCGCGGAAGAACGCGCCCTGCGCCTGGATCGGCAGCAGGCCGGTCTCCGTATTCGGATCCACCTGAAACGTTGACCAGTCGTTGAACGAACCGCTGTTGGCGTTCACCACGCTTGATCCGTCGACCAGGTATTGATCCTCCGGACCGGGATGGTTGAGCGTGCCGTCGTTATCCGACAGTGGCACGTTGAACTGCACCAGCGAGCCGTTGCCCGGTCCGCAGTGCCCGGCCGTCATCAGCGCGCCATTGGAAAACAGCCACGCCGTGCAGCCGCCGCCGCCGTCGCACTCGTCCGGATCGCCACCCGGGAATCGGGCGACGCGGGCGTCGTTCGAGGCAACGCGATTGTCCGCCAGTCCGCAGATCGAGGTGATCAGTCCGCCCTCGGAGCGAGCCACCAGTGCGCCCGCCACCGACACGAACACGCCGCGATCCTTCGGAGCGACTTCCACCTCGATCTCGACCGCGTCGCCGTTGAACCAGGCGCTGCCGGCGGACCAACGCTGAATCGCCGCCGCGTCGAGGTGCTGCTCGTGGCCGTCTTCGAGCGACCGCAGCACCACGCGGCTGCCGGCGCCCAGGTTCCAATCGTTGAACACGACTCGCATCGAGTTCGCATCCGGCACGATCAGCAGGTCCACCGGCTGGATTCGCACACCCGCCGAGTGACCGTCGAATGCGGCACTGACGATCGGCGATTCAACCATCTCAGGAAACGCCTCGACGCGGACGGCGGACACGGCTGCCAGGCCGCTCGCGACGACGAGTTGGATGCTTGTGCGTTTCATAAGAAGCTCCAGACAAGGCGGGGCCGGGCACGCGCCCGGCCCCGCGGAAGAAAAACAGTTACTGCAAGTTCACCAGCACCAGCACCAGGCCCTGGCCTTCCTTCAGGCTGGTCATGGCCTTGCCGATGGTGGCGCCGGTCGCACGCGCGTTATCGTTAACCTTCATCGCGTGACCCTCCAGGGCCGCGGTCGTGAGCAGGTCGCCCGGCTCGATCGCGCCGCACGACGCATCGCACTTCACCCACACGCGACCGCTCAGGGCGATCGCGGGGGAACCTTCGCTGCCCGGCAGGTTGCCGAGGATGGCGCCAACCGGGATGTCACCGGCCCCGCTGACCACGCCGGCGACGCGGCGGTTGTAGGCGCCGCGGCTGACGCGCAGATTGCCGGCGTTATCGGGATCGATCTCCATCACCATGCCCGGCTCGCCCTGCTCGGTGGCGGGGAAGCGCTCGGCCAGGTCGGCGCCGGTGATTTCCAGCACGCGGACGATCGTCCGGCCGTCCGGATGGAGCCGCATGATCCACGGATTGGCGGCATGGCCCGGATCCGTTCCATAGAGGAAACGCATCTCGCCGGCGGTGGTGTTGGCGATCGACCACTTATCAACCAGGGCGCCGTTACCGTCGACCTGAGCCATCGTGATCGCGGAGGCCCAGTTGCCGCCGGTGTTGCTGTAGAGTCCGAGCACGGCGTCGGTATCTTCAACGACAAGGTCGTCGTGGCTGAACGCACTCGCGCTGACGCCATTGTTGGCGCCCTGGGCGTACATCGCCGGCAGGCCGTTATTGCCGTCCGCGAACACCGCGACGCCGTCGGTCGAGTTGCGGAAGTATCCGCCGGTCGCGGTCGAGCCGGAGCTTTCACCATAGACGCCGATGCCGCCCGAGGTGCCTTCGCCGCGAACGCCCCAGCGACCGATGCCGCGGACGCCGGTGCCGATCTGCGAAACCGCCTGACCGAGGACGCCCGGCGCCTGACCGCTGGTCGCGCCGGAGTAGCCGACGACGCCGGCCTCGTTGTTCTCGAACGAGTTCGTGCGGCCGTAGACGCCGATGCCCTGCTGGCTGATGCCATACACGCCGACCGCGGAGTTGCCATCCGCGTTACCATACACACCGCGACCGCTGAGGCTGTCGCTGCGGCCATACACGCCGTACGTCGTCGCGGCGTCACGATCAAACGTCGCGATGCCGGAGACGCCGCGGCCGTTCATGCTGTCGCTGAGGAACTCGCCGCCGTGGGTGAATCCGCTTTCCGCGGTCGCCCGGCCGAACACGCCGCTGCCGCCGGTGCTCGCGGTCTCGCCCCAGACGCCGAAGTTCGTTCCCTCTTCCGCCGGCGCATAACCGATCACGCCGCGGCCGCTCTCGCTGTTGCTCTGGAACCAGCCACCCCAGTTGATGCCGGTCTCAGACTTGGCGACGCCGACGACGCCGCGGCCCGTGCTGCCCAGCGTGGTTCCGCAGATCGCGGACGACCAGAGCGAGTTGGAGTCATTAACGATGGAGAATCCGCAGTTCGCCGCGGTGGTCTCACCTTCGTAAGGAAGCTCGAGATCCGTGGCCGTGGCGGCCTCGCTGGCGTAGACGGCGTGAGGCGTCGGGGTCAGTTCCTGACGCGGCTCCAGTGTCACAAAGCGACCCAGCCCGGACGGGCATCGGACGCCGATTTCGATCCAGCGCGCCTCGCCGACAAAGGCGGACACGCCGAAGTCCAGCAACACGGTGAAAAGACCATCTTCGATCTGCAGCGCGTCGATCGGAACCGTCGCGCCGATCTGGTTGCCGTCAATTTCGGCGTCGTACAGGCGGAACTGGAAGTCGCATTCGTCGCTGACCGGCTCATTGTCCCGGTCCAGTCGTCCCTGGTAGGTGAATGCGGTGCCGATTGCGGCGGCCTGGACCGTCGCGGCCCAGCCCGCAGTCATCAATGCGGCGATGAGGTGAATGGTTGTCGCTTTGCGCATGGCTTCGTCTCCGAATAAAGGGTTTTTCCCGGCCTGGCCCAATTCCGCCCCCAACGAGGTACAATGGCGGTGGCCGGTAGTCTCTCTGTAGTGCTACAACGAGATTGCGAGGAAAAACCCTTCACGACGGCCGCGAGAATTCTGGCATGGACGCAACCGACGACGCAACGCAACTGCTGCTGCAAGCCCGTGACGGCGATTCCGCAGCCGCACGACAACTGCTTGCCGCCGTCTATGACGAACTGAAGGCAATGGCCAACCGGTATTTCCGCGGACAGCCGGCCGATCACACGCTGCAACCCACCGCCCTCGTACACGAGGCTTATTTGAAACTGATCGATCAGACGCGCGTCGCGCCCGGCGATGATTCACACTTCGTCGCCGCCGCGGCCACGGCGATGCGATCCATCCTCGTGGACCATGCCCGCCGGCGCAAGACGACGAAGCGCGGCGGCGGGCGCCGCGCTGTACCCCTCGATGAGGCGCTCGACGCGGTCGAGACGCGAGCGGCCGATATTCTCGAGCTGGATGAGTGCCTGCAGGAACTGGCGCAGATCGACGACGGCCTGGCGCGCATCGTCGAGTTGCGATTCTTCGGCGGTATGAAGATGGAAGAAATCGCCCGTACGCAGTCCGTGTCGCTGCCGACCGTGGAGCGCAAGTGGCGCAGCGCGCGGGCGTGGCTGTACAAACGGCTGCGGGAACCGGATGCACCGCCGCCGCAGACGGACTGACCGTTGCGCCGGGTCGCTGCGTCCGGTAGCGGATGGCGCCGAGCCACTACGCCCGCTGCGGCCTCATCCCGGCACGGGTTTGCCGTGGTATGATGCGACCCGAATGGATTGTCTCTACCCGCAGAAACGAGATTTCGACCGGAAGCCCGTCACGCGGAATGGTTTTTTTTGACCCGAACCGGATTCGGACCGGCGTGCCCCGTCCGCTGACCGCGAAGGACCACAGGGAACGACGTCGATGACTGACGCCCGATTCGACCGCCAGCGACGTGTGATGCAGGTGCTCGAAGAATCGCTCGGGCTGGCGCGGGGCGACCGGACCGCCTTCCTGGAGCGGGCGTGCAACGACGATTCATCGCTGCTCGCCGAGGTCACGTCGCTCCTGGACGCGGAGGCGCGATCCACGGCCTTCTTACAGACGCCGGTCGAGATGGCGGGTCTGGGCGGCCCCGCGCCGGCCATGCCGAACGCCCCGGACCTCGGGCTGATCGGCCGCAGGCTGGGCGACTATCGCATCGAGAAACTCATCGCCTCCGGCGGCATGGGCGCCGTCTACCTCGCCCACCAGGAGCAGCCGAGCCGACACGTCGCCATCAAACTCATGCGCGCCGGCCGCACCACGCCGGAGGGGTTGCGGCGGCTCTCGTACGAGGCGCAGATTCTGGCCCATCTGCGCCACCCGCACATCGCGCAGATCTACGACGCCGGCACGCACGAGGACGAGCACGGACTGCTGCCCTACTTCGTCATGGAGTTCGTGCCCAGCGCCCGCCCCGTAACCCGCTACGTCCTGGACGAGAATCTGACGCTGCGCGAGCGGCTCGAATTGTTCCTCAAGATTGCGGACGCCGTTCAGCACGGCCACCAGCGCGGCGTGATCCATCGCGATCTCAAGCCGGGCAACATCCTGGTGGACGAGACCGGGCAGCCGAAGGTCATCGACTTCGGCGTGGCGCTGGCGACGGATCTCGACCTGACGGTCACGACGATGCTCGCGGGCGAGGGTGTGGTCGGCACGCTGCGCTACATGAGCCCTGAGCAATGCGCCGGCCCCGCGCACGAAGTCGATACACGGAGCGACGTGTACGCTCTGGGCGTGGTGCTCTACGAGATGCTGACCGACCGCTTGCCCTACGACCTGTCGTCGTCGGTGGCGTTCGAGATTCCCAAGATCATCCGGGAGAAGCCGCCCATCCGCCCCAGCCAGCTCAAGCGAAACCTGGGCGGCGACATCGAGACGATTCTGCTTAAGGCTCTGGAGAAGGACAAGGAACGACGCTACGACTCCGTCGAGGCGTTTCACCGCGACATCGGCAGGTATCTCGATCACCAGCCGATCGACGCGCGTCCGCCGAGCGTCGTCTACAAGGCCAGAATGTTCGCCCGGCGCAATCGCGCGCTGGTGTCGGCCATCGCCGCCACGTCGATCATTCTCGTCGCCGCCACCGCCGTCAGCGTCAGTTTCGGCGTGCGTGCTCATCGGCAGCGCGACGCCTACATGTGGCAGGCCTATGTGGGCAGCATCGCGGCCGCCGAGTCCGCCTTTCAGGCCGGCGAGCTGCAGCGCATGCGCACCGCCCTCAGCGCCGCGCCGGCGCTGCACCGCAACTGGGAATGGCGCTATCTGGACCGCCTGTCGGACCGCAGCGCGCTGACCATCACCGGACACGAACACATGGTGTCCGACGTCGCCTACAGTCCGGACGGCGCCACCCTCGCCTCGGCCGGGCGTGACTCTACCGTGCGGATATGGAACGCCAGCACGGGCGCGCCCGTGCGCACCCTGCGCGGCGACGGCGGCTACATGTTCGGCGTGGCCTTCACGCCGGACGGGCGCCGCGTCGCCACGGCGTGCTATGATCGCTGCGTCTACGTCTGGAACGTGCAGAGCGGCGCGGTGGAGCACAAGCTGCCCGTCGACGCGGAGCGGGTCAATCAGGTCGCCGTTCACCCGGACGGGCGCCGGCTCGTTGCGACGGCCACCAACGGCGCCATCCTGATCTGGGATCTGGACGACGGCGGACGCCTGCTGCGCGACCTGAGCGATCCCGCCTTCCCGGTCCGCAGCGTCCGGTTCAGCCCGGACGGAGCGCTGCTCGCGATCTCCAGCGAATCCGGCAGCGTGCGGGTCTTCAACACCGACGATTACCGCTCCGCCGGCCAGGTCATCGATGACGGCGGGGATGTCCGAGGGCTGGCGTTTTCCCCTGACGGACGGGTACTCGCGACGGGGTCGTTCGGTCATTCGGTCAAGCTGTGGAACGTCGGCTCCTGGTCGCTGCGCGCCGAACTGGAGGGCCACGACAACTCCATCTGGTCGGTGGACATCAGCCCGGACGGCAGGTACGTGGCATCCGCCTCCGCCGACCACACCATCCGGCTGTGGGACATGGCTACCGGCGCATTGTGTACGACGCTGAACGGGCACGCAGAACTGGTCTACTCGGTCGCGTTCAGCCCGGACGGCCGGCGGCTGGCGTCAGGTTCATGGGATCGCACGGTGCGCGTCTGGGATGTCGACACCATGGCGTCGGACGACACGCTCCGCGGCCACGAAGCCGAAGTGCTGTGCGCCGCCGTCAGCCCGGATGGCGACCGGCTGCTCTCCGGCGCCGCCGATGGCACGATCCGCACCTGGAATCTGGCAACCGGACAGTGTCTTGCCACGCTCGCCGGCCATAAGAACCGGGTTCGTTCCCTCGCCTTCCATCCGGCCGGCCACGCCTTCGCATCGGGTTCGGCGGACGGCACGGTGCGCGTGTGGGATGCCGACACCGGCCTGATACTCCGCGAGCACGACGAGCGCGACGGCATCTACGCGCTCGCCTACCGTCCCGACGGGCGCCACCTGGCCTGCGTGGTTCAGGACGGCTCGATTCGCATCAGGGACGCGGCCGACGGGCGCCTGCTCGTGCAGATGCAGGCGCACGAACAGCGGGTCTGGTGCATCGCGTACAGCCCCGACGGGCAGACATTGGCGACCGGCTCCAGCGACGCGACCGTAAGGCTCTGGGATGCTGAGACGCTGGAGTCACGGGCGACGCCCGGCGTGCATGGGCACGACGTATACGCGGTGGCCTTCAGCCCGGACGGCCGGTTCCTCGCGTCGGGGGCACGGGACCAGACGATCGGGATATGGGACGCTCACACCGGGGAATCCGTCGCCATGCTTCGCGGCCACGGCCAGTTCGTCACCGGCCTGGCCTTCTCGCCGGATTCCAGTCGGCTGGCCTCGGCATCCTGGTTCTCAAATGTCAAACTGTGGGACGTGGCGACGTGGGACGAGGTCGCGACGCTGCGCGGCCATACGGAGCCCGTTCGCAGCGTGCGATTCACTCCCGACGGCACGCGCATCGTCTCCACCTCGCACGACGGCACGGTCCGGATCTGGGACGAAGTGCCGGCCGCGGTGCGGCGAAACCAACTCTCCGAGATGACTCCATGAGCCGCGGCAGCGCACCGCAGACTAATAAAGCCCGGACGCCGCACGTTCTCTCTATTGCCGTTGATGACCTTCGGAGTTCACCGATGCGCGATCTAAGCCTGTTGATCATCCTGGCCGCGCTCGCGCCGGCCGCAGGATGCCGCACGACACCCGCCCAGCCCACTTCCGTCGCCCAGGAAGGCGACGCAGCCGCTACGCCTTCCGCGACAAGGACCGCGGCGGCCACCGGCGACGACAACCGGCTCCGCTGGTGCGTCTTCGGCGAGGTCCGCGACCAGGCCGGCCGACCGCTCGCCGATGTCGAAGTGACGGCGTACTGCGGCGCCGGAACGCTGCGACGCACGGGCGTGACCACGACCGACGCGACCGGCGCCTACACGCTGCAGTTCGGACCGGGAATGCTGTTCATGGAAGACCACAGCGGCTTGCAGGCCGCGACGATCGCTCCGCACAAGTCCGGCTGGATCGAGCAGAACCTTCACCGCCAGGGCGACCTGCGGATGGCGAACCGCCCGCCGGATGAGTCGGAGCTGGCCTCGTGGGGTGGGCCGGGGATGACCGTGTTGCCCGGCGAGCCGCGCCGCGTCGATTTCGTGATGATCCCCGCGGGGACGATCCGCGGCCGACTTGTCGACGCCGACGGCCAGCCGATCGTTGACCACTACGTCTCGCTGGACGCGGAGGAGTTGCCGCCCTCCTCCAGCGTGCTGGCCACGGTGAAGACCGACGCGGACGGCCGATTCTCGTTCACCGAAGTCCCGGCCGCATCCGTCTGGCTGGCGACCCGATCACCGCAGGAACGCATGGTCGAGGTGGTCACGCCGCGGCTGACGTGCGACGCCGGACGGACGGTCGAGGTCGATCTGGTTTTCAGGCCCGGCCCCCCGCCGGAACTGATCACAAAGCCCGTGGTCGCGGGGCCGTGATCTCGGGCACCGTTGGAAGCCGTGAATCTGAAGATGCACCTGGGGCTCCCCATGCTGGTCACACCTCACCAGCTTCAGCCGTGGAGGCACGACGATGAGTAGCGATGGTCCGATCGTAGAGGAAGTCCGAAGGCGCCGCTGCGAGATCAGTTCACGTTTCGACGATGACATCGATCTGTACGGCAAGCACATTCAGGAGCTTCAGCAGAAGTACCGCCACCGGTTGGTCAGCCAGATCACCGTCGTCCCCGCGCGGCCGCAGGTCGCACCCCGCGGTCCAGCGCGCGACAAGGGCTGAGCGGCCGGGCACGGGATTCCCGGCGGTCCACAGGATCCAGGCGGCGACGCGGTTTCGCCTCGCAACGGACGGCGCCGTGCTCAGGCCGCCGTTCAGCGCCCCGCATGGCCAGCCCCCCAGCTTGACCCGGCTCCGCACAGCGGCCTAGAATCGCATATGCAACGCGTGCCACGAGCGGTCCGGCGGCGATGGCCGGGGACTGCTCGTGGCGCTTCCGTTTTGGGGCACTTGCAGATCCGCGCGAATCCGGCGCCCTCATGTTTGCGCTTTCGTTGGGGAGCCGCGCGCGGGCGGAGGCCGTGCCCGGGTCACGGTCCAGAAGTCGTCGAAACAGCGCGGCCGGAGGCGCACGAAGCGTTCCCGCAGCACCGATTCGCCGTCATCGTCGCCATCGTCATCCCGGTCGCGATTTTGCGCTGCGTCCGTGGCGTCCGCCGTCCATTCCGGCGCATCGTCCCACAGGAACTCGGGGCCGGGCCACCCGTATGCGAGGTATAACCGAATTTCGTTGATGGCGGTCGGCAAAAAGGTGGCGTACTCTC
>CAZYLK010000087.1:0-24308 GCA_964648365.1 uncultured Phycisphaeraceae bacterium
CGAAGAAGCCTTCCACCCACAGGTGTACGACCCACCAGCGCCAGTATTCGATGACTGCCAGATTGGTGCGCCGACCCCACATCAGGCCTGCGCCGTAGAACAGCGCGATCGCGGCCGAGGCGATCAGGAACATGGCCAGCAGAGAGCGGTTCTCCCGCGCCTTGCGAAACGCCGGCCACATCGCCCGTGCCATCAGGAACAGCCACAGGAACAGACCGACGAGCAGAAATATCTGCCAGAAACGTCCGAGATCGACGTATTCCAGACCCTGGTGGCCGAGCCACAGGTTGGCGATCAACCCGAGCCGCTGTTGCACGCCCAGCCATTGTCCGATCATGGAACCGACGACGATGACGAGCAGGCACACGAAGAGGAAGTTCACGCCGAGGCGCTGGAACTTCGGCTCGTAGCCCGACACGGCCGGGGCGAGAAACAGGCCCGTCGCCAGCCACGCCGTGGCGATCCAGAAGATGCCGAGTTGCGTGTGCCAGGTACGCGTGACGGCGTAGGGCAGAATCTCGGCCAGCGGGATCCCGTAGAAACCGCTGCCCTCGACGCCGTAGTGCGCCGTCACGGCCCCAAGCCCGATCTGCGCGACAATCAGCGCCGCGACGATCCAGAAGTACTTCAGCGTCGCCCGCATGGAGGGCGTGAGGTTCAGGCCGAGCAGCGGATCGCGGTGCGGCGGGTCATTCTCGTCTTCCGGCTTGGCCCGCTGCACGGCGAAGTGCCAGGTCAGCGCACCGATCCCTGCCAGCAGAGCGATGAAGCTCACGACCGACCAGCCGATGATCGAGCCGGTCGGCGCGTTGGCGATGAGGCTCTCGGCCGGCCAGTTGTGCGTGTAGGTGATGTCGGCGCCCGGGCGGTTGGTCGCGCAGGCCCATGACGCCCAGAAGAAAAAGCCGTTCAACATGTGACGACGTTCCGCGGACGGGATGGCGTCGCTGGGGATGGCGTAAGCGTCGCGCAGATCGTCGAGCGAAGCGTCGTCGCTGAACAGGGCGTCGTAGTGGCTTCCGACGGCCGCGATCGCGTCGGCCCGCAGGTCGGACACATGCAGGTCGCCGGTCGATGCGTCGTAAGTGTTGGTCCGCAGCTCGCCCGAAAGCCGCGCCTTCAGCGCCGCCTGCGTCTCGGCCGGAAGCTCCTCAAACGCGACGCCCGCGTCGGCGGCCGCCCAGCGATCGAGCAGCCAGACGCACTCGCGGTGGAGCCAATCGGCCGACCAGTCTGGGGCGACGTAGGCGCCATGCCCCCAGATCGAACCGACCTCCTGCCCCCCCATGGACTGCCAGACGTGCCGGCCGCTTTCGATGTCCGCCCGGGTGAACAGCACCCGGCCATCCGCCGCGACCACGCGTTCCGGGATCGGCGGCGCCATTCTGTAAATCTGTACGCCGTAATAGGTTAAGACCGCGAACGACGCCGCGATGACGATTCCCAACCCCCACCAGAGCCGCTTCGTGTTCATCTGACTTCCGCTCCGTCACAATTCAGAGTATTTTGGACCCACAAGTCCACTTTACTAACGGAAGTTTACAGCGTATAATTTGGATGTCAAGGCCCAATTAGACTTTTTTGGAGAGATGCATGATATCACCCACCGCCGAATACGCCCTGCGGGCGGTCGTGGCGGTCGCGCAGGGACGGGGCGAGGTAATGGTCACGCCGACGATTGCCCGCATCACCAAGGTGCCGCCGGGGTATCTGCCGAAGGTCTTGCAGATGCTGCGTAAGGCCGGACTGCTGGAGTCCAAGCGCGGACTGGGCGGCGGGTTCACGCTCGCACGTCCGGTTGATGAATTGACCGTGCTGGATGTGGTCAACGCGGTCGAGCCGGTCAAGCGCATCGAACGCTGCCCGCTTCGCATCGAATCGCACGGCGTCAACCTCTGTCCGCTGCACAAGCGTCTGGACGAGGCGGCCGAGATGGTCGAACGCGCCTTCGCCGCCACCACGATTGCAGAACTGCTCGACGTGCCCGGGCGCAGCACGCCGCTGTGTCAGGAGACGCGGGGCGTGACGCTGGTGGTGAAGTAGCGTCGCGTTTCACGATGGTCCGCGGCCGGGCGCGGATTCCGTCACCGACGGTGCGCCAACCGTGCTGCCGCCGCGACGGTACTGTCCACGTCAGAACGGCGCCTCATCGGGCTCCGGGATCACTTTCCATTTCCCGCGATCGAACAACACCTCGGCACGGCCCGGCGCCAGGGAGTCCGCGTGGAAGGTGAAGTTCGCGTGCTGCTGCAGGAAGCGCGATGCGCCACAGCCGGGCACCTGGCACTCGGGCTTGAACTCCTTCGGGCAAACGCCGAAACAGCACAGGCGGCCCAGGTAGCGATCGGTGTCCGGCTCAAGCAGGAACATGTCGACCTGGTGGTGAGCGACGCCGATGTTCCGCCGCTCAAGCAGCGCGTTCAGCGCCCGGCTGCTCGCTTTCTTCAACCGTTTCAGGTCGCCGGTGTCCGTGATCCAGACGGCCAGATCCACGTCCTTGCATTCGTGCCAGACCTCGACGCCGGCGCGGCGGAACTCGCGAAAACGGGGCACTTCCTTCTTCAGCGGCGACGCCACCGAGCCAAACAGGGCCACCTTGGTAACGACGGGGAGCTTGGCTAGTTCCCGCGTCACCCACTCGGCCGCAGTGCGAAACTCGCGCTGCCGCCGCAGCAGCAGATCGTTCTGCTCGCGAATATCCTGGTCGCTCGGCGGTTCATCGGGATCCCAGTCATCCTCATCGAACGCTTCCAGGTCATCCGAGTCGATGGGGCCGACCGAATCATCCGCGCCCGGCAACGCGGCGGACGGTGGTTGCGCGGACCCGCCCGCGGTTCGACGCCGCGCCCACGCGTCGTCGCCGGATTCATCCCACACCGCCAGGCGCGGAAACGAATCCGATGACGGTTCCGCAGGAACTGCACGGCTGCCGTCGATGACGGGCTTGCGCCGCGCGGGCGTGTCGCAGCGCTGCGCCGCACCGCCACGCTCGGCCGCCGTCCGCTCGGCCCGGCCGAAGCGCTTCTCGTACAGCCCACGGACCCACTCGCCTACCGGCGCCTTCCACGGCTCCCGCGGGTTAGGGATGTTCTTGATGAGACTGAGCGGATTCAGCCCGAGTTCCTTCGCCATCCGCACGGTTTCGGCGTCGAGCCGACATTTCCGCCTGGCCTCCGCCCAGCGGTCGTCCGTCGTCGTCGCCTTCTTCTTTTTGGAGTTGCGGCTCTTCGCCATCGGTCGCGTCGCTCCACGCGAAAATCGCGAACGACATGATACACGCCGGCGACCCGGCGGTCGATCAGCCTTGCCATCGGGCCGTCATGAGCAATCCACAGCTTCGCACGCGTCGCGGCACTGTTCGATGCAGACTTCGCGCGAACCGCGCTGATCCAGCCACTTCGCCCGGCCGCGGCCACGCGCGTCGATCTGCACGCACTGGCGCTCACCCTCGTCGCTCGACAAGGTGAGGACCGTTCCCTGCCGATACGTGGTCGAGAGCCGCGCGGTCAGCACGTTTTTGCGGTTGCACGTGAGCTTGAACTTGCTGATACCGCCGCAGTAGGCGGGGGTCATCAGGAAGCTGCCCGACTCGCCGTCGAGGGTGCGGGCGCGGCCGACGATTTGGCCGCGATCGTTGATCCCGGTGGCCCGGCCCATCGACTCCCAGAGACAGTGGGCCGGCACGCGATCCTGCAAGTTGGTCATGTGGTCACCCTCCCACAAGAACGCGCGATACGCATTGTTCGGCAGCATCGACTCGCCGACGACCTGGCCGCGGTTGTTGACCGCCCAGGCCATGCTGAGCTGCCCGCCGAACGTGCCCAGATCGATCATGCCGTCATCCTCCGTCCAGACGAACGCATGATAGCCGCCACCTTGGATGTCCGCCCGGCCCACGACCACTCCGGAGTCATTGATCGCCCGGGCGAAGCTCTCTTTGCCCCCCAGGGTGCCCAGGTCGCGAACCTGCCCATCCTCATCCCAGAGAATGGCGTGAGCCGCATTTGAACGAACGTAGGAGTAGCCGACGATCTGCCCCGCATCGTTGATGTCCAGCGCACCCGACTGATCGCCGTCAGAGATGCCGAGGTCGAAGATCTGGCCGTCCTTCCACAGCACGGCGCTGTAGTCGTTTCGGTCGTCTCGTGCCAGGCCGACGATCCACCCCTGGTTGTTGATTGCGTCGGCCGCGCTGAAGTCTCCGCCGAGCGTGGCGAGCGGCGTCATGACCCCGTCCGCCCAGACAAACGCGCGCCCACCGCCCTCGAGAAGGTCTGACGTTCCGACAATCTGGCCGAGATCGTTGACGTCGCGGGTGAAGCTGCTCTCACCGCCGAGAGTCCCGAGGTCGAAGACGTTATTGCCCCGCCACAAGGCGGCACGCCGCTGGCCGAACGCCGTGTCCGAACTGCCGACAACGTCGCCCGCCTCATTGATGGCCTCGACGTCCGGCCCACGCCCACCGGGCAATGGACCTAGGTTCACAAGCAGATACGCTTCCGGCGGCGGCAGGCACTCGGTCATTGAGCAGACGTCGGGGCAGCCGGCGACGCAGACCTCCTGCGCGTCGCTCTGCTCGGGCCATTCGAAGCGCGCTCGTCGGCGGTCATCGACCTGGCCGATCCGCGCGCCTTCGCCGGAGTGAGTCACGCTGATGAACGATCCGGCGGGCAGGTTCGCCTTCACTGTTGTGCGCAACATATCGCCGCGGAAGCACTCGGACTCCACACGCCTAATGCGGTCGCAAAGAGGGTTGGCAATAAACGCATCCAGCCCGAGGCCCCCGCCCCGTTCCGGGTTCGGTACGCCTCCACGGCCGACGATCTGTCCGGAGTCGTTCATGCCGTACGCCCAGTTCAGCTTGCCCGGCAGTTCGTAGGGCAGCAGCGTATTCACATCCGTCATCACGCCGTCGCGGTAGATGAATGCGCGCGGTTCGCGTGCGGAAAGTTCGGCCCAGCCCAGGATCGTGCCGTCGTCGAGGATGGCTGTCGCCGCGCTCTGCGGCCCGCCGAACGTGCCGAGATCGACCATGCCGGCCTCGCGCGTCCACAGGAAGGCGTGCGTCTCGTGGGAACCGGACGTGAAGTGCCCGACGACGTGTCCGGTGTTGTTGATCGCGACGGGTTTCGCGGGATGTTCTCCGATCTCTCCCAGATCGATGATCTGGTCACCGTCCCAGAGGACGCCGCGGGTATCCGACGTGCCGACCACCAGGCCCTTGTCGTTCAGCCCCGTGACCCGGGTCTCGTCGTCCCCCTCCATCGGCGGCAGTTGCCGAAGGTTCTCGGGATCGGCCAGATCGAGGATGAATCCGCGGATGTAGTCGCGACCGTCCTCGCGATAGCGCCCGTTGCCGACGACCTGTCCGCGACGATTGATCGCGCCGGCGTGAGTCAGTTCCCACGTTTCGCGTTGCGGGCCGATCAGGTCGTTCAGGTCGATGGTTCGGCCGTCGTGCCATAGCGTCGCGTGTTGCCGCCCGGATGCCGTCAACGACCAGCCCACGACCCGTCCGCCATCGTCGATGGCGCGAGCGGCGCTCAAAGCCCCTCCGAGCGTTCCCAGATCCTGCATCCGGCCATCGACCCAGAGAAAGGCTCGATCGGCCTGCTCGTCCTCCAGTTCCGCGTCTCCCACGACCATCCCCCGCGCGTTCACGTCGTAGGCCGTGGCCCACCGGCCGCCCAGCTTTCCCAGGTTCGCGACGGACAGTGCGTCCTGGGCCAGGGCCTGCGCAGGCCATGTTGGAACGACGAAGCCCGCCAGTACGACGACGACCGCTGTGCTGAACTTGCTTTCAGACATCGCATACTCCTCTCGGATATGAAAAGACGATTCCACTGCCCATACGCCGGCGCCGCTGGCGTGTTCGCAGAAAAATGCCCGGACCGCGTTGAGAGGCGGCAGCCCGGCGCGCCGTGCCCGGGCGTAGCCGGTTCAATTCAGCCGGAACCCCAGGACCACCGGCACGCCGCCGGGGACGATCTGCTGCGGCGGGGCGACGGTGACGGCCAGTTCGAGGACGGCCGGGTCCGCCTCGCTGGGGCGAATCTGGACGCAGAGTTGCTCCGGGGTCGGGTCGGCCTCGAACGGGATCCAGTCGCGCATGTGGGTGTTGACCACGCGGGTCAGCGCCTCGGCGGAGCCGCCGCGCAGGTGCGGCTTCAGATCCAGCAGCAGGCTGGAGAGCCGCACGGCGAAAAGCTGGTAAGGCAGTGAGACCTCCAGCACGCCGGCCGCGTCAACCTTGGCGGGCCGGGCGGCGGTCAGGCCGTTCCAGACCACCGCTTCGCCCTGCTCGGGCGATCCGACGACGGCGTTGAGGCCCACGGCCGCGAATTCCTGGATCTTCGGCAACTGCAACGTCGTGTCGGTGGGGCCGAACGTCTTTTCGCCCTTCTTGCCGCCCTGGGCGGTCTTGAAGCCGTCCACCCGGCCGTTGACGAAGCCGGACATGGCGGTGGGCCAGCCGGTGCCGGACATGCTGCGGGCCACGGTGCAGGCGGCGACGATCGCGCCGCTCGCCCAGATGAAATCGCCTTCGCCGATGCAAGGCTCGACATAGTGGAAGTCCGAAGCGCCGCGGGTCTCGCCCTGCCCATCGGCGCTACCGGCGCCGTACGACTGCCGCAACAGCGCCTTGCCGAAGACCACGCCGAGGCTGCGGGCGTAAAGCTGCTGCCGCAGCGTCTTCCACTTGGCGAACTTCCACTGGTCCATCGTGTTCACCAGCGGCGGGAGCGTGGCGACCTGCCAGGCGAACTTGGCGCCGACGAACTCACTCGACGCGCCCGCGAGCACCACGGCCGGCAGGCTGGCGCCGTGCTGGGCGAACTCGTCCAACAGTTCGACGTGCGGGGCGGATGCCGTGAACTGCGTATCGACCACGACCAGGTCCGGGCCGGGTACGTCGTCGTCGAAGACCGGGTCGAGCACGCGGCGGTTGAACCGCTCGGCCGATTCCGTCACCGGCGACTGCAAGACCGACAGCCGTACGCCCTTGCGATAGTCAATGTTCCCAGCCAGGAATGCCAGAGATCGCCACGCGGATTCGATCGCCTGCACGGCGGGCGAATGCAACACGGCCGTCACCCACAGGCTGATGCGGCGATCAAGTTCGGCGAGCGCTTTTCGCAGCGCGGCGGACTCGCCCGCGGGCAGCCCCCCCCCGCCGGCGGCGGCAGACACGATCGAGGAGACCGGCGAGGCGGGTTTGGACGGCGGCTTAGAGGCCGGCGGCTCGCCAGCGGGAGCGTCGCCGAGGTCCAGCATGGACATGACGTCATCGACCGCGCTTGGATCGGCCGCGGGTGCGGCCGGCGCCGCCTTCAGCGCCGCCGTAAGCCAGCCGAGTTGATCGTCCGCGGCCTTGGCCTGTTCGACGATTCGCGCCAGTTGTGCGGAGCCCGACTTGCCGTGCAGCCGGTCGACCACCGCGGATCGCACGTCCATCAGTCGCGTCGCCGCCGGGATCTGCCCGACGAGGCGCGTCGGCTCGAAGGCACGCAGGGCGTCAAGACGCACGCCCAGCGTGGTCATGACGTTGCCGTCGCGGGTGGGATCGGCGAGTTTCAGTGACACATGCGGCGCCGCGGCGGCCATGAGCGGGCCGATGCCTTCCGCCTTGATCTCGACGGGACCGTCGGCCATCGGGCCGCTGAGCGTCCCCCCGCCGGCCTCGTGGCAGTAATCGCCGATGACGAGAATGCGGTACGGCCGCTCCGTCGTGACCTTCAGCCCCGACGGACTGGGGATGTCAACGTCAATGTCGGGAACGTCGGGATGGTCGGTCATGGTGGGCTCCCTCCGGTGGGAATGGCCAAAGAATGTCGAATGTCGAATGTCGAAAGCGGAAAGAACGTCTCGCTCATGCCTGCAAGGATGGTCCGCTGGCGACGTGGCCACAAACTCCGCGTTGTTCCATACGCTACTGTCGCCCTTTCAGGGCTAATGGGTGTCGCGGCATCTTCTACAAGGGCTGACGCCGTTGGCTACTGGCTGCTGCCACTCCGGGGCTGGTCATTCGACCCTCGCGTTCCGTCACGCGTCACACTTTGGGCGGCTCAAGCTGGGCGTTGCCGAGCGTGAATCGGGTGGCATCTGCCGGAGGCGGACCAAAGGCAGGCTATGCTGGAACGCCGTTCTCCCGAGCGCTGCGCACCTGCTCCGCTCACCACGGCCTCGAAGACGAGACCGTGCCACCCGGCGAACCTGTCATGCACCCCATCATGTGTCATTCGTCATTCGTCATTCGTCATTCGTCATTCGACATTCGTCATTCGACATCCGACATTTCCCCCGCTAGTGCCCGCGCGGGTTGCCGACGACCATGACCTTCACGGTGTCGCCGATGATCTCGCAGCAAATGCGATTTTTCTGGCTGATGCGCAGCCGCCAGGTCATGCCGATCTTCTCCGGATTGGCGTCGCCGAGGTTCCCCAGCGCCCCATCCCAGCCGAACGCCTGCAAGTCATTCACCCAGTTGTCGTATTTGCGCTCTTCCGATTTGGTGAGGGTATCGAATTTCGCCTTGGCGTCGTCTACGCGCATCTGTGAACTCCGGTCTGCGTAAGGACTCTTGGTCTGGGTCAGCAACGGCCGACCCCGCGGGCCGGAACCGTACGACGACAGTCTAACCGATCAACACCTTGAACTCGCCCAGCGCGATGACATCCGGCGGACCGGTGCAAGTACACTGATCGCCCATGCGCGCGGCCGGCAGGCCGCCAATCAGCACCTGCGGCCCGCCCGGCGGCAGGATCGGCCCGCCGACGTGCGGCACCACGCCGGTCACCATGGGGCAGACGTGCATGTCGCTGACGCGGGCGGCCGGCTTACCGCCGATGAGCACGGTCGGGCAGCCCAGCACGATCGAGCCGCCATGCGAGGTCATGTCGCCCATGCGCGCCGCGGGCTTGCCGGCGCCGCCGCCTCCCCCACCGCCGCCTCCGCCGCCTCCGCCCCCCGGCGGGGCGGGAATGACGACCGGATCCGGCTCGGGTGCGGGGCCGTGCTCCTGCTCGTAGGCGGCTTTTTCGTCTTCAAACCGCGCCTTGTCGGCGTGGTAGGCGTCGAGCTTCGCTTTGTACTGCGGCGTGTCTTTGGCCGCGAGATATTCCGCCGACGGCGGCTCACCCGGCTTGGGCGGCTTCGGCTCCACCTCTTTGGGCGGCGTCGGGTAGTTCTCGTAATACGCGCCCATTTCGGCGGGAGTTGCCATGGGTCCAGTTCCCTGCCAGCGTAGCGGCCTGTTGTGGTGACGCCGGTTGATCGGCGACGCGAGCGTGCGTGTGTACACGATCTGCTGCGTCGGAACGAGGGTAACCGAACGGGCGCGGAAGGTCCAGCACGGTGCGCGCGCGTGCGAGCGGGGCCGTCGGTTGCATCCCCCCGCTGTGCGGGGCTAACATGCGACGCGGCCGGCCCGGCTGCGTTTCCGATCGATCCCGAGTCGCGCCGCCAATGCCGGCGGGTCGCCTGTGCCGCCGTCCAACGGCCGCAGCCTTTGTGCCGCGGCAACCGGAAGATGTGTCATGCTCAAGATCCGCCCGGAACAGGATCAGGCGCTGTCGGCGTACATGCGCGAGAGCTTCGTGAAGCGTGCGGCGGCGCATCTGCGCACGGCCGTGCCGGACAAGACGGCCCAGATGCCGGAAGCGGAGTTGCTGGAGTTCGTCCGCCGCGGCACCGAACACGCCGAGGGTTACAAGGTCGTCATCGAGTGGGATGTGTGTCGCTTTCTGGAGTATCGAATGCGATACGGAGCGACCTTCGACACCAGCGCCAAGACGCCCTGGATCGGCGAGACGCTGCGCAACCCGGCCTACGATGGAACCAGCAAGATGGACCGCATCGAGTATCGCCACCGCCACGAATCGGCGGCGGGCTGAGCGCGAACGGAACTGACGACGGACGATCCGCCACGACCCGAGTGTTGAACCGATGTCGATCCGCAAACTCGTCGTCAAGAACGTGACGCCGCCCAACGCCGCGTCCAAGTTCAACCTCTCACCCGGCAGCAGCGCGCCGGCCCCTGGCGCGGCGTCGGCCGCCCCCGCCGAACCGCCCGTTCCTTCGTTCGCCCCGAAAATCGAAAAAGTCACGGTGGACTATGCCCTCCCCCCCGGCGTCACCAAGGTCGGCGAGATTCGCCTGAAGGTGCGAAACCGGCAGGGAGGCGTCGTCTACGAAACGCCCGAGGAGGAGGTCGCTTCGGGGGAAAGCGGCACGCTGCCGGACCTGACGTGGGACGGCCTGTGCAACCGATATCCGCTCCCGCCCGATCTGCCGCCTCCGCCCGCCGCGCCTCCCTCCGGGGGGGGCGGTGAGGCGGCGCTGCCGCCGCCGTCCGATCTGCCGCCGCCGCCGGAACTGTTGTTCGCGAAGTACGCCAACCCGATCGAGTCGCCCTACCGCATCGAAGTCTGGGCGGAGGTTCTGACCGAGCCGCCGGCCGACACGCCGCTGTCGAAACAGGACGCCGTCGGCGAAACGCAGAAATCCTGCCCGGCGGCCGCCAAAGGCGACTCGGGCAAGGCGCCGGAAGAGAAGGCCGCCGACGAGGCGGCCGCAGAAGAAGAACAGGAAGAAGAGCAGGAGGACGCCGTCGCTCAGGACCGCGTGCTCGTCCGCTATCACTCGATCAAGCTCGAGCTGATGGGGTGGGATGAAGTCTTCCGCACCTATTGGAACCTGCCGGATGACGCCGAATTCAAGCCGGGATACGTCGGCCGGTATTCCCACCAGATGGCGACGTTCGTCAAGTGCAAGCTGAACGCCGTCGCGTGCTGCGCCGGCCGGCTGGACGGCAAGATCGGCGAGACGGATTCCAATCCGTTCCGCGACGACGACGACTTTCGCCGCGCCGTCTGGCGCTATCGCCTCCGCCGCGAGTTACTCGCCCCCGGGGAACGGGGCGCGCGGGAGCCCTACAAGCCGTTCTACTGGAACGAGGCCGACCGGCAGGTCGAGGCCGCTGAGCCCGACATGGAGACGGATAACCTGGGCTGGGGCGCGCTGTGCAAGATGCTCGAATCGGATGTCGATGTCCCGGCTTTCGAGACGCCGGCGGATTTCAGCGATTCGACCAAAACGCTCGACTACTACATCGACTGCAACTGCTTCTACCTGACCGGCGACGACTTCGCCCAGGACGCAAGCGACAAGGCGTCCAACCAGCGCATCTGCGGGGAATCGCGCAAGTTCGCCGCGGAGAAGAAATGGCTGTCCCGGCCGTGGCTGCCACTGAAGGTGACGATCTTCATCGAGGACTCGAACGGCGAGCCGCAGGACGTGCCGGAGGCCGTGGGCGAGGCGCCGCTGAAGTGGACCTGGCGCGACGAAGAGGAAGACCTGTCCACGCTTCCGGCCGGGACGCCGGAGTTCGTCAGTGAATACATCGCCCGGGCGAAAGACGACGTTGCCGCGGCCATTCCCGCAACCCTGCCCGGTCGCGAAGGCGAGCCGGACCCGGTGGTGATCAACAACACGCGGGCGGTTGTCGGCGGGCTGGTTACGGGCGATCCGAAGGAAGACGCGTGCAACCCGTTCGGGCGGTTTGAGCCGACACGTTCCCGCAAGGCCGACGACGGCGTGCGCACCATCGCGATCACGGACCCCACGCAGCGGACGATGGGCCAGTCTCACATCTACGTCGGACCGTCGACGATCGCGGGTGACAATTACCGCATCCGCGCGCGGATGGACCTCGGCAAGGCCGAAGACGAAAACCGGCTGTACTACATTCACAGCCAGGCGCACCCCGCCGGCGGGCATCGACCGGTCGATCCGCCGGTCGACGGACCGACGCTCGAGGCGAACAGCGCCAAGCTGGTCGTGTGGCGCCGCGTCCACATCTCGGCGCAGGTAAACTGGCCCGAGCGGGATGGCGGCATCACGCCCGCCGCCTTTGACGACGCACAGGCGTCCTTCGATCACTGCTACCTGAAGTTCGAACCGCCCACGACCGTGCTCGACGTGTCCGAGCTTCCCGGTTTCGAAGACAGCTTCAACGAGTCCGTCGACACGGAGTTGCGCGAAGGCAACAAGAAGGCGATTGTCGCGGCGCTGCTGCAGCGCGGCAACCCGCGCAACCAGCCGATCAGGTTCGGGGCGTCCGCGTTCTACACCAACAAGTACCGGCCGGACGCCGCTTCGGAAACGCAGCGACTCCAGGTGTTGCTGGGAGAGACAGGCACGGCCCTGTGGGAACGCCTGGCCGAACCGCTGCACGCGGCCGTCAAGCAGATCAAGATCGACGCCAACAAGTCGGAAGGCGCCCAGAACCGTCACGACGGAATGATCCTGGTCGACTCGCTGACCTACTCGACGGGGAAACCGGAAGAAGATCCGATGGGTCTTTCCTGCGGGATTCAGGGCGGGACGTTTGCCATTTCGCAGCGCTGCGACGAGTTTCCGCTGGGCAAGCTCATCGCGCACGAAATGGCCCACACGATGTTCATGAAGCACTGGCTCAACGCGGGGGGCACGGCGCGGCACGACCATGACCACGCCAACCGCCACTGCCTGATGTGCTATCCGCTGTTCAAGCTCGCGGGCGTAGGCGATGTAGCGACCACCGATGCGGAACAGAGTGCCAAAGTCGCGAGCCTGCGTAGCGATACGGCGGCCGAAGGGGCGGCCGCGTTCTCGGATCCCGTCAATGATGAGAAGAACTCGATCTTCGTCATCGAGGACCAGTTCCTGCCCGAGAAGTTCAAGCCGACCGCGTTCTGCGGCAAGTGCAACCTCAAGCTCCGCGGGTGGAACATCCGGGCGAAGGAGGCCTCGGAGACCGGCGCCGTGGCCACGCCGCCCTATTGGGTATTCATGGACAAGGCGGTCAAGGGAGAAATGTCCGGCGAGGACCGTGACGCGTTTGGAGAGATGGCGGCGCAGAACAACTGGGCGCGCGGCGCGTTCAACAGCCGGGTGGCGACCTACCAGAAAGACCCCGCGGCCTACCAGGCCGCGCGCGAGGAGGCGATGCAACTGCACCTCCGCGCTGCGGAGGACGCGGCCGACCAGTCAGCCGTCTGGACCCGGCTGGCGGCCATCCGGGACAACGACATCCCCGAGACCATCGCCCGCGAAGAACTCGCCGCGGAAGGCGGTGCGGCGGATTCGGCGACCGTCATTGCCGCCGCCCAGGCCCGCCGCGAGGAGCTGCGCAAGGAGTATTTCGGGCTCATTCTTCAGCGCAACTGGCTGCTGCCCATCGCGGCCGTGGACGGCGTGCAACTGCCCTATCCGAGCGGGCCCGACTGCCACCGGGAACGCATCGACGCCAAGAAGACGGCACTTCGCCCGGCGCCGGCCGCGCCGCCGGGACCGCCCCGGCCGCCCGGGGCGCCGCCGCCGCCTGGCTCGCGCCCGCCCGGCGCACCGCCCGCGCCGCCGACGGGTGGGACCGGGTCGCCCCCGCCTCCGGCGCCGGCCCCCCCGCGCGGCACGCCCACGCCGCCCGCGGCGCCTCCGGCTCCGCCGCCGCGCGGGTCGGGTTCAGGCGGGGGAGCACGCGGCAGGTAGGTTGTTGCATGGAGTCGGCCGCTGCGGGGGATGCGAGGCCGACTTTCACGAGCTACGGCCGCGCCGACCGATACACGAAGGCCGAGGCGCTACTGCGTGCCGGCGATGGATTCCGATAAGTCGCGGCCGCGCCGGACGGGCCGCATCGCATACACACGAAATCAGGTTGAATCATGGCCAACTACCTCGTCACCGGCGGCGCCGGGTTTATCGGATCGCACCTGACCACGCGGCTGGTCGAGCTGGGACACAGCGTCCGCGTCTTCGACAATTTCTCCAGCGGTTCGCACGCGAATCTCGCCCACCTTGCGGGCAAGTTCGAGCTGATGGAGGCGGACTTCCGCCACGAAGAAGAATGCCTGCGGGCGTGTTACGACATCGACGTGGTGTTCCACGAAGGCGCGATCCCGTCGGTGCCAGTCTCAGTCGAAAACCCTGTGCCGAGCCACGACGCCAACATCACCGGCACGTTCAATATGCTTCGTGCCGCGAGGGAGCAGAAGGTCAAGCGTTTCATCTACGCCGCCAGCAGCAGCGCCTACGGCGACAGCGACGTGTCGCCCAAACATGAGCAGTTGCCGACCGCGCCGCTAAGCCCGTACGCCGCGCAGAAGCTGGCCGGTGAGCATTACTGCCGCGCCTTCTACGAGTGCTACGGCCTGCAGACGCTGGCGCTGCGTTACTTCAACGTGTTCGGCGAGCGGCAGAATCCGAAGAGCCAGTACGCGGCCGCGATCCCGGCGTTCGTCACGCACATCTTGCAGGGCGAGCCGCCGACGGTGTACGGCGACGGCGAGCAGACCCGCGACTTCACCTACATCGAAAACGTCGTTCACGGAAACATGCTGGCGGCCGAGGCCAAGCGGGCCGAAGGACAGGCCGTCAACCTCGCCTGCGGCGGACAGGTCAGCGTCAACCAGACCATCGCCGAGATCAACCGCCTGCTGGGAAAGTCCGTCAAGGTCAAATACGTCCCCCGCCGCGCCGGCGACGTGATGCACAGTTGCGCCGACGTGCGACTGGCGAAGGATCTGCTGGGCTTTACGCCGGTGGTGTCGTTCGAGGAAGGGTTGAAGCGGGCGATTGAGTATTACAAGTCGATGGCGGGCTGAATGTCGAATGGCGTATGGCGTATGGCGTATGACCCGATTCGCGCCGGCCGCCCCTTCTATGTGGCACCGGTTTCCAACCGGTGGAGTCTGATGTGGCACCGGTTTCTAACTGGTGTCTTGCACGCGCGGCCCCGGCAGGAGCGCGCCGACGCGCTCTCGACGCTCCCCTGCGTCACTCGATGACGAACTCGATCGTCGATCCGTCCGGGAGGTCTTTGATCTGTCGGGCTAAAGACCCGCGGAAGCGCATCGCGGGGACAGATGCTCCGGAGTAGAGGTTATCGAGCTGGTAGTCGCCGCCGCAGACGAACGGGATCTTCGGGATGAGTCGATGGCCAGGCTCGAGTGGGCCGTGCCTTGCCTGCCATTGATGCGCCGTCGTATACCCCGTATGAAGCTCGAAATCGTCGAGTATTCTCGTCGCCCATTCTCCAAAGTCGCCCGCAAACAGGGTGGGTTCGGCCGTCTCCGGGTCTACCACATAAACTCGGTCTTCACGAAGTGCGAACTGAAATCCAAACACATCCTCGGCAAAGCAAAAGTACTCCGTCATCAGACCCTCGTACTCGCTTTTCCAGAGGTCGTCGGAGTTCCACTGACTGATACTCACGACGCCCGGGCAGGCGCATGCGGGAAACACGTGTAACGCGCTCTCGAACGCATAGAATCCGTTTTTGAGTTCCAGCATGGACAGCAACTGGGATCCAAGCCGCCCTTGTGCGAGTATGACCGCAACGGGTGACGGCTTGGTGTCAGTCAGACCATCGCTGGAAATTGTGAGCAGTTTGCTAAGTCCGTACATGAGTTGACTGTAGCTGACCGTACATACGAACGCTACCCTTCGCGGCTGCGCGTCCGCGCGGCCCTCGTTGCCACCAGGTCTTCGACCACCGAGACGAACGCCTCATCCAGTGGCCGACGTGCCAATTCTTTCATGAACCGGTCAAGGTCCATGGGCGGCGGCACGACACGCTTAATGGTCTGGCTGAACGACTCGTTCGGACGTTTGACGACCTTCAACCGGTCGTAGGCTTCACTGTCCAGGGTGATGGTGCGGCTCGCCATACCGATTCTCCTTATGCCCGAAATGATAGGCGGGTGACCCCACCGATACAATCGGCAGATACACGGCGTGAGACATGCAGTTCTGCTACGGGTCGGTCATCCTCGCGGTCGATTGCCCCGTTGGTCGTTCCGGCTGTATCTGACTCGCCTCACTGCTTCCGTAAAAACCGCGCCCGATCCTCGTACAGCCGCCGATCCGAACTGCCCGGCGGGCATTGGGCGGCCAACTGTTCGAACAGCGCCGCCGCTTCCTGCGGGTCGCCGCACGCGGCCAGCACTTCGGCAAGATTCACGTTCGCCTGCCAGTGCGTCCGGTTCAGTTCAACCGCCCGACGGGCATGCCTGACGGCCGCGGTGCAGTCGAAGCGCTGCGGGTCCAGCTCGTCGATCAGCAGCACCGCCAGATTCGTGTGTGCCTCCCAGTCATCGGGTGACAGGGAAAGCACGCGGCGCAGCGACTCAACCGCGGCGCGCCTATCCCCGAAGGCCGCCGCGGAGAACGCCAGGCCCTTGTGCGCCGCGGGGTCGTCGGGCCGCAACTCCGTCCACCGTCGATACGCCTCGACCGCCTCGGCCGGGTCGATCGGCTCCGCCGCCAGCGCCCAGGCGCGGATCGCACCAGCGTTGCCGGGGTTTTCCTGCGCGGCGAGCCGGGCGGCAGCCAGTTCACCCTCGACATCCGCGCCCGCGGCCATGCGCCGCGCCCGCTCCAGCGCGGTCGCGATCTCCATGTTTCGCCCGCCCATGCGCTGCGCTTTCTCCAGCATCGCCAGCGCTGCGTCCCATTGCCCGCTTGCGAGGTAGACACATCCCAGGTCGTAGTAGTATTCGGGATAGGCGTCGTACGTTTCGATGGCCTCGATCAGGAGCGCTTCCGCGGCCGCGAGGTTTCCATCGTCCAGCTCGCGGCGTCCAACGATCCACAGCGTGTTGGCGCTGCGTGAACCCGGCGTCATCGCGGCCAGATCGTGGTCGTAAAGGGTGCGATTGTCGACCCAATCCGGATTGCGAACGAGTGTGCGCACGGTCAGCGCGACGATCGCCGCCGCCAGACCCGCGCGAACGAGCCGGCGTACGGCCGGTTGACAGTCGCGCCAGAATGCGGAAGCGGCCCACGCGTGCAGCAGCAGCCCGAACGCCACGCATAACCAGATCGACGGCGCGTAGAAGAACCGTTCGGCGAAGATGATGTCGATCAGGAGAAACGTGTTGCTGGTAACGATGTAGCTGCCGACGAACCCGGCAACCACCAGCCAGCCGGCGCCGCCGTGACGAACGGACCGCAGCGCCCAGCGAAACATGACGACCGTGACGGCCGCGCCGAGGAGAAAGTAGGGCTCGACGACGGACCGCGTCGCGGGGATTACCCCCAGCGCGTAATCGAGCAGCAGCCGCGCCGGCCAGACCATCAGGGCGACGTACCTGCCGAGCAGCGAAAAGGGCGTCAGCACGCGCTCCAGGGCGCCGGCTTCTCGAAGCGGGTTGCCAGGCCCGACGCGCTGGCCGCCGATGGACATGCGAAAGCCACAGACCTGAAATCGCACGAGCAAGTACGCCACGACGATCGCGACCAGCGGGACCACGATCCACATCCACTGCCGCCAGCTCGGCATCGCAGGCCGGCCCCGTGGCGGTTCATCGCCCTGCCGAACGACATTGGCTTCGGGCGGGAGTACGCTGACGGCGGTAGACGCACGCGCGGATCTCGAGGCCGGGCTTGCGCCGGCCGGCGTGTCCGCCTGCGGGTGTTCCGTGCGGGACCGCGCGGCTGAGCCGCCAGCCACGACGGACGACGCGCGGCATCGCCAGACAATCCAGAGCATGACCATGCCCGCCGTTGCGATGCCGCTCTCCTTGCTGGTTACGGAAACGGCGCAGCCGGCCACGATTGCCAGCCATGCGCCCGCCGTACGGCCGGAGCGCCTGCCTGCCGGCAGCGCGTCGCACCAGCGGTCCGCGCCCCACAGCGCCAGCAGCCCGCCTGCGGCCGCGAGGAGTTCTGCCCGCCCGATCACGTTGGCGACGACTTCACAATGGATCGGATGGACCGCAAAGATCAGTGCGACCAGCGCCGCCACGGACGACGCACACCCGAGGCGGGCGGCCAGCCAGAAGACGCCCACGCAGACCAGTGCATGGAGGACGACGTTGACGGCGTGAAACGGCAGCGGGTTTTCGCCGGAAAGCCGGCGCTGGATCGCGTAGGTGAAAACGGTCAACGGGCGGTAGAGGACGTCGATCTCGGAGTTGACATCGCTATTCGGCCAGTATGGCTTCGCCCACGCTGCGTACCACGCCGCATCCGGCTGCGTCACCGGATTCGTAACGATGATCGGAACGTCGTCGTTCGTGAACCCGTTTGGCAGCGAGTTCAGATAAACGGCGACACCGATCAACGCGACGACCACGCCTGCGTGCCATCCTTCCCGGCGCCGGGCGTTCGCGCGGTTGTTCGTCCACGTCATTCGCAAGCGTACTCCCGTTGCGCTTGCGCCCCGCATCCCCACACAGCCGTCGCCGTGCCGGCGCCCGGCGGCAGGCCCGTCAGTTTGAGCCTGGCCTTGCCCTTGCTGTTGAGTTGACCCTCGCCGCTTTCGCCGCTGGAGAGGCGGACTTCGACGCTGTCGCGATCCCGACCTCCGACCAGCTTGACCTTGAGCTTGCCGGCGCCGCGGCGGAACTTGCAGACGGCCTTGGCGATCCGCTCGTTGCCGGTGCAGGACTCGCACTCATCGGGAATGCCGTTGTGATTGTCGTCGTCGCTGGTGCCGTTGGCGATGTCGTCGCCGTCATGCACGTGGTTGCCGTTGCAGTCGATTTCGATCCGGCTGAAGTAGATATCCTGTTCGCCGTTGAAGGTGGCGCAATAGGTCAACAGGATTCCCGCTTCCGTCGAGATCATGTCGTTGTAGTCGCCCATTTTGTTCTGGCGCGGGAAACCCAGAAAGCTGTCAAACGTCTCCGTGATTTCGACGTTGCGGGCCCAGGTCCGTCCTGCGTCCGTCGAATAGGTGTAGAACAATTGCGAGATGCGCGGGCTGCCGCCGCCGTTGCGCGTATCGTCCCACACGGCGTCGATGCGACCGCTGGCCGCCACCGACAGGGTGCCCATCCACTGCCAGAAGTTGCCGACGTCATCGTTGACGCGAAGGGGCGCACTCCAGGACTGACCGCCGTCGGTGCTGCGGATGAAGTTCACGTCCATCGGGTCGCCGCCCGGCGGGTTGACCGAGGCGAGGACGTACAGGTTGCCGCGCGTCGGCCCGTCGGAGTAGTCCGCGTCGATCCACACCTGACCGAGCAGTCCGTCCGGGTTGGGCGTGGAGAAGCCGCCGTGACTGCCGGAGGACCCGCCGAGGTTGAGCGTGGTGGCGAATGGAAACGTGGGAACCACGCCGCCGTCCTGCGCGTCGTCGGAGCGGACCAGGACGTGTGAATCCTGCGCCAGCGTCGAGCCCACGATGAAGAGCGACCCCGTATCCGGGTGGACCACCATCGTCCCCCACTTCAGCCGCGGGTTGGGCATCGCGAACGGCCCCTGATACGCAAAGCCCGAGTCGATCGAACGGGTAAAGTCATTGCTGCCACAACATGAGAACTGCACGTTCCACGTCTGGTAGATGTGGCCGTCGCCGATCAGGCCGGTGCGATCCACCGCGATCCACTGCTTGTCGCCGCCGAAGGCGGGGATGGGATCGGACCAGGAAACACCCCCGTCCGTCGATCGAAACACCTCGACCGAACGCAACTGCGGCGTGCTGAGGCTGGAGTAGAAGAAGTTGCCGTACGAGTCGGCCCGCAGCACGGGATCGGTGCGAAACGTACCCGGATCGAGCACGCCCGCATTGGTCCACGATGCGCCGCCGTCTCGGCTGTACGCCAGTCCGGCCTCGCGGTAGTTCGAGTTGATGGTGTCGAACTGCCGCCAGCCGATCGCCATCAGGTCCGGGTTGTTCGGATCCATCACGATCGACGACTCGTTGGCCGCGTCGCCGACGATGTTGTTGCCGTTGTTGTCCGTGTTGACCTGGATGCTCTCAAACGCGGCGATCACGGATCGCCCGGCAGGGCTGGTGGCCGCGCCGACCAGGCCCAGGTGCGGACCGGCGGGGCCGAGGTGCGGATCGACGTGGGCGTCCTTTTCGTGCGGGCGATCGAGCGGAGCGACCGCGGCGTCGTGCGGCGGGGGCTGATCGACCACGGCCGCGGCGGCAACCGTCGCGCTCAGCATTACGCCCGTCAAAGCCCCCGCGAAACCAACGAACCGAGCCATCGAAAACCCTCCAGACGCAGCGGCGCCGTCATTCCGTCGAAACGAGGCGGGGACGATCGGGCGCTGGCGACCAGGCGGCCATTCTACTGCATTCCCGCTGCGGACCCAAAAGCGTCTGGCGACCCAGAGGCCGCCCGACGCGACGATCGCTTACCCGCGGTCGACGACCAGATGGGCCGACTGTTTCGACACGGCCACGCGCGCGATCGTGCCGCTGTTGAACTCGAGGAAGTCGTCTTCGATGCCGTCCGAGAAGATGACGCCGCGCTGGGGCATCAACGATTCGAGTACGAGTTCCTCGCCCTCCGCAAGTACCCCGGCCGTCAGCGTCGCGGCGGACTGACGGCTGATGAACGGCTCGCGGACGGCCCAGGCCAGCCGCCGCTCGGTGCGATGCAGAAACGGCGGGCGCGGTTCGCGAGGGCGGGCGACGCCGACGGCGCTGCCGACCGAGGCTGCGCCCGATTCCGCGGCCGTGCTGGGGTGATCGCCCCCCCCCGTGTCGCTGTGCCGCGCGAGTTGCGAAACGCCTTCCGCCATGTTGAACACGGACGACAGCCAGCCCGTGGACCCGGCCCCCGTCGCCACGAGCACGCCGCTGGACGACTGCGGCTCGCAACGCCCGTCGACCTCGAGCGTATATCGCGCCGAAGCATGGGAGGCGCAGCCGATGAAGAAGTCGTTGAACGCCAGCATGCGTTGCCCGTCCGCCAGCTTGACCTCAGCGAGCGTAACCGACTGCGTTTCGGCCCGGCCGGCAAGCACCCGCTGCACCACCGCTCGTGCGTCCGCCGGCTGGAACGGCAACAGGACGCCGTCGTAACGTGACGGGTCCGGATTGACGCCGATGATGGGCAGGTCGCGAACGTACTTCGCCGTGTTGGCCACCAGACCGTCCTGCCCGACGACCACGACCGCGGCCGTGTTCCAGAAGTCAAACGACGGCACGAGCGTGCGATCGAGCGGCCGCACGGGCAGGCCCAGATCGAGTTCCTTGCGGATCAATGCCAGCGTTCGCTGATAGGCGTCGTCTTCCGCCTGGTATTCCTCGAACGCGCCCGCTTCTTGCGCTTCCTGAGCCGCGGCGACGGCGGCGGCGCCCAGCGCGCGGCGGCGATCCGCCTCGATGGCGTGGGCGCGGGCGAGTTGAAACTTGATCATGCCGCCGGAGACGTAGCGCTTCTTCAGGCCCGACAAGCGCGTCTCGCGCGTCACGATGACGATGTTCGGTTGCGATGCAGCCATGGGTCACCGCGGGTGCGGTCAGTAATCGGTGAACAGACGTCTATTCGCTGAGCCGCTCCCTCACCGTTGCGGTTCGGATTTATCCCTTCGTGCCTTCCTGCCTCCGTGCCTTCGTGCCTTCTGCCCCGATCAGCGATTCGAGCAGATCCGGCGTGACGTTGAGCGTGCCGATCTTCTCCGCCTTGTCAGCCAGTTCGCGAAATGCCAGGGCGATGTTCATTCTGGGGTCGTTCAGCCCGCCGGCCGCGGTCAGCGTCTTCCAGTCCGTCTCCTTGAGCGCCTCGACGATCGCCTTCAGCCCGTGCGCGCGTGCATCGGATTCCTTGCGCTCGTTGGCGACCTTGTGATCCACCCAGGCCGCCCGCTGCTGCTCGACGGCGATGTCGGCGGACATTTTCGTCTCGCGAACTTCGCGCTTCTTCTGCTCGACGGCGATCTCGGTGCGCAGTTCGTTTTCCTTGATCTGCCGCTCCAATTCCACGGCCGCGTTGCGCCGGGCATAGATCGCCTCGTCCGCTTTGCGCAGCAGTTCCTCGCGGGCATCGGCCTGGAACGCCTTGGACATTTCCGGGCTGGGGCGAATCGACAGGATGTTCAAATCCATGACTTCGACGCCCAGGGTCGCCATCAGATCGGACGACTTCAGCCCGGCCATCAGGTGCTGGATCAACGCGTCGGAACTGATGAGCACGTCGCGCAACCTGCGTTGCAGCGTGAACGACCGCGCCAGCGTCTGGGCCGGGTGCAGCAGTCGCTCGCTGAGTTTCGTGGGGTCATCGCTGCGATACCGCCCGGCCGCGTCCACGTTGAAATCCAGCACCTGCGTCACCCGGTCGGCATCGACGATGCGATAGGTCAGTTCGCCCTGGATCATGGCGTCCTGGAAGTCCGCGGTGACCTCGTTGAACACGAACGGAGCGCTGGTGCTGGTCAGCGGGACTTTCAGAATCTCGGAGACGGGCGAGACGTAGACGAAGCTCAGCCCGGCGCCCTTCCGCTTGAGTTGGCCGCCGACGTAATGAAAAACGAAAGTGGTGGGCGGGGTCTTGAGGTAGCGGATTCCGAACATGCGTGCCTCCGAGCAACGGGTCAGATCGTCCGTCCAGCGCCGCGTCGCGCCGAGCCGGATTATCGCCGGACCGGGCCGGTCCGCCAGCATCGACTCCGTCGATCGACGCCGTGGACGCCGCCGGCGCCGGGTGCGTGACAAGTCCGGCGGGTGGCACGGTCTCGTCTTCGCGGCCGTGGTGAGCGCAGCAGGTGTGCAGCGCTCGGGAACATCTCGTTCCAGCACAACACGGCCTGCCTTCGGTCCGCCTCCGGCGGATGCCACGCGATTCACGCTCGGCGCACGACCGCCGTGAGCAGCCCAGAGTGTCGCGCACCCGCCGGCGCCGCCTTGCACCCGTCCGACGCCGCGGGTAGAGAAAAAGCTGGTCTCACCGGGATACGGCGGAGTCGTTCAATGGAAAACGTGGACTTTGTCGCGATGATCTCACGCTGGCTGCATATTACGGCGGCCATCTTCGCGGTCGGGGGAGCGGTGCTGATGCGCACGTCGCTGCTGCCCGCCGCGAAGGAGTCGCTCGACGACCCGACGCACGAGCGGCTGCGCGCGGCCGTAACGCGCCGGTGGAAGATCGTCGTCCACGTCTGCGTCACCGTGCTGCTGCTGACGGGCGGCTTCAACTTTTACTGGCTGGCGCTGAAGCACGCCCTGCC
Organism: uncultured Phycisphaeraceae bacterium; assembly: GCA_964648365.1. Classification (GTDB taxonomy): domain Bacteria; phylum Planctomycetota; class Phycisphaerae; order UBA1845; family UBA1845; genus SURF-32. The sequence continues at coordinate 22,948 of CAZYLK010000087.1, forward strand.
CGCAAACCCGTACCACTTTGTTTTCGGCGCCAAACTGCTGCTGGCGCTCTTCGTCATTGCGATCGCCGAGATTCTCGTCGGGCGCAGCCCGGGCACCGCTCCCATGCGTGCGAACGCGTCCGTGTGGCTGTCGCGCCTGATCATCGCGGCCGTGCTGGTGGTGTTCGTCTCGGGGCTGCTGCACGCCATCCGCACGGCCTGACGGGCGATGCCTGAACTGCCGGACATCGAAGCCTACCTGGCCGCCCTGCGCCCGCGGGTGTTGAACCAGCCGCTTCAATCCGCCGACGTGTTCAGCCCGTTTCTGCTGCGCACGTTCGACCCGCCGCTCGACGCAGCGGTGGGCCGGCGCGTCGAGTCGCTGCAGCGCCTGGGCAAACGGATCGTCTTCGGGATGGAGGGCGATCTTCATCTGATCCTGCATCTGATGATCGCCGGGCGGCTGCGCTGGAGCGACGACCACAAGCGCATCGGCGGCCGGATCGCCCTGGCCGCGTTCAGCTTTCCGAGTGGCACGCTCACGCTGACGGAGGCCGGCACGAAGAAGCGCGCCGGGCTGCACGTGGTGGTCGGCAGCGCGGAGTTGATGAAGCACGATCCGGGCGGCATCGACGTGATGACGGCGTCACTCGCTGACTTCGCCAAATGCCTGCGGTGCGAAAACCACACGCTCAAGCGCTCGCTGACAGACCCGCGCCTGTTCGGCGGCATCGGGAACGCCTACTCCGACGAGATCCTCCACGCCGCCCGCCTGTCGCCGTTGCAATGGAGCACGCGGCTCAGCGACGACGAGATCGAACGGCTGTGGGCGGCGGCGCGGCAGACGCTTTCGCGGTGGACGGACCTGCTGTGCGCGCAGTTCACACGCAAATTCCCCGGCGCGGGAGACGTAACCGCATTCCGCGAAGGCTTCGCCACCCACGGCCGTTTCGGCCAGCCGTGTCCGGCGTGCGGCGCGAAGATCCAGCGCATCCGCTACGCCGACAACGAAACGAACTACTGCCCCGCCTGCCAGACCGGTGGACGCATCCTCGCCGACCGGTCGCTCTCGCGCCTGCTCAAGAACGACTGGCCGCGGACGCTGGACGACGTCTAACGAATCGCGCAACGCGACGGCTCGTTGCTGGGACCGCCACGCTTCAGCCGGGCTACGCCCGCGACGGGCACGCCGGTGGTCAGGCCAACAACGAGGCCGAGTTTTCACGCACTTTTGTCGAAATCTTAACTTGACTTATCGGTCGCCGTCGTGCATACTTGTGCTGATGGAGTCCCGTTGGCCCTCGGCCATGGGGTTCCGAACTACGGGATTGCGGCGGGGTGTGCGAGGCCGACCCTGACCGCAAAGTGACAGTTCGTTTGCC
>CAZYLK010000088.1:0-14546 GCA_964648365.1 uncultured Phycisphaeraceae bacterium
GCTGAAACCGGGGGCAAGAGCCGGCCGGCTGAAGCCGGCCAGCGCGGGATCCAAAACAACACTGCCGACCGCCGGCGCGTCAGCGTCAACGACACACCCTCATCCGCGCGAGCGTCACGTGCGACCCGTCCGGATGTTGCTCGCGCGGCGCGTGGCGCGCGGCCATCCGCGGCTTGCCCGCCCCCCCGCCGCCATCCATGGCGTCATTTGAACCATCGCTCCGGTAGTTTATGATGCCATCGGTTCAGGAGCACTCTCATGAGCGACACTTCGTCCGGCGGACCCGTCCCCTTTCCGCCCGCGCCGCCGACGGCGCCGGGCATGATCCCGGCGACCCGGTCGAGCTGGCCGACGGTGTTCGGCATCATCTCGATCATCCTCGGCGCCGCCGGCGCGCTGCTCGGCTGCTGGACGGTGGTCGCGACGGTGTTCCTTCCCGACATGATGGACTTCCTGACCGGCCTGATGCCCGCGCCACAGGCGGGCGGCGTCGACATGTCCGTCACGTACGACGCCGTGGCCCAATACGCGCCCTGGACCATCGCCGTACACAGCGTCAACCTGGGTTTAGCCGTGATGCTGCTGGTCGCGGGGGTGGGCCTGACGCAGCGGCGGGCTTACGCCCCGCGCTGGAGTACGACGTGGGCTGGGCTGCGGATTATGATGCTCGTGCCGCTGACGTGGCTCGACTACCTCACCGGCCAGGCGCAATTCGCGGCCATGGCGTCGGCGCCGGGCGGAACCGGCATGCCACCCGGGCTTGCGGGCCTTCAGGATACCATGCTCGTGCTCGGGCTGGCGGCGGGCGTGCTCTGGCGCCTGTGGTATCCGATTCTCGTTCTCGTCTGGATGAACCGGCAGCGGATAAAGGCCGAAACCGCCGGGTGGGCGTAGCGTCGTACGGGCGCCGGTCTGGTAAAGCGATCGACCTCGGACAGGCGGGGGTCGGCGGGTCCGGCCGGCCACGGTGGAGGCATTGATGCGCTGCAAGAACTGCGATTACCGGCTGTGGAACCTCCGCTCGCGCCAATGCCCGGAGTGCGGCCGGGCCTTTCTGCCCAGCGAATACGACCTGCGCCCCAACGCCGTCCGGTTCTGCTGCCCGCACTGTTCGACCGCGTACTACGGCACCTCCGCCCAGGGGCATCTCGAGCCGCGCCGGTTCGCCTGTGTGACCTGCGGCAACGTCGTCGACATGGACGAGATGGTGCTGCAGCCGGCCGAGGGCGTCGAGGAGGACACCACCGGGATCGCACCGCTCGCCTGGTTTGACCGCAAGAAGATCGGCACGTTTCGAGCGTGGATGCGTACCGTCGGGCGCAGCATGATCGGCCCGGCCGCCCTGATCGAACGCGTGCCCGCCCTCGACGGGACCGCGCGGGCATGGGGGTTCCTCATGCTCACGCTGCTGCTGATTCCGCTGCTGGGGATGGGGCCGATCATGCTGTTCAGCGTCATCGCCGGGGGAGCGCCGGGTGTGCTGCCGATGCTGCTGGGTATCGCCGTCATGGCGGCCGTCGCCGTGGCGGGATTCGCCCTGTTCGCCCTGCTCTGGTCGGCGATATCGCACGGACTGCTCCGGATCACCGGTCAGACGCCTCACCCCGCCAGTCGCACCATTAATGCGATCCTCTATAGCAGCGGCCCCGTGGTGCTGGCCGCCACGCCGTGCGTGGGCATGTACTTGATTCCCGTCGGCGTCATCTGGTGGACCGTTTGCGCCATTCTGGCCGTGCAGGCGGCCCAACGCGCCGGAGGCCTTCGCGCCACGCTCGTGGTGGGCACGTTTCCCGGAGTCTTCGCGGTTGCCGCGGGGGCGGGGTTCATCGCCCTGTTCGCCTGGGGCCTGCGACCGGGCGGCGCCTTCTCCATGACCGGCGAGCGCGCCACGACGCAACTCGTGGCTACGTCGGTAACGGTCTACGCGCTGGCGAACAACGGCCCGCCCGCCCATGCGGCCACGCTGCTAGAAGACTCGTCCATGACGTCGACATTGCTCACGGTCACCGGCTCGGCGACATCCGACAACACGATCACGGTGGCGGGCACGAGTCTGACGCGACTCGATGCCATGCTCACATCCGAGCGCAGGGTGAAACTCGACGCCGCCGTCAAGGCGATGCCGTCCGACGTCGTCGCCCATCGCCTCGGGGACTTCGTGTTCACCTATCATGGCGTGACCCTGTCGCCGCCGACGCCGGGGATCTGGATCGTGGTGCTCGCGCCCGACCCGCCCGCCAATCCGGCGCCGCCGCTCGACAAGGTCTGGGTTGCCGATGCTGCGGGCACCGTCAGCCAGTTCCGCACCGCCCGCCTGGCTCAGAATCTCAAGTCGCAGAACCAACTGCGAAAGCAGGCGGGCCTGCCCCCGCTGCCCGATCCCTTCACGGTCATGCATGACAAGCCGGTCGGCGCGTCCGACGTGCCGCCCTGACGCCGCGACCGCCATCTCGCGCGAAATCCCGTCACCACCAGTGCCATCTATCGGCAGACATCAGACGACATGCGCGTGGCACGTGTGCAAAAGCGTGTGGCGCCCTTGTACGCCATCGGCGACGGCCATAGCGTGATCGGCGCTCCGACCAGGCGCCGTAGTGTTCCACGCTGCGCTTGTTCGTGCGGTTTCAGGCGAGTCAACTGAAGGAGAGTCCACCATGTCAGGATCGTCGGATCCCGCGCCGTCGCGTGCGCCGGAATCGTTGCAGCCTTCGCGCAGAGCGTGTCTTTCCATCTTGGCGCCGGCCGCGGCCGCGTGCTGGTCGTCGCGCTTCGTGATCCCGGCAAGCGGGCAGGACGCGCCGGCCCGCCCGCCCGAGCCGTCCGGCGGCGCGGCTGCGTCCGGCGCCTACCCTGCCGCGAACGGCCAGTTCCACCCCGACTTTCCCAGCCACGATCCGGCGATCGTGCGCGAGGTGGTGGGCGCGTCGCACACGCGGCTGGATCGCGTTCGCGAGCTGGTCGAGGCGCGGCCGGCGCTGGCGAAGGCGACGTGGGACTGGGGCTTCGGCGATTGGGAATCCGCCCTGGGCGCGGCGTCGCACATGGGCCGTCGCGACATTGCCGAGGTGCTGATCGCGCACGGCGCGCGGCCGGACCTGTTCACCTTTGCCATGCTCGGGAACCTGGCCGTCGTGAAAGCCGCCATCGAAGCCCAGCCGGGCATTCAGCGCATCCCCGGGCCGCATGGCATCACGCTGTTGCAACATGCCCGCGCCGGCGGCGCTGCCGAGGTCGTCTCGTATCTTGAATCGGTCGGGGGCGCCGACGAGCGCGCAACGAGTCTCGACGTGTCGGAATCCGAACAGGAGGTTTACCTCGGCCGGTATGAATTCGACGAGGGTGAAGACGGCGTTTTCGTCGTGACCCGCAACAGCCGGGGCCTGCTGGCGATCCAGCGGGGTGGGCAATTCTCGCGTGTGCTCAACCGGGTTGAAGCCCACGGTTTTGCCCCGGGCGGCGCGGCCGACGTACGGATCCGGTTCGACGTGTCCAACGGGCGGGCAACGTCCTTGACCATCCATGACCCGGTTCCCGTCGTCCGGGCGATCCGCGCCGGGTAGCCGGTCGCCGGCCGTCGCTCGCCGTGGGAACGGACAAAATACGCAGGGGGCGCGAGGCAATGACTGCCCCGCGCCCCCGCGATGTGATGCAATTATCCAAGCCAGCGAAGGCGACCGCAGTGGGTCGGCCCGCCGTGCCCGGTCGCTACGCTATCCGCAGCTCTGGCGCTTGCCCTTGACCTTCTTGCAGACGCCCGGTCCGCGGTCGGGGCAGGGGATGGTGGCCTTGAACTTCTTCACGCAGTCGCCGACCTCTTCGCAATCAGCGCCGGAAGAAATGGTGTCGCCCTTCGCGGGGCACGCGCTGCAACCACCCTTGGGCTTGCCGCCCTTCTTGATGACGTACTTGCAACCGGAGCTGGCGCCGCCCGCCCAGGCAACCGCCTGCTCGAGAAGCTGATCCTCAACGCCGCTGCGCAGGCCGCCGTTGTTGTAGCCGACCTGAGCCAGGTACAGGCCGCCGAGGTAGACGGAGCGACCGCTCTCTTCCTGATAGGCGATCGTGTTGGAGGCGGGCTGGGCCTGAGCGCGACCGAGGCGCGTGGCGTTCGGATCCAGCGAAGTGGCCCATTCGAGATTGTTCCCGCTGTAGTTGAACGACGAAATCCCATCCGTGATCGGGTGGGTGTCGTCCAGGATCTCCTGCACGCCGCCCGCCCCCACGAACTGATAGGGACCGTCCAGGAAGGGTGCGATGTAGTCCGCATCGATCGCTGCCTGGCCCGACAGTACGTCGGTGCCGTAGTTGTACCAGCCGACCGTGACGACGCCGCCGCCCTGGTCCATCCACTGGCGGATGGCGGCGAACATCTGCTCCGTGTAGCCGCTGCTCCGCGAGCCGCTGTCGCCCAGGATGACGACGTGGTACTGCGAAAGTTCGCCTGCCTCATCGACGTCGGCGGCGCCGACGACGGACGCATCGAAATCGAAGAACGTGTCGTCGTTCAGTTGTGCCGCACACTGGGGGCCGGTCATGGTGCCGCCAGTGACCACCGCCACCCGAACCTGCGCGGACGCAGGCAATGCGGCCAGCGCGGCCGTAACGCCACACACCAGACTTGCTTTCCTCATCAACCTTCTCCTGTTTGAGATGCTCCGACCATCGCTTGCAGCGCGGTGCCGCAAAAGCGCTCCGGCCGTGGGGCCATTCTAACGAGGCGCTGGGGTCGGATCCAAGTACTTTGCCGACTCGGCGTTTCGGGCCGGTGCGGCAGCACCCCGGCGCTTCAGACCGATGCCTGCGCGCTCGTGCGCCGGCCGAATGATTACTACTCTCACTGGAAATCGAGGGTAGGTGTTAATATGGGTAGTTTTGGCGCGAAAATTGTACCCGTTGTGCTCTTGCAGCGTCGGTGGCACCCCGTCATAATGCTCCCCCATCAGCTCCCCGCTCGTGGGCGGTCTACGTGGCGAGGGGTGGTTCAGTGCCGCGGCTGCGGCCTTGACGTATTCATCCTGTCGCCCTAGCGTTCGCGCGCGTGGGCGGGGCTCGGCGTGCATTGGCGGCGCAGGCGCGGCGTTCGACCTGGAAACGCGAGACGAGTTCCCGACAACGACACAGTGTCTATTCCGAGTGAAGCGTGCGCCGTTGCACGCCCGATACGTTGATTGGACGACCCTGAACGATACGGTGGCCGGGACCATGAGCCCCGGTTGCCCCGCGCTTTTGGCCGCGGCGTGCTCGGGTCAGAGAGTGGAATTCCTTTGTAGAGGAGTTACGGTAATGCTTCGCACGAAGAAGAAAGCGTTGGCCCTGTTGGCCACCGGTGGCATGCTTCTGGGCAGCGGCTGCAGCTTCGACAGCCTGCTGACCAACGTCTGGAAGGGCTTCGGCTACTCGCTGGGCGGCCTCCCGGCCGATCTCGTCACCCAGTTGTTCCTGCAGGATTTCCTGGACAGCCTGGTGGGAGGCGGCGACGGCGAATAAGCCCCGCCCGGAACCGGCCCAGGCCAGGCTGATCTGGCATGACGGTTCCTCCACAGACTTCGTTCGCCCCGGCGAACGCACGCCGCGGAGCTCGACATCGGGCTTCGCGGTGTTTTTTTTGCGCGCCGGCCGCCCGGTCACGTCGCGATCAGGGAGGCGATCGAAAGGTAAACCAGAACGGACGTGACGTCGTTGAGGCCGGTCACCACCGGTCCGGAGGCGATGGCCGGGTCAAAGCCGAGCGCCTGAAACAGGAAGGGCAGGCCGATGCCGAGTGAGCCGGCCACCACCACGGCGCTGGCCATACCGACGCCGACCGCGATCGCCACGAGGCGCGGGTTGATCTCCGCGGCGAGGGAAGGGTCCAAACGCGCGAGCATCATTGGCAGGAAGAACCCGACCAGGCTGGCAGAGACGATGGCCGACGCGATCGCAATCAGCGTGGCAATGGGCAGTTCACGCCGCATGACCCGCATCAGGCCGCCGCGGGCGACGTCGCCCTCGGCGAAGCGCCGGATCACCACCGTCGAGATCTGGATGGCCGAACTGCCGCAGGTCGCGGCGATCATCGGCACGAAGAAACTCAGCGCAACGTACACCGCGGGCGAGAAATGAGCCTTCTGCCATGCCATCACCACGCCGGTGATCGTCGTGACGCCCATGCATCCGATGATCCACGGCAGGCGGATGCCGGCGGCTTTGATGACGGAGCTGGTCTCGTGCTCGGCCGGGTCGGTGCCGGCCATGCGGTAGAGATCCTCGGTGGCCTCCTCGCCGGCCACGTCGAGAATGTCGTCGTGGGTGATCAGACCGACCAGTTGCCCCTCGTGGTCAACCACCGGGATGTCCGGCAGGTCGTACTTGCGCATCCGCTGGAGGACTTCCTCCTGGTCGGTATCGACCCTGACGACGTGCGGGCGCGGATCGGCCAGCTCGGCAAGCTGGGCGTCTTTCGGGTTGGTCACGAGGTGCCGAAGGTCGACCGAACCGGCCAGACGCCCTTCGTCGTCGACGATGAAGACTTCGTGCAGATCCTCGCTGGCGGAGTAGGTCCGGACGTGGCGGACGGCGTCGCGGACGGTGGCGTCCTGCGGCAGCTTCAGCACGTCCGTGGTCATGATGCCGCCGGCCGAGTCCTCCTCGTGCTTCAGCAGCGCCTCGATCTGGTCCGACTTGGCGGGCTCGATCGTGTCCAGCACTTCGCGGGTGCGCGCGTCGCTCAACTCGCTGACCACGTCGGTGGCGTCATCGGGCGGCAGCTCGGAGACGATTTCAGTGATCTTGCCGCCGTCGAGATCGTCCACCACGTCGCCGCGGACGGATTCCGGCAGCATGATGATCAGCTCGGCCGCGGTCCGCGGCGGCATGGCATAGATGATGCGCGAGCGATCGTCGTCGCTGAACAGCGGCAGGACTTCCGCGACGTCGGCGGCCCGCTCGCCGGCGAGCGCCGCGACGAGGATGTCCTCCTGCCCGACGGACAGCGCCGTCTTCAGTCGCTCGCGAAGGTCGGTTGAGGTCGCAGCGGTCATGAGCGCCAGCCCTGTCGATGACGGCCGCGCCGGCACGCAGCGGCCATTCCTTTCACCGGGAATCGAGCCGGTCATTATGGGTTGGGGCGTCCGACGTGCAAGGACGGATTGACCTCCGCTGCGCCATCCTTACGCTGGACGCTCAGCGGCGTGAACGAATGGCACTGAATGTGCCCGGTCTGGAACGTGCGCGAGTTGATCAGGAGACGGAGGTCCGCGTGGCGATCCGCATCGTCCGACAATCCGACCTGGAGACGATTCCTCCGGCACGCGAATCAGCGGCGGTGGTCGGCTACGGCAATCAGGGTCGCGCCCATGCGCGCAACCTCCGCGATTCCGGCTGGGAGGTTCGGATCGGGCAGCGTCCGGGACGGGGTTTCGACCGGGCGGTTGCGGACGGCTTCGCACCCGAGCACGTGGCCGACGCCGTCCGCGGCGCGCGCCTCGTCATCCTGGGGTTGCCGGACGAAACGGCCGCCGCGGTCTACGCCGAGGAGGTCTCGCTGAACCTGCAGCCCGGCGCGGCGCTTGGGTTCCTGCACGGCTTCAATATTCGGTTCGGCTACATCAAGCCTCCCGCAGGCGTTGACGTGATCATGGTCGCGCCGAAGGGACCGGGAACGCTGCTGCGTTCCCTGTACGAACGCGGTCTGGGTCTGCCCGCCCTGTTCGCCGTACACCAGGACGCGACCGGCCGGGCGCGCGAGCGGGCGCTGGCGTGGGCGTCGGGCATCGGTTCGACCCGGGCGGCGGCCATCGAAACCACATTTGCGGCGGAGACCGAGACCGACCTGTTCGGCGAGCAGGCCGTGCTCTGCGGCGGGCTGACGTCGCTGACCAAGGCGGCGTTCGACACGCTCGTGGAGGCGGGCTACGAACCCGAGTTCGCCTACATCGAGTGCGTCCACGAACTCAAGCAGATCGCGGACCTGCTCTACGAGCGGGGACTCAGCGCCATGCGCGACCGCATCTCGAACACGGCGGAGTTCGGCGATCTGACTCGCGGGCCGCGGATCGTCGACGATCGCGTGCGGGACGAGATGAAGCGCATCCTGGGTGAGATTCGCAGCGGTGCGTTCGCGGATGAGTGGATCCGCGAAGTCCGCGCCGGCGGCGCCCGCTTTCGAACCCTGCACGAAGCCGACGTGGATTCGCCCTACGAGCACGCGGGGCGGACCGTGCGGGGACTGATGCCGTGGCTAAGGGAAATGGCGAATGGCGAATAGCGAATAACGAATTAAGAGAACGTGTGCGGCGAATGGCACGTTTCGAGAGTCGCAGCCGTGTTTCCGGCTTCATTCCCGAGGTACGCGGCCCTGTGTCCGCAATTCGCTATTCGACATTCGCTATTCAGCCTGTTAGTTAGGACGTATCCATGCAACCCATCGCAATGGCTCTGCTGCTGGTTTCCGCGTTCGGCCTCTTTGCCTGGTCGGCGCGGCGGCGCTGGCGCTTGATGAGGGTTGGAGCGCCGGAGGCGCGCTTCGACCGGCCCGCGGAACGGCTCAGGCTCACGTGGGAATACGCCCTGCGCCAGCTTCGCATGACGCGCTACCCGCTGGCGGGGCTGGCCCATCGCGTGATCTTCGCCGGCTTCGTCGTGCTGCTGCTGCGCAGCCTCATCCTCTGGGGCCGCGGGTTCGATGCGGACTTCAACATGCTGCTGTTCGGACCGGACCAGTGGCTGGGCAAGCTCTACGGGCTGGCCAAGGACGTGTTCGTCCTGCTCGTGCTGGCGGGAACGATCGTGTTCTTCTACTTCCGCCTGATCGTTAAACCCGCCCGGCTGACGCACAACCTCGACGGCATCATCATTCTCGCCATTATCGCCGTGATGATGATCTCTGACCTGCTCTACGACGGGGCGAGCTTCGTGCGGCAGGCCCGCGCCGCGGCCGGGGGGGGCGAGCCGGTCTACGTCTTCCACGGCTGGGAGCCGGCGGGCAGCGTCATGCAGTACGTCGTGGCGGGCGCCTCGGACGGCAGCGTGGTGGCACTGCAGCACCTGGGGTTCTGGACACACTCGATCCTGGTGCTGCTGTTTTTGAACCTGCTGCCCTACTCCAAGCACTTTCACGTCATCACCGGCATTCCCAACGTCTATTTGCAGAGCTTGCAATCGCCCGGACGGCTGCCGCCCATCGAGGACATCGAGGGCAAGCTTGAGCGGGAGGAAACGCTGGGCGTCCGGCGGATCAACCAGTTCAGTTGGAAAGCGATTCTGGACTTCTATACGTGCACCGAGTGCGGCCGGTGCAGCGATCACTGCCCGGCCACGAAGACCGGCAAGAAGCTTTCGCCGAAGCACCTGACGGTGGACCTGCGCAACTTCGTTTATGAACACGAGGCCGCGCTGGTCGGGGGGGGGAACGGCCGCGGGAACGGGAACGGCGCAGCCCACGACGAAGCGGCCACCGGCGCCGGAGGCAACGGCGAGCCGGCCGCGCACGAGAAAGACCTCGTCGACGGGGTGATCGACCCTGAAGTGCTGTGGGCCTGCACGACCTGCCGCGCGTGCGAGCAGGAGTGCCCGGTCTTCATCAGCTACATCGACAAGATTGTGGACATGCGGCGCTACCTGGTTCAGGAGCGCGGCGAGTTCCCCAACGAGCTTCAGACCGCGTTCCGCGGCATGGAATCCAGCGCCAATCCGTGGAGCTTCCCCGCCGAGGACCGTGCCAACTGGTGCGCTGACCTCGACATCAAGACCCTGGCGGAAAACCCGGACGCCGACGTGCTGTTCTGGGTGGGTTGCGCCGGGTCATTCGACGACCGCGCCAAAAAGGTCTCGCGGGCGTTCGCACAACTGATGAAACAGGCCGGCGTGAACTTCGCCATTCTCGGTCTGGAGGAGCAATGCACCGGCGACCCGGCCCGGCGGGCGGGCAATGAGTTCCTTTTCCAGATGTTTGCGCAGGCGAACGTCGAAACGCTCAACAATTACGGCTGCGACAAGAAAACGATCGTTGCCACCTGTCCGCACTGCTTCAACACGCTGCTCAACGAATACCCCGACTTCGGCGGCCGCTACAACGTCGTGCATCACACGACCTTCCTGGCCGATCTGGTCCGCCAGGGACGTCTGAAACCCGCAGGCCGCAGCGACCGCAAAGTCGCGTACCACGATTCGTGTTACCTGGGTCGCTACAACGAGGTGTACGATCCGCCGCGCGACGTGCTGCGGGCGATCCCCGGCCTGACCATCCTTGAACCGGCCGCCACCCGCGATCGCGGCATGTGCTGCGGCGCGGGCGGGGCACAGATGTTCAAGGAGGAAGAGCACGGCGACGAGCGCGTCAACGAGAAGCGGACCGAACAACTTCTCGAAACGCAACCCGACGCGGTCAGCAGCGCCTGCCCGTTCTGTATGCGTATGCTCACCGACGGCCTGGCGGGAAAGAACCGCGAGGAGGTGCCGCAACTGGACGTCGCAGAGATGCTCCTGGAGGCGATGGGACCGGAAGCGGATACGACGGGCGGCTCGTAGTCGCGGCGTTGTGCGCGACGCAACAAGGGTCCGGGCATCGGCGCGACGGGCGGCCTGGTCGCACAGCGCGCACGCTCGGCGTATGCCCGCGTATCGATCCGAGATTACGGAGCCGTCACCTGGCTGCTCTTCAGGAACGCCGTAATGGCGTCGCTCCACCGCTCCACGGTCGCGGCCGGGCCGTTGACCTTGACGTAGTGCGGCCCCATGTCGTGATCGACGATGGCCGCGATCATGCGGCCGTCCTCGATCCGCGCACCAGCACCGCCCATCATCGCACCCGAGGCCGGCACGGATCCGGATACGTCGACGAGCGTGAGCGTGACGCCGTCGAACGTCTCGACTGAGATGTCCGCTTCGTCGCGCGTGACCGGCTGCCCCTCGGCCGAAAGCACCTGCCCGAGCCACCGATTGATGTTCGGCTCGTCCATCCCCTTCATGCCGGGGAAGTGGGTGATGCGAACTTCGGCCGCGCCGGCCCCATCCGCCCCGGGCAGTTCAAACACCGCCACCGGACCCATTCCGCCCGGCGTCACCGGCTTGCTCACCCATCCCTCGGGAACCGTGAGCTTCACGCCGTCCAGGCTCAGCACGCCGTCGCGCACGGGGTCCGTTCCGCCGGGAGGCGCGTCATTCTGCGTCGGCAGAGGCGGATGCCCCGGCGGCAACATCGTTGACGGGTCGGCGGCGTGGGGATTGGCCGGGCGTGCCGGTGCAGCATGTGGGTTGGCCGGCGGGTCGGCTGCGTGCGGGTTGGCCGGCGGCGCGGCGTCCGTGGCGGCCGGCTGGCGGGCCGGCGCATCGCTCGTCGGCGTCGCTTCGGTAGAACCGTCGGCACGCCGCTCGGTCGTCGGCGGCAGGGTCGTGGGCTTCTTGGGCTGCGAGCGTTCACAGCCGCCCACGGCTGCCAGGGTCATGGTCGCCAGAAGGCTGCACGTTCCGGCCCGGCTGCGTCCCATTGTGTATCGGTGCATCGGATGATCTCCCATCGGTCCCGCGGGTCTTGTCCTTCCCTCGTTGGTCGGGATTGTAGGTAAACCGGGCCGCCGGGCCAGCCTTACGCCGAAAGTCCGGCCGCGCCGCCCTGAGCGGCCCATCGCCGGCACCCCAGCCAGAGGAACGCCGCCGCGAACCCGACCAGCACGAGGCAGTGCAGGCCCACGCGGGTCAGGTCGGGGTGCCCGCTGACCAGCAACTGGTCGTAGGCGATCAGCGACCAGGCGTGCGGCGTCGCCAGGCTGATCTGACGCAGGACGTCCGGCAGCCATTCCCGCGGCATGAAGCAGCCGCTGATCCCCGCCAGAGCGATGACGAGCAGGTTGCCGTAGGCCGACACCTGTGCGTCGGTGCGGGCCGAGAGCGCCGTCAGCAGCCCCAGGCCGGTGGCCGCCAGAGACGTGGAGACGATCACCGGCAGCAGCAGCCACGGCCGGGATCCCCAGGACATCCCGAACAGCCACCGCCCGAAGCCGAAGAGCAGCAGCCCCTGGACAATCGACACGAGCAGGAAGGGCAGCGTCTTACCGGCGATCACCTGCCAGGCTGCCAGCGGCGCCAGGCGCAGCCGCGGAAGCGTGCCGGCCTCGCGCTCGGCGATGAACGACCGGGCCATAATGTTGATCAGGAAGAAAGCGAACATCACCGCGTAGCCGGGCACGATGAACTGGTAGACGCTCGCCGTCGCCGCCGCGCCGCCACCCCCGTCGCCCGGTGGCGTCACCCGCTCGTCCGCTGCGTTGATGGGCGCTGGCGCGCCGCCGGCATCACCGTGTTCAGGCGACCCCGCGGCGCCAGGGTCGACACTTGCCGAACGGACGTAGGCCGCTGCCAGCGGATCGCGGCGGGCGGCTTCCCGCAGCAGCACCGGGTAGACGCAGGAGGTGACCATGACCCGCGCCGCGGACGCGGCCACCTGGTTCGCGGGCCGGGCGTAGGCGGAAACATCGAGCGTTGCCAGATCGAACTCTGCACCGTCGGCGCCGAGCACGTCGCGGAGCGTCACGCCATCGACGCCCGCTTGCCAGCCCTCGCCGAATATGAACGCAACGGCCGCGTCGCCGTCATCGACGGCCCGGTAGGCCGCATCGGCAGTGGCCGCGACGGAGACGTGCAGGCCCGCAAACCGCCTCAACCGCTCAAAGACCTCCGCCGCCGGCTGATCGGTTCCCTCGTCAACGACGACGATACGCACGACCGCGGCACTTTCCTTCATGCCGACCAGTTGCCCCGTCGACGCGCCAAGTATGGCGATAAACACCATCGGCATGAGCACCAGCACACCCAGGGCGCGCCGGTCGCGCATCATCAACCGCAGATCCTTCATGACGATCGGCCACATCGTCGGCCATTGTCGGACGACGGGCCTGAAACGCCAGCGACGCGGGCTGGCGGCGCGCACCGGCGGCGCGCGCCGGGCTGCGGCCCCCCTCCGCGGCGGGAATACTCCGAGCGAGGTCGAACAGCTCAGTTCTTCTCTACGTCCTCGTCGAGTGTCGCCGCGCGCCGCCCCGGCTTGCGACTCTCCTTCGGCATCTCCCGCAGCCGCTTCAGCGCCGCGTCCAGCACCGGATCCTTGTCGCCGTCGAAGTCCTTCGGCGACGTCTTCAATGGAACGTCCGGCTTGATGCCGATGTTCTCGAACGTGGTCTTGTTGGCGTCGAAGTCCAACCAGCGCGGCAGGTTCACGTTGATATCACCGGGCAGGCGAAGGAGCCGCGGGTTGGCGCTGGCGCCGGCGGTGCGATCGCCCATGGTGGTGACCTGCGGGCACTCGGCCAGCATCTGCACGAAGGACTCGGCGCTGCTCATCGTCACCTGCCCGGTCAGCACGATCACCGGCGACTGATAGCGCCACGGCCCGCGCGGCTCGTACGCCCGCGGCAGAAAGCTGCCCAGGTCGGTGTGCTTCGGCCCGTTGCGATAGCGGCTGTAGGCGTAGACCTTCAACTCGTCCGCGAAGCGGCCCGCCAGCGAGCGTCCCAGCGTCTCGTCCCCGCCGCCGTTGCCGCGCACGTCGAGGATCAGCGCCCAGGTGTCGCCGAGCTTCTCCAGGGCGCGATCGAACTCGTCGGGCAGTTCCAGGTTGTTGAGGTCGAGCACGTTGACGTAGCCGATGCCGTCCGGCGTTTTTCCCCAGACGATGCCGCGGCCGGTGTTGGCCATGTCGGGCACGGCCGACTCGATCGACGCCCAACTGCCCCCGTTGAACGGGCGGAAACGGCTGTAGCCTGGGTAGTACTGATGGCCGGCGTAAACGTAAATGTGCAGGTCTTCGAGATGGGCCAGCATCTGGGCGATCGCGTCGGCGACCTCCTCGCGCGTTTCGGCCGTGGCCGCTTGCGGGCGGTACCGGTCGCGCAGCTTGCTCCAGTCCACCTTCGGCAGCGTGACGAACTTGGCATACTCCTTGTCGAACGCCTCCCAGGCGTCGTCGAACGCCTTGACGGCTGTCTCGCGCTCGATCGGCGTCGGCTTCGGAAAGGGCAGTTCGAAGACTTCGGCGTCGGGCCGGACCTCGCCGGATTCCGAGTTGATGTCGTAGAAACGCCGGTGGCGGTCGGCGGTGTCGGCGTCCAGGACGAGCGCGTGCTTCGGCGGAACCAGCGGCCGGCCGGTGCCGCGCCAGTTCCAGCTTCCCTTGATCTTCCACGCGGCGTGGCAGCGGGCCCAGATCAAACTCGACGGAGGGCCCGGCCCGGCGACGGTGTCGGCCGGGAACAACTCACCGACGCGCGAAGGGTGGAAGCGCATCCAGACGCTGGTGAACCTCTCGTCGTTGCCGGCGACGGTCGACGTGATCTTTCCGGGTTCTTCGGGCTTGAGCCACGCCCAGAGCACGGTGGTGTCCGCGCAGCCGAAGACGACGACGGCCGGGCCGGATTCGAGCTTCAACTTGTCGCCGACGGCGAAGCTGAACGACTTGAGCTTGTAGACGTCTTTGTCGCCCGCCGTCCAGTCGTGGCCGGTGCTGTCCGGGTCGAAGTCGAGCTTGGCGGGGTATCGGGCCGCCAGGTCGACGCCCTGGCCGTCACCTCCCGGCT
>CAZYLK010000088.1:14646-19438 GCA_964648365.1 uncultured Phycisphaeraceae bacterium
CGCCGGCGGACCCGACGCAACCGGTGAAGATTGTAGTCAATTGACGAGCCGCCCGAAACGCCTTAGCTGGTGCCGGCGGACCGATGCAGACCCATGAGCCTTGTCGAAATCAGTGAACACCTTCGCGACGCCGTCGCACGGCTGCGGTTCGGCGGCGCGGTCGCGTACGTCTACAACCCGCTCGACTACGCCCGCGGCCCGCACGGCGTGTACCTGTCCCGCTACGGTGCCGGTCGAAAAGAGGTGCTGCTGGTCGGCATGAACCCCGGCCCGTTCGGCATGGCGCAGACGGGGGTGCCGTTCGGCGACGTGGTAATGGTGCGGGAGTGGCTGGGCATCAGCGGGACCGTCGAGCGTCCTCGGCGCGAGCACCCGAAGCGGCCGGTGCTGGGCTTCGACTGTCCGAGGCGCGAAGTCAGCGGCACGCGGCTGTGGGGCTGGGCGCGGGAGCGGTTCGGTGCGCCGGCGAACTTCTTCCGCAGGTTTTTCGTATGGAACTACTGTCCGCTGATGTTCCTTGACGAGGGCGGGCGGAACGTGACGCCGGACAAGATGGCGGCGAAGTCACGGGCCGCGCTCGACGCGGCGTGCGACGAGGCGCTGTGGGAGATCGTCGGCGTGTTGCGGCCGGCGCTGGTCGTCGGCGTGGGCGCGTTCGCCGAATCGAGTGCCCGGCGAGCCTTGGACGGGGCAGACGTGCGCATCGGCCGCATCCTGCATCCCAGCCCGGCCAGCCCGATCGCGAATCGAGGCTGGGCGGAGCGGGCGGAGGCGGAGCTGGGGGGGTTGGGGGTGGGACTGCCCGGGCCGTAGCTGTCGCTGGTGCTTCGATCCGCTCCCGCCCGCGTCGATCCGGCGCGATCCGTGTCCGTGCGACCGGGCCGCCTCGGTGCCGCGGTGCTATCTCGCTGCGCCATCGTGCCTTATGCGCGTGCCGGAGCGGGCGTCGCGTGCTACAATAGGCCAATAGATCGTGAACGGTCGATTATGACAATGGCTGAGTTTGACCGGGAATTGTGCATTGATCGCCTTTGACGACCAGGCCAGGGAAGGTGGAGCGGCCGCGATTCGCTCGGCGGGGAGGTTCTTCATGCGCGACGACCCGGTGCATCAGACGCTTCATGACATCGCCGCGCGGCTGGATGCGCTCGGTGTCCCGTATGCGGTCGTCGGCGGTATGGCCCTGGTCGCCTACGGATACCTGCGCACGACGGTTGACGTAGACGTACTGGTGGACGCCGACGGTTTGGAGCAGATACATCGTGCCGTTCCCGGGCTTGGATACCTGCCTCCGTTTCAAGGCAGCAAGCACCTCCGCAACACGCAGACCGGCGTACGCGTGGTGTTCCTCGTCGCGGGTCAGTTTCCCGGCGACGGCCAGCCCAAACCGGTCGCCTTCCCCGATCCGGCTGTCGTCGCGACGGAGATCGATGGTATCCGATACATCGGCTTGCCGACGCTGATCGAACTGAAGCTGGCGTCGGGGATGACGAATCCGGGGCGGCTCAAGGATCTGGCGGACGTGCAGGAGTTGATTCGCGTGCTAAGGCTGCCGCGGGAGTTTGGCGACGGGTTGGACGAGTACGTTCGGGGTCGGTTTGTTGAGTTGTACGACGGCGTAACCATGGACGGGCAGCGAGCGACGAATGGCGAATAAGAACGCGACATCCCGACGAACGAAGAGCGTGAAGCGTCCGATGCGTCGGCGGTCCAAGCCCGCGTCACGCCCAGCCGGCGATTCCGACGGTCCTCTGACGAGCCTCTCCATCAGGGGATTCCGTGGAATCCGCGAACTGGATATCGACGGCCTCAAGCCGCTGACGGTGTTCACGGGTGACAACGGCGCGGGGAAGTCGACGTGCCTGGAGGCGGCGTTTCTACTGTTCGGTCGCATGAACCCAGTGTGCGCCGTACCGATTCAGGCGCGACGTGGACTGGGGACAATGTCCAAGGACGGCTTGTCCCCTCATGGCCTGTTTTATTCTCCGCTCGAGTTGGAACGTGCAACACTGTCGAGTGCGACCTTGAGCGGTGCAGAGCTGGGATTGGAGATCTTACTCGAACCTTCACCGCAAGACGCAGTTGTGCTCTCTCAGGACGAATCGTCGCCCGCCAAGGTAGACGCGTCGAAGTTGCAGGATGTGGCGATTCGTGCATCCCTCAGGTTCATAGCAAAGCGCGGTGCGTGCGTCGAAAATGAGTCTCAATTGCTGTCCGTGCTGAATTCATCACGCCACGAACTGCAGCTAGTTGCTCGTGGAGCGAAGCCAGGATCCACACGCGCCTTGCTCTTGCACCCGTCAAGCGGTTCCCCGCCCGACGAAGAGGACAAACGCCGATATGGAGACCTGCGTGCAGCAGGGCGCGAGGCCGAAGTGCTGGAGGTCATGCGGACAATTGACCCGCGAGTGGACGATGTCGAGTACCTCGAGACCTCGCGATCGCAGTACTTCCGAGCGAAGTTGAGTGGCGGGCGGTCGCTACCCCTCGGTATGCTGGGCGCGGGAGCCACGACGGCGTTTCGTTTCGCCGTCAGCCTCGCGACCGTTCAGTCGGGACTGATTGGAATCGACGAGGTTGAAAACGGTATTCACCACAGCCGCCAACCGCAGTTTTTTCGAAAGTTGATAGAGACTAGGGCGCGGCTCGGCACACAAGTCGTACTTGCCACCCACAGTCGTGAGGCTCTGACGGCGATTGTTGAAGCCGCGACGGAAGTCGATCCCGAGAACTTCGCCGTCGTTCATCTGCGGCGCGACGACACAGACGAGGTTCGAGCGACGGTCATTCCGGCGAAGGACGCACAGGCATCGATCGACCTGGGGTATGACCTGAGATGATCAACCCCTTGGAGCGCGGCCCCCGGGCTGAGGTCACACTCGAGGCGGGCGACGTAGTCATCCTGTGTGAGGGGCTGGATGACTGCGCAGTGGTGAGCTTCCTGACGCGCACCTGGACCCGACGGCCGAAGATCGGAACCAAAGACGAACGCAGCAAGTGGAGCTGGGGTGACGAGTTTCGTCAGCTCGCGAGGCAGGCCGGCATGCATGGCGTGGCGGCAATCGGACTTGTGTTCGACGCCGAAATGTCTGCATCCAAGCAGGAGACCGGGCTTCGACGCGAGTGCGAGGCGGCCGGGCTTGACTTGCCCGCGGACCGTAGTGATGTGAGGACTGTCGAGGTTGGTGGTGTCGAACTTCGCTTGGGATACCACCTGAACCCGGATGGACACGAGCGGGGAAGCGTCGAAAATCTGTTCCTCAGTCAGATCGAGAGATCGGCGGAGTGGCCGTGCATTCGAGACCTGCTGGCATGTTTGGACCGGATGTCGCTGTCGTCGCGACATCCGGAAAAGACCATTCTGAGAACCTTCGTCGCCAGACAGCGCCCGCACAATACAGGGCTGCGTATCGCGTTGGACGATGGCATATTGAACTGCGAAGGGAGCGAGTTCGACGGTCTGAAGCGGTTTCTCGACAAACTTCGAACCGAGAGCGCGGCACAAACATCTGACGCCGCGACTGGCAATTCCATTCGACCTGAGAAGGCAGTGAAGCAGGGCACGAAGAAGAGCAAGAAGCGGAAGTAATGCAATCACGCAGAAAAACAAGACAAGTCAACGTCGGCGGCGTCAAGATCGGCGGCGATGCGCCTGTGTCGATTCAGTCGATGACCAGCACGTATACGTACGACATCGACAAGACCGTGGCCGAGATACGGCGGATGGCGGAGGCGGGGGTGGACATCGTGCGCGTCGCGGTGCCGGAGAAGCGCGACACCGAGGCGCTGCCGGCCATTCTCGATCAATCGCCCGTGCCGATCGTGGCGGATGTACACTTTCACTTTCAGCGGGCGCTGGAGTCGATCGAAGCCGGCGTACACAAGATCCGCCTCAATCCCGGCAATATCCAGGACCGTAAGCAAGTGGACCGCGTCATCGCCGCCTGCCGCGAGCGCGGCATCCCCATCCGCGTGGGCGTCAACGAGGGCGGCATCATCGAGCGCCGCGACAAGAGCGTCCGCGCGGCCGAGCAGGGGCGGCTGCAATCCGACTACCACGGGCATTTGATCGCCATCATGGTCGAAAAGGTCGAAGAATACCTGCGCATCTTCGACGACAACGACTTTCACGACGTCGTGCTCTCGGCCAAGAGCATCGACCCGCGCATCTGCATCGACGCCTACACCGCCATCAGCCAGCGGTTCGACTACCCGCTGCACCTGGGCGTCACGCACGCCGGACCCAAGGAAACCGGCTGCATCCGCTCGGTCACCGCGCTGGGGACGCTGCTCGCCAATGGCATTGGCGACACGGTGCGCATCTCGTATGCGTCCGACCCGGTGCTGGAGGTCGAAGATGCCCGCGAGATGCTCTGCTGCCTAGGCCTGCGTAATCGCGTCGAGCCGGAACTGATTGCGTGTCCGACCTGCGGCCGCATCGAGATCGACCTGATTGCGCTGATCTCCGAGGTGCGCCGCGTGCTGGCGACGATCAAGACGCCGGTCAAGGTGGCCGTGATGGGCTGCGTCGTCAACGGCCCCGGCGAGGCGGAAGGCGCCGACGTGGCCATCTTCGCCGGCAAGGGCAAAGGCATCATCTACGTCCAAGGCGAGCAGATCCGCACCGTTCGCGAAGCCGACATGCTCGATGCGCTCTACGAAGAGACGAAGGCGTTCGCCGAGAAAGTCGAACGCGGCGAGGCAAAGCTGGGCGAAAAGAAGGTCAGCATCGTCCCGCCCGATCCGCTGCCGCGGGCGGATGGGAGCGTGCCGCTGACGGTGGTGAAGGGGT
>CAZYLK010000088.1:19538-24080 GCA_964648365.1 uncultured Phycisphaeraceae bacterium
GATGAGTTCGCTCAGCGATGCGCAGAGGTCGATTTCTGCGAACTCGAGCGGGGGGAGGTGATTCATTTGACGGTCGGCGGGTGGAAGCACAGCGTCATCTGCGCCAAGGTCGTCTGGCTGCTGACGGATTGGGCACGACGAACTCAGGCGGGTCGGGTATTGGGCAACGAGGCCGGTCTGATAACCGCCCGCAATCCCGACACGGTGCGCGGTCTGGACGTGGCGTTCTTCAGCTTCGAGCGCGTTCCGCGCGGACAGGAGCCTGGTTCATTCGCGGAGGTTGCGCCAAATCTGGCCGTCGAGGTGCTTGGCAAGGGCCAAGGCTGGAAGAAAATGACCGAGAAAGTCGGGGAGTACTTGCGCATGGGCGCCGACCGGGCGTGGATCATCGATCCGCGCCACCGCACGCTGCACGTTTTCAGTCCAGACGATCCGCCACGGGCGATTCAAGAGACCGAAACGGTAGACGACAACGACGTCCTGCCAGGCTTCTCCTGCCAAGTCGCGGATTTCTTCACGGAGTAGTGCGAGTTGGGTACCACGCGTGCTCCCAAGGCGCGATGACGCCCGGCCCCGCTGCTGCTCCAGGGCGCTCTGCGGGTCAACGAGTTCGTCAACGCAGATACGATCGCTCGGGGTCTGTCGGCGTTCGCTCCAGAACGTGTTGCGTTTTGGGCCGGACGGCTGATGCTCACACGCCTCCACGAACTCGCCGGGCAGCGGCGGAGCTTTGCCTTCGAAACCACACTCGCGAGCCGCACTTACGCCACTTGGCTCAGGACTCTCCACGACGACGGCTACAACGTGACGCTGCTTTTTCTCTGGCTGTCTTCTCCGGAGGTGGCGATCGCCCGAGTGGCAGAACGCGTACGGGCGGGCGGGCACGACGTGCCCACGGCGACCATTCAACGGCGATTTCATCGGGGACTGCGCAATTTCCTGGGCTTATACCGGCCCCTGGTGACCAAGTGGCAAGTCTACGACGGCAACGCGAAAAGCGGCCCGCGCCTGATCGCTGGTGGTGGATTGCAACAGGCGGCTACAATACACGACGAGCGTGGCTGGCAGCGCGTGCTGGAGAGTGCACATGCATGACTATGCGAATTCTCACGAAGATGCCCGGATCGCCGAGGCACTGATGCAGTCGTTTCGCCAAATGCTCCGCCAGCACCGCCTTGCCGGCCTGCCGGTCGTTGTGTCGGAGGACGGGAAGGTCGTCTATGTTGCCGCCGAGGAAATCGAGCTGGAGCTGGACGAGCAGTCGGCGACGGAGAATCAGTCGTGACGACGAACGGCCAGACGATCGCCGCTGCACCTCGCCTGCCGGCCGAGCAGTTCGTCATCGAATACGCGGACGCCGATTTCTGCGAGCTTGAGAGCGGCGTGGTTGTTCGCCGCGAGGCTGGCAACTGGTGTTCGAGTTTGGTCTGCACTCGGACGGCGTGGTTGCTCGGAAACTGGGCAAACCAAACGAGTTCGGGCCGCGTGCTGATCAACCTCGGCATCATCACCGCCCGCGATCCCGATACCGTGCGCGGCCTGGATGCAGCGTTCTTCAGCTTCGAGCGCGTCCCGCGCGGGCGAGAGCCTAGTTCATTCGTGGAGGTTGCGCCCAATCTGGCGGTCGAGGTTCTTGGCAAGGGCCCGGGCTGGAAGAGGATGACCGAGAAGGTCGCGGAGTACTTGCGCATCGGCGCCGACCGGGCGTGGGTCATTGATCCGCAGCGCCACACCCTGCACGTTTTCAGTCCGGACCAAACACCGCGAGCGTATCCGGCGGAAGAGACGGTCGAGGATGAGGTCGTGCTGCCAGAATTCTCCGGCCTGGTGGCGGACTTCTTCACGCAGTAGCGTGAGTCGAACCGCAATCGCCGGCCGGGAAGATGGGCGAGGCGGGATTCGAACCCGCACGTCTCTTTCGAGACAGAGGATTTTAAGTCCCCAGCGTCTGCCATTCCGCCACTCGCCCGGCGGTGGACCGATCACAGCCTAGTCTGCTCGGCCGCGGCGTCCCACGCCAGGATGCCGCCTTTGAGGTTGGTCACGTCGTGGCCCAGCCGTTGAAGCAGGGCGCACGCCCGCGCCGACCTCGCGCCGCTGCGGCAGTTCACCAGCAGCGGACGGCCGGAGGGAACCTCGCCGAGGCGCGACGCCAGACGCGTGTGCGCGATGTTCGTTGCGTGCGGGACATGCCCTTCCGCGAACTCGCTCGCGCGGCGCACGTCGAGCACGTTCACGCGCTGCTGCCGCACCATCTCGCGGGCCGCGGTCACGTCGATCTCCCGGATCGCAGCCAGTTTCACGCCCGCCGCAGAGATAGCGTCGACCTCGCCCGCGGGGTACCAGCCGCGGATGCGATCCAACCCGACGCGCACCAGGTCGCGGACGGCCTCCTCCAGCCGCGACGGCTCGATGACAAGATAGATGTCCTCGTCCTCGCGAACCATCGACCCGGCGTCCGTGTTGAAGGCCTTCGTGAGCGGAAACGACAGCGCGCCCGGCACGTGGCCCGCCCGGAAGGCGTCCCAAGGCCGCGTATCGATGATCGCCACCCGCCGGCCATCGAGCGCTCGCAGGTCGTCGACCGTCATGGGCGGCGGGGCGGGCAATTCACCCAGCACGGCCGGTCCCTCCCGGTTGACGCGCTTCATGGTCGCGAAATACAGCGGCGGCTCGGGCTGACCGCTGAGAATGAACTCTACGAAACTTCGCTCGGAGGTTGCGGCGCGCATGGCGGGGTTGAATCGGCGCTCGTATCCAATGGTGCTGGTCGGCACGGCGCCGAGCGCCTTGCCGCAGGCGCTGCCGGCGCCGTGCGCCGGCCAGACCTGGACGAAATCGGGAACGCGGTCGAGCCTGGACACAGTCTCGAAGAGTCGTCTCGCTGAAGCCTCCATCACACCCGCCTGTCCCGCGGCGGTCTCGAGCAGATCGGGGCGGCCGAGATCGCCGACGAAGACGAAGTCCCCGGTCGCGATGGCGATCGGCTCGGTCGCGCCGCCGCCGCGGTCGGTCACCAGAAAGGCGATGTGCTCCGGCGTGTGGCCCGGTGTGTGGAGCACCTTGAAGTCGATGTGCCCGATCGCGAACGTGTCGCCGTCATGCAGACGCCGGTGCTCGTAGCTGCCGCCGCCGAGCTTCCGGTCCAGCCACTCGGACCTCCACTCCGGTCCGCCCTCGTCCGAGACGTAGACCTTGGCGCCGACCCGCTCGGCCAGTTCACGCGCGCCGGAGACGAAGTCAGCGTGGATGTGCGTTTCGGCGACCGCGGTGATCCGCAGGCCGTTGTCGCCCGCGAGGCGGACGTACCGGTCCACGTCGCGCTCCGGGTCGATGACGATCGCATCGCCCGTGCGCTGACACCCGATCAGGTAAGCCGCCTGGGCCAGCTTGTCGTCGTAGATCATGCGCATGAACATTGAGTCACTCCCTGCCAGACGCCGACGGGACGCAGCACTTGAGCGTAGCACGAGCGGCCGGGGAACTCCAAGCCGGTGCGGAACCAGCCGCCGCAAGGGGTGCGTGACGCAATCCGCGGGGCGTTCAAGCCGTCGGCGGCGCGCGTGGCACGGTCTTCCAGACCGTGATTGCGACTCGGTATTTTGGCCCGCTTAGAGGGAAACTGCTTCACGACGGCCAGGCGCGCCTGCCGCCCTCTGAATCACACGGACTGGAAGGCCGTGCCACGCTCGAGCCTGCCCGCCGGGTCTGTCACGCACCCGCCGCAAGTGTCGCACCCTCAGCCGGTGCCGCCCGCTCTTCGAATTGGGAACCACGATCCCCGTGCCGCCAGGCTGGAGCCTGGCAATCCCAGGCCCGTTCCGTGTGTGTCATGCGGCCGAATCTTGATGCAGAGCGGCCGGGCGACGGGTCGCCGGATTGGTCCTGTCGGGACCGGAATATACAATCTGAGCGGGTCGAGGCCGGACGGTTGTCTCATGGAATGGCTCACGACGTCGACGATCCTGCAGCGCCTGCACAATTTCGACGACCGGACCGTCTGGGATAATTTTGCCAGGCGCTTCCGGAAGCCGCTGCTGGCGTTCGCGCGCAAGATCGGCATTCCCGGCGACGAGGCTGAGGACGTCGTGCAGGAAATTCTGCTCGCCTTTGCGGAGGCTTTTCGCCGGGACCAGTACGACCCGGGCAAGGGACGACTGAGCCACTGGCTGTTCGGCATCGCCTATCGGCAGATCGCCAACGTGCGTCGGAAGCGGGCGATCGAGGGCGCCCGCAGGGATCCGCGCGGCGAGAAGACGTCGTTTTTGGGCAGCGTCCCGGCAGAGAATGACGCCCGGGCGACCTGGGACGAAGAATGGGAAAAGTCGCTGATCGACACGTGCCTTCGCCAGGCCCGGGCGGAGGTGTCCGAGTCCACCTATCGCGCGTTTGAGATCGTGGTGCGCCAGGGCCGCACGCCCGACGACGCCGCGGCCGAACTCAACATGACCCGCAACGCCATCTACGTGGCCAAGCATCGCGTGCTCAAGCGACTGGAAGAACTGATGAAGGACTACGAAGAGTTGCTCACCACGCAATAGC
>CAZYLK010000089.1:0-24068 GCA_964648365.1 uncultured Phycisphaeraceae bacterium
TCTCCCGAAAGAGGTCGCATCCACCGCCGGCCGGCTCCAACCCGCCCGGTCACGGTCGAGCTTTCGGGTTCTATCGGCCGGCTCCGCTCCGCGTCAGCAGGGCAATCGCGCACTGCGATGGATTTAGCGCGGTCTTAGCGCGAGGGTATTGTCGGGCTCTCTGACGACTGCCGCACGCGGCGGAGTCGGGACGGATTCGCTTCACACCAGCAGCCCCGAAATCGGCAGGCTGTCCACGTCCTGCACGACGCGGATGGGCCTTCCGTCGGGGGCGTAGTTGACGGCGGTGGGGTCGATGCCGAGGCATTTGCAGATGGTGGCGTGGAGGCGGCCGACGGAGATCGGATTTTCGGCGACTTCCTCGCCGCCGGGGGTGCTGGCGCCGATGACGCGGCCGCCGGCGATGCCCCCCCCGGCCATCATGGCGCTCCACACGCGCGGCCAGTGGTCGCGGCCGGCGTTAGGGTTGATCTGCGGCGTGCGGCCGAACTCGCTGCACAAGACCACCAGCGTGCGGTCGAGCTTCTTGACCCGCTTCAGATCCCACAGCAGCGCGGCCACACCCTGGTCGAGGTCGGCGCAGCGGCCGCCGATGCTGTCGAACAGGCCGTTGTGCATGTCCCAGCCGCGCAGGCTGACTTCTATGAATCGCACCCCCGCCTGCACCAGCCGCCGGGCCAGCAGGCACCCCTGGCCGAAGAACGTCTCGCCGTAGCGCTCGCGCACGCCGGGCGGCTCCCTTTCCAGGTCGAACGCGGCCACGCTGGGACTCTTCATCATGGCGTAGGCGGCCTCGTAGTGCGTGGCATACGCTTCTATGACCTCGCGGCCGCGGTGCTCGGTAGCGAACTTGCGGTCGAACGTGTGCAGGAGCTTGAGGCGAGCCTGAAAGTGCTTGTCATCGACGGAGCTGTGGTATTCCAGGTTGGCGGCCGGTTCATCCGGGTTGGCGATCTGAAACGGGGCATAAGCGGAACCCAGAAACCCGGCGGGCCAGGTGTCGGCGCCGACGGTGACGTACGCCGGCAGGTCGCGGTTCATCTTGCCGAGCATCTTCCACGCGGTCGAGCCGACGCTGGAGTGTTGAAAGCTGCCCAGCGGCGCGTAGCCGGTGTGCATCAGGTAGGTCGCCCGCTCATGCGAACCTTCCTTCGACGTCAGCGAGCGGATCAGCGACACATCGTCGAACGCCTTCGCGAGGCGCGGCAGGTGCTCGCTGATGCGGATGTCTTTGACGGATGTGTCGATCGCCTGCGTCGGGCCGCCAGTTTCAGTGCCGGGCTTGGGATCCCACGTGTCGATGTGGCTCTGCCCGCCGCCCATCCAGAGCAAGATGACGCTGTCCGCGGAGGCGCCGGGCCCGGCCGCGGCGAAGAGAAACTCCGGGCGGGCCAGACCCAGAAACGTGCCTGCGCCCGCCCCGGCGGTGCGGCCGAGGAACTGGCGTCGGGTCAGGCGTTGATAGTCGCAGCAGCCGTCAGAGTGCATGGGGGGTTGCTCGCAGAAGGGAGTAAGGGAGTGAGGGAGTAAGGGAGTAAGGGAAGAAAGACGGGGAACTCGTAGTTGTTGCTGCGGCACTTCTCATTGTCGAGGACCGTATCCAGGGAAGAAGGATCGAGGGAAAACTCGTCGTTGTGTTGGCGGCACTTCTCATTGTTGCAAACCGTATTCGGGGTCCACCCGCTCGCTTACGCTCGCGGCTCTGATTCGTACGCTCGCTCACGTTCGCGGCTCTCTCTCTGCCGGTCGCTCACCCTCCGGGTTTTGATTAACTCTGTTTCGGCCGGTCGCATGCGCTCCCGGTCCTGAGTCATCCTGATTCGGCCGGTCGCTTACGCTCGCGGTTCGGGCTGACCCGCTCCCCGACGGGCCGCGGTTCTGATTCGGCCGGTCGCTCACGCTCCCGGTCCGGATTGCTTCGCCCCTCTTCCCTCACTCCCTTACTCCCTCACTCCCTTACTCCCTTCTTCTTCACCTGATAAACATGAACTCTCGCGTATTGATCAGCGCCCAATGCACGTCCGCCCAGCGCGAGGGGTCGTTGCCGGGGCCGGTCAGGTAGGACACGGCGGCGTCAAGCTCGGGGCGGGTGGGTTCGCGGCCGATGGTCTGGACGAACAGCTTCCGCGCGGCCAGCGAGACGGAATCTCCGCCGGCCAGCCAGCGGCGGACCGGATGATCGTCGTGCATGCGGACGGCGCTGTTGAGGAACGACCCGTTGAGCAGTTCCAGGGCCTGCTGAATGGTCACATCCGTCTCGCGCTCGTGCAGCGTCTCTCGGTCGTGGCCGTGGAACGTGCCGATGAAGGTCGCCTCCGGCCGCGGGTACGACTGGTCGAACGCCTTGCGATAAAGCTGCCGGTCCGAGCCGTAGAGCCCGCACGAAACGAGCACGGA
Organism: uncultured Phycisphaeraceae bacterium; assembly: GCA_964648365.1. GTDB lineage: Bacteria > Planctomycetota > Phycisphaerae > UBA1845 > UBA1845 > SURF-32. Next base: position 2,398 of record CAZYLK010000089.1, read on the forward strand.
ATCGTGCAGTTGCTCGGCCGAGAGGCGACGCAGCGGCAATCGCTCGAAGAACACCTCCTCCGAAGCGGTTCGCGGGATCACGCCGCCGGTTGTATCAAGCTGATAGGTGCGCGAGTTGCAGATGAGCCGGATCACGTGGCGAAGGTCGTAGCCGTGGTCAATGAACTCGCGCGCCAGCCAGTCGAGCAGCTCCGGATGCGACGGCGGATTGTCGGCGCGGAACTCGTCCACCGGCTCGACCAGGCCGCGGCCCATCAGCTTCGCCCAGATGCGGTTCACCGCAACGCGGGCGAAGTACGGGTTGTCGGGCGCGGTCAGCATCGTGGCCAGCGCCGCCCGCCCGCCGCCCGACCCCTCCTCCGGCTCGGTCACAAACCTCCCCGCTCCCGGCCCGTCGATGACTTTCTCCAACTGCAATTCCACCGGCCGGCCGCGGACGAGGATCGTGCGGGCTTCCGCGTTGCGAACGCGGGTGCCGCGCCAGAAGTCGCGCAGCCCGACGAAGTCCGATTGCAGCCACGGCTCGAAGGGGTGATCGTGGCACTGGGCACACTTGACCTGCGTGCCCATGAAGGCCTGGGCGACGGTGATGGTCAGTTCATCCGGATCGGAACGGTGGCCCAGCACGAACGCCGCCGCCGGATCATCCGCCGTTGTTCCCTCGGCGGTAATCAAGCGGCGGACCCACTGGTCGTACGGCACGCCGTCGGCGAGCACCTCGCGAACATAGTCGCGCAAGGCGAACGGCTCCGCCCCGCGCGTCTGCGACTGCTCGCGGAGCAGATCGCCCCAGAAAACGGTCCAATGCTCGGCGTATTGCGGTGAATCGAGCAGTTGATCGACGAGCTTGGCCACGCGCGGGCCGCGATCGGCGCTGACGAAGGCATCGACCTGCTCGAACGTCGGAATGACGCCCGCAATGTCCAGGTAGAGCCGGCGGACGAGGTCGAAGTCCGTGGCGACCTTCGCCGGCCGGACGCCGAACTTGCGCCACTTGTCGGCGATGAACTGGTCGATGGCGTTGTTCGACTGGCCGGCGATGCGGGGCGGCGACGGCGGCTCCAGAGGCAGCGGAGCGATCACCTTCTGCCGGTTCGGGCCGTCATAGCGCGGCGGGTCCGCGGCGACACGGCAGATCCACGTCCCGGCGATTACCAGGATCAGGGCGGCTGACAAAATCGACGAACGCATTCCGATCGGCTCCGGTCCTCACCAGATTATACGTCCGATCGGCCCGAATCATGCGTTTCGATTGTAAATTTGCCATCCACGCCCACGCCGCGCTCGTCCGCGGGCGTCGAAATCGCCGACGGGGTTGGCCCGGGGAGCGATCCGCGGCCGTGCTCTTTTTTCGCCGCGACGATCACTTCGGAGGACACGTCTGCCCGATGGACGACGTCTCCGCACCGCGGAAGCGCAGCGAACCGACCTGGGCGACGAGCGGCCCGGACGTGCAGAACGAGCGGTCGACGATCATGGTTCCGGTAATCAACTCAACGAAGCCGCTCAGGTCGGCGAGCGCCCGTCGGATGCGGATCCGCGACTGATCTCCCTGGACGATGCGCCATGCGGCGCTGCCCGTCACGTCGGAGCGCACCAGAAGCGTCGCGCCGCCGCGGGCCTGCCACTCCCCGGTACCGGATTTCGGCTTGCCGGCCAGCACCAGCGGCCGCTCGGGGTGCGTCGCCCACACCCACGCATGATTGTCGAGTCGGACTCGGATTTCACCGTCGCCGAAAATGCGCGGCGGGGTCGGGCCTGGTCCCTGCAATCTCACAAAGGTCAGGATCGGATCGAGGCCCTCGGCGGCGACGATCTGCCCGTGGGTCATGTCGATACCGGTGGCCCTGCCGGAAAGGGTCAGGTCGGCCGCGATAATCAGGGCGGCCGGGGCATCGGCCGATCCCGCGAGTTGCAGCGTTCCGACGACCAGAAGGCTGTCCGCGTGAAGGGTGAGCGATGCCCCGGCCTCGACCCGGAGAACTCCGCTGTTCTGCACGTCGAAGCTGCGACACTCGGCCGGGGCGGCGATGCGACAGGTCGCGCCGACGGGGATCACGACGTGATCGTTGACGCCGGGCACGCGCCCGACCGACCAGTTGCGAAGGTCGCCCCAGGCGCCGTCGTTCGCCTGAAACTGCACAATCTCCGCCCGGGCGACGGGCGTCGCAATGACGCTCGCCAGCATGGCAAGAGTCGCGAGCATCCCGAAGTATATGCGGGCAGAAGCAGCGACGTCTGGCGTCGAGCAGCGGAGATTGCAGCGGCGCTGAGCAAAAGGCTGAGTGTTCATGTGCATCCGTTCCTTTGCGACTGGAGGTCCGTCCAGACGGAGCGATCGACGAAGCGCGCGGCGATGGCGCGGTCGGCGAGCGCCGACGATCTTTACGCGCCGATGGCGTTCGACCCGGCGCGCGGATCGTGTGCCAATCGGCGATGCCTCCTTCTGTGTCAGGGTGATGCGGCCCGAGCGGCGCCTGATGCGACCCCAGGGACTTCAGCCGCCTTCCGCGTGATGAAGCGGCGCTGCCAGGCCGGCGAGTATCACTCCACGCCCTTCTAAACGTGGATTCATCGGCTCTGCGGACTGTAGGTTCTTGTGGCAGACCGCTGAAAACGAGACGGGGCGACCGGTCTCTAAACCGGCCGCCCCGCGGGATGGAGATCAGTTGTGATCCAGCGCCGTTCGGAGGGGCGATGGGTCTGACGATACGCTCGGCGTTACGGGCAAGGCGACTCGCACTGACCGCAACCGGCCCGCTTGGCCACGATGTGGCAGCTACCACCTTCGTGGCACGGCACGGACACCTTGAGCTTCTTCTTGCAGTCCTTCTCGGTCTCGCACCGGCCGACGCAGAAGCGGTCGCCGCGCTCGTACTCGCACTTCTGGCAGACTTCGCCGCACAGGCCGCCCAGGCGCTTCACCTTGGCGACGACGTAGATGCAGCGGTCTTCCTGCGGCTGCGGGCACTCGATCTCATCGCAGTGGAAGCCCTGGTGCCATTCGCCCCGGCGGGCCTCGCACTCCTCGAAGTTCGCCTCGACGCAGTCGCCATTAGGCAGGCAGCACGCCCATTCATCAGGCTGCTGGCAGCGGATTTCGTTGCACAGCACGCCCTCGTGCCAGTCGCCGCCGCGGTTTACGCAGGTTTCCTTGTCCGTCTCGACGCAGGAGCCGTCGGGCAGACAGCAGGCCCACTCTTCAGGCCGGACCGGGCAGCGGATCTCGTCGCAGTGGAAGCCCTGACGCCAGTCGCCGCGCTTTTCCGCACACTCTTCAAAGGTGGCCTCGACGCAGGTGCCGTCCGCCAGGCAGCAGGCCCAGCGATCGGGCTGGTTGCAATTGACTTCGTTGCACGTCCGGCCGTCGTAGAACTCGCCGCCGCGATCGGCGCAGCTCTGCTTGTCGGTCATGATGCAGGGCGCGCCCGGGATGCAGCAGGCCCAGATCCGCGGCTTGCACTCGATCTGGTTGCAGTGGACGCCGAAATTGAAGATGCCGCCCTGTGCGCTGCACTCGCGGCTGTTGACATCGACGCAACTTCCATCGGGAAGACAACACGCAAACCGAAGCAGGGCGCAGGGCGCCTGGTCGCAAGGCGTGTTCGGGAAGAACACGCCTCCCCGCCCGTCGCAGGTAGGCCCGTCCGTCTCCACGCAGGAGCCGTCCGGAAGACAACACGCGCCCCGATCCTGGGCCTGGGCGGACCATGCGGTCAGCACCAGACCGAACGCTACCATCATCAACTGCATTCTCTTGAGCATGATCTCAATCTCCCCACAAAAACACGGGACTCTGGACATGAGGACCGCCCCGACACCGGGACGTGGGCGCATCGCGCGTGCGCCTTCCTGCCGGGGTACACCCGGATGGCGCTCGCAATGCTCAATACGGGACGGGAGCGATCCGAACTGGCGGCCATTGTACCCGCGACAGCGGCCTGAATTCAATGGGCGATCGGGAAACGCAGGAAGCGCGTGATGGGACCATGGCGCGCGCCGACCGGCCGTCAGGGCTGAGCATTCGGCAGGAAGATCTCTGCCAACATGCAGCGGACGCTGCCGCCACCGCCTTCAATGGTCGGAATCGACACGGGTAGAAGGGTGGCGCCGGCCGCGAGCGATCGCCGCTGATCCGGGGTGTACTGATTCACCGCCCGTTGCGAGACGACGATGATCGAACCGGTTCGGGGGCGCAGTTCCAGGACGTTGCACCCGAACTCCATCACCTGGGACGCGGTGATTTCGACGACGGTCCGCCCGGAGGATTCGAGCCGGCGGCAGAGGGTGTCGCGCTCCGTCCTGTCGGCCACCGTGTCGGCCGCGACGACGGCGAGCTGTGTGCCCAGCGCCAGCATGACGTTGGTGTGGTAGATCGGCCCGCGCCGCCCCAGCGCGTGAAAGGTGACGGGTTCGAAGCCGAAGTCGTCGCAGAAGCGGTGAAGGAGCCGCTCGTCGGTCCGCGAGCTGAGTGCGGCATAGCACGTCCGCCCCGGCCGGTCGAGCACCATGCTGCCGGTGCCCTCGAGGTAGACGCCGCGGCGCTCCCAGTTCGAATAATCCACGACGCGATCCACCCGAAACCCCGCCGACGCCAGGAACGGTACGACGTCGTCGCGCCGCTCGATCCGCCTGTTCGGCGCCTCCATCGGATAGAGCACGACCGTGCCGTCCTCGTGCGTGGTAATCCAGTTGTTGGGAAACACCGCGTCGGGCTTGGGCGGTTCCGGCGTGTCGTCGAGAACCAGCACGCGGACGCCGCAGGACTCCAGCGCGGCGACGACGGCGTCGAACTCGGCGAGCGCCGCCAACGTCACGTCGGCATCGCCCTTGTTCGGGGACGCCTGATACTCATTGCTGGACGCCGTCTGCACGTTGACGCCGAACGCGGCCGGGCGAACCATGAATACCGTGTCAGTTGTCTGGGCTTCGTGATGAGTCATCGGTCACTCATGAATGTCGAATGGCAGGAGAATGGCGTATGACGAATGTCGAAAGGAGGATTCCGCATTGCGTAGTGGAACCGACTCGACACGCAAGCCTGCCTTTCTTCACATACAATGCTCGTCCATTCGCAACCTGCTACTCGACACTCGATACTTGACAGTCATCCCAGCAGCCGCTCCCTTTCGACCGCAGTTCGGATTGCGTTACGCCCTCTCCCGGCACCTCTTAATTCGTTATTCGCTATTCGACATTCGCCATTCTTTCCTATCCCGGCGCCTTCACCGGCAGCCGCACCGTAAACGTCGCTCCCTCGCCCGGCGTGCTGTCCACGCCGATGCTGCCGCCGAGGAAGTGCGTCAGCTCGCGCGTGATCGCCAGCCCCAGCCCGGTACCCTCGAACTCGCGCGTCTTCGATGCATCGAGCTGGTGGAACTTTTCAAAAATCAGCGAGAACTTCTCTGGTTCTATCCCCGGGCCGGTGTCGCGCACCGAAAGATTGACGTAACCCTCGCCGTCCGCGGCCGCTTCCACGCAGACCCTGCCGTCGGCCGGCGTGAACTTCACGGCGTTGCTGAGAAGATTATAGAGAATCTGCTTGAGTTTGCCCGCGTCGCTGTCCATTTGCGGCAGGTCGCCTGTGACGCTCAGGCTCAGGTCGAGGCTTTTCTTGTCCGCCTGCGGGCGAATGAAATCGACGGAGTCCCGACAAACATCGGCCGGCGAGAAGACCGAGCGGTGCAACTGCATCCGTCCGGCCTCTATCTTGGCCAGGTCCAGCAGGTCGTTGATGATTTCCAGCAGCGCTCGCCCGCTGACCAGGATGTTGCCCGCGTAGCGGCGCCCGCGCCTGGCATCCGGCTGCTCAGAATCCCAAAGGTCACGACTGAGTTCGGCAAACCCGATGATCGACGCCAGCGGTGTCCGCAGCTCGTGGCTGACGTTGGCGAGAAACTCGCTCTTGAGGCGATTGGCTTCGTACAGCGCGACGTTTTTCTCACCCAGTTCCCCCAGCCGCACGTCCAGCGACCGATTCACGTTGTAGAGGTGGGTGAGCATGTCGTCGAACGCCTGACCCAACTGTTCGAATTCGTCTCCGGTATGAAGGTCCGCGCGGACGGTCAGATCGCCCTCCGTCACCTGCTCCGCCACCTGGCGCAGCGCGTTGACGGGCAGCAGCACCAGCCGCTGGATCACGAGGTAGAAGATCAGCGCCGCCACCGCCACCCCGGCCGCGCCGCTGAGTCCGGTGACGACCAGAATCCACACGCGCTGCGCCCGCAGATCCGCCGGCACGGCCAGCGCGACGTCGACGACGCCCAGAAGTTCGCCCGGACGCGTTTCCGAAGGGGCAGTCGCCCGTGCCCGCACCGCCATCGCGAGGCGGAACGTATCGCCGTCGCCTTTCAGATCGGGGAACGTCGTCTCGGTCGGATGGGAACGCAGGTAGGTGACCGCGTCGTGCAGAAACCCCTGCCCCGACTCGGACTTCATCGCCTCGATCTGGGCCACCGTCAGCAGCCGGGGCACGTCGCAATCCAGTCCCAGCCCCGTCTGGTAGAGCGGCCAGCGCTCGGCGAGTTGCACCTGAGGCGCCTGCCAGTCCGTGCCGCCGACGTTGAGCAGGTAGTCGAAGCCCACCTGGGCCACGCGCGACGCCTGCAGACGCAGGGCGTTGTCGTTCTGCGCCCGCATCATCACCGTGGGAAAGACCAGCGTGACCGCGATCACCACCACCACGGCGCAGCCGAACAGCAGCGTCATGCGACGGGAGAGCGACGCTTTCCACCGATGGGGGCGGGTCATGGATCGGCGCCTCGGCGGGGTCGTTCGGGGGGCGGACCGGCCTCCCCGGGAGCGACTGCACCGCTCGGACCCGATTTGTGGTATGTTCCGGCTGGTGGAGCGTCAAGGCTGGATCGCGTGGGCGACCGGCGCCGGGCGTTCCGGGAGATTGGTCACCGCACCGGCCGCCCGGCCGGGCTGAGTCTGGAGGTCATCCGTGCGCATCAAGGTTTTCTGTGCCCCCGGGAACCATCGCGACGATTTCATCGCCGTCGAGGAACAGGTCAACTCTTGGCTCGCCAGCGAGCAGCCCAACGACGTGCGGATCAACGCGGCCGTCAATGAGATGGGTCGTGACGCGGCGCAGGGGAACTTCATGCTGACGATCGTCGTTCAATACGAGCCTCGGACCGGACACTGACGGTTGGCGGATGCACCGCCCGCGGCCGATCCAGTTGGTGTGGACGGTTTGGGTGGGTCGGGACCGCGTATCAGGGGCGCCCACGGCCTGGAAGGCCTTGCCACGACCCACGGCCTGGGAGGCCGTGCCACGACGGGAGGCGGCGCAACGACGGATCAATCATGAAGACGATCCTCAACTACATCCAGGGCGAACTGACACCACCCGCGTCAGGTCGATATCTCGACAACGACGACCCGTCGACGGGCAAGGTCTATTCTCAGTGCCCCGACAGCGATGCCGCGGACATTGAGCGGGCGGTCTCGGCGGCGGAGGCGGCCTTCCCGACATGGGCCGGTACGCCGGTCGAGAAGCGCGCCCGCCTGCTGATGAAGATCGCCGACCTGATCGATGCTAATGCGGATCGGCTGGCAGAGGCGGAGTGCATCGACAACGGCAAGCCGATCACGCTGGCCCGCAAGGTGGACATCCCGCGCGCGGCGTACAACTTCCGCTTCTTCGCCGGCGCCATCCAGCACGCTTCGTCCGAAGCCCACATGACCGACGGCCTGGCGCTGAACTACACGCAGCGCCGCCCGCGCGGCGTGGCCGGGCTGATCTCGCCGTGGAACCTGCCGCTCTACCTGCTGACGTGGAAGGTCGCGCCGGCGCTGGCGACCGGCAACACGGCCGTGGCCAAGCCGTCCGAGGTCACGCCGATGACGGCGTTCCTGCTGTCCGAGTTGTGCATCGAGGCGGGCCTGCCGCCGGGCGTGCTCAACATCGTGCATGGCCGCGGTGCGGAAGCGGGGGCCGCGCTGGTCGCCCACCCGCGGGTGCCGACGATCTCGTTTACCGGCGGCACGGTGACCGGCGCGGGCATCGCGTCGACGTGCGCCCCGATGTTCAAGCGGCTCTCGCTGGAACTGGGCGGCAAAAACCCGAACGTCATCTTCGCCGACGCCGACATGGATCAGGCGCTGGCCGTATCGCTGCGCAGCTCGTTTCTCAACCAGGGGCAGATCTGCCTGTGCGGCTCGCGCATCCTGGTCGAACGGCCGGCCTTCGAGACCTTCGTCGGACGCCTGGTGGAGGGCGCCTCCAAGCTCGCGGCCGGCGATCCGCTCGACGCGGCCACGGAACACGGCGCGATGGTGTCGCGGCCGCACATGGAAAAGGTGCTGCGTTGCATCGACCTGGCCCGCGAGGAAGGCGGCGAGGTTCTGTGCGGCGGCGGTCGAACCCGGCCAGCGGCCGACCGGTGCGCCGAGGGGTATTTCATTGCCCCGACAGTGATCACCGGCCTGGGCGCGTCCTGCCGCACCAACCAGGAAGAAATCTTCGGCCCGGTCGTGACGGTCGCACCCTTCGACAAGGAAGACGAGGCCGTCGCCAGCGCCAACGACACCCGCTACGGCCTGTCGGCGACCGTGTGGACGCGCGACCTGGCGCGGGCGCACCGTGTGGCCGGGGCCATTCAGTCGGGCACGGTCTGGGTCAACTGCTGGCTGCTTCGCGACCTGCGCGTCCCCTTCGGCGGCATGAAGCAAAGCGGCATGGGCCGCGAAGGCGGTGAGGACTCGATGCACTTCTTCACCGAGCCGAAAAACGTGTGTATTGGGATGAGGGAGTGAGGGAAGAAGGGAGTAAGGGAGTGAGGGAGTAAGGGAGTAAGGGAGTAAGGGAAAAACAGACTCCCACTCGGTTTTTTTGTCAAACAACGGCGATTGCCAGATGGTCGTCAACGAGCTGTTGAACGCACAAGAGTCAAGAACCCCAAGCGCCTCGGAAGCCCAGGCGATCTGATGCTCCGCGGTTGCGCACTTGATTGAAGGTGCAGGAGGCGATTGCCCCGCAGGGGCGAAACATATCAGCCCAGGGCAACGCCCTGGGTAAGCATGCCGCCCCGAACGAGAGCCCTGAAAGGGCGACACAATGCGCTTCCCGGCATACGGTGACTCTCGGCTTCCCGCACTCCGAACCCACACACTCGCGTACGTCGTTTTTTTTCCGGCGAGACCCACCATGAACAGCGAACCCGCTCAAGGCGTCATCTTCAGCGAAAAGGCCCCGGAACCCGTCGGGCCCTACCCCCATGCCCGGCGTGTCGGGAACCTGCTATTCCTGTCCGGCGTCGGCCCGCGGAAGCGCGGCAGCCGCGAGATCCCCGGCGTTACGCTCGATGCATCCGGCCACGTGATCGACCACGACATCGAAGCCCAATGCCACTCCGTCTTCGCCAACGTTCGATCCGTGCTGGAGGCGGCCGGCTCGTCGTGGGAGCGGATCGTCGACGTCACCGTCTTCCTGACCGACATGAAGCGGGATTTCGCTGCGTTCAACCGCATCTACGGCGACTACTTCAAGGTCAACCCCCCCGCCCGCACCACGCTCGAAGTCACCGCCCTGCCGACGCCGATCGCGATCGAGCTGAAGGTGATCGCGACGGTGGAAAAGGTGTCAGGATGGTGTCAGGATGATTCTTGCGGTACTGTCAGACACTGATTGGCCGTGACACTGCGCCAGAGTTTGAAACGATGGACGACCGGTTCAGCGGAAAAATCATCCTGACACCGTTTCCCGCCATGTTCATGGCAACGCTGCACGTGGCCTGGACGGTGAGCGTGGCGTACACCGCCGTCGGCGCACTGTTTGTGCGGGCGGTGTGGGGGCTGGAGACCGTGGTTCCCCATGTCGCGGTGCTTGTCCTGGCCGCCTCGTCGCGGCCGTCGACCCGGCACGATGACGTTGGCGTGGTTCACGCCGCGGGCACCGTTGGCGCCGCCGTCGCACTACTGGTCGCAACGTCGTACCGGCTCATCGACTCTCCTTACAACCAGCCCGTTGTTCTCGCATTGTGGTTCTGGAGTGCGGGGTCCATTTGCGCCGGGTACGCCGTCGGCTATGGCACGGCGAGAATCATGCTGCGCGGCGGCCGCAGCGATATTGCGTCCGAAGCCTCGCGTCCCACGCGCCGGACTCCGTGGACGGACCGGGCGTCGCTGATTGGTTGGCTGGGCGTGGCGGTGTTCTTCGTGCCGGTCTGGCAGTTCGGCTCCCGCACCCACCTCGAATCGAGCCGCCCTCTTCCCTCCGCCTTCCCTCAGGTGGACCTTCGCAGCGCAGGCCGACTCGGACTCGACGCCTCGACCGTGTGGTATTCGCACGGGGGAAACCGGCGCTTCATGCCCCAGGCGGAGCGCTCGGTGCGGGTTCTCGGATGCGGGTACTACACGGCGCAGTACGCCAAAGGACCCGGCTACATCCACGTCTATGTCCATCTCTGGGTGTTCTTGTTTGCGTCGTTCAGTCTCGCGCTGGTCGCGTCCGCCGTGAGGCTCGCGGCTTACCGCCGCGAACTGCGGCGCCACGCCGGTGAACGATGCGTTCACTGCAACTATCTCATGGCGGGTTGCGTATCCTGGGTATGCCCCGAATGTGGTTCGGACTCCTGGTACAGGCCGCACGTCCCGGCCGAGATTCGACTCGGTCGGGCGATTCGACGGTCGGCTGTGACCATCGTGCTCGCGGCGGCCGTCATCGGCGTGATCCCCGTGGCAAACTGCATGCTCAGGCGCCCGTAGTGGTTGCCATGATCGTCACCGGGCGACACGACAGGCGCACAGGACAGCCCAAAGAAAGGCACCCGACCGGCGGTAGACCGATCGGGTGCGTACTCAATGTGGAATCAAGGCGGCCGCGAACTCGCCCGCGCTTACGGGCAGTTCACATTGATCGGATCCACGCAGCCGGCGGGATCGATCAGCTCGATCCGGGTTGCGCCGCTGAAGCAGCAGGTCACCATCTTGGCGGCCTTGCCTTCCACTTCGATCTCGATCGGATTGCGGTCCGCGACCTTGATGCTCACGGGCCGGCCGTCGTAGCCGTTGTGGCGGAACTTCAGCACGACCTTGAGCAGGCCGCTGCCCTTGCACTTGCCTTTGAACTTCTTGATGTTGTCGCAGATGCACGCCCGCTCGCACGCGACGCCTTCGCCGAGGAACTCGGCGCCGGGGATGCCGTCGCACTCGCGCTGGAGCATCTGGCGGCACTCGCTGTCGTTAACGCAGCAGGCGCCGGTCAGCGGGCACTCGAAGGTGCCGCACTCCTTGCCGAAGTAGTACCGTCCGCCTTCGCCGGCGCATTCGTCGGGCAGCAGGTCGTCGCATCCGCCGTCCACGAAGCAGCAGGCCGCCGGCTCCGGCTCGGCCGCGATCACGCCGGACACCACCAGGGCATAGTCCGCGTCGACTTCCGGCGTCTCCGGGTGCGCGTCGCGGTTGATCTCGTCAGCGGTCACCTCGATCTGCCAGGTGCCTTCCTCCGGATTTTGCACCCAGACGTTTTCGACGGTGTCCTTCGTGTTGCGGCTGCCGCCCGGGGTGGACCAGTTGCCGTCCAGCAGGCCGACGTTGCCATGATAGATGACGCCCGACGGCGACGTGACCTTCAGCGAGAGATCGTTGATGCGGTGCTGATTGGCGGACGTGGTGCCGGCCAGATCGGTGTAGACCAGCGTGGCCTTCAGCGCCGGCGTATTGCCCGCGACCTCGACCAGGTGGATGGTGCTGTCCAGATTGGACAGCACGTCCGACTCGTCGATGATGAAGAACTTGTCGCGCATTTCGAACAGGTTGCGCACGTTCGCCAGGCCGAAGCCCTGGTGGACGCGGGTCAGGTCGTGCCCCTGTCCGCTGAAGGGGTACGGTTCGGCGGTGTTGATCATGATGGCCTTGGCGGTGGCCAGGTGCGGGCGGTTCTCGAAGACGGTGCCTTCCGGATCGACCTCGTTGCCGAAGATGCCGTCGTTCCACATCTGAAACATCAGGCCGAAATGACCGGCCGTCTCCGGCGTGGCGGCGCTGGTGCCGCCGAAGCCGGTGGTGTAGCCGCCGCTGCGGGACGTGGTAAGGATGCTGTCGTACCAGTAGGCCAGATCGGGCTTGATCCGCCCATCCTCCGCCGGTCCGATGCTGCCGGAATTGCTCCAGGCGTCGTCGTTGCGGGTCAACGTGTCACGATGGCGGATGCCGCCGACGGAGACGATGTTCTTGCCCCAGGCATGTCCGCTGGAAGTGCGGTTGCCGTTATTGGCCTGTGCCTGGAGCAGGAGGAAGTCGTACTGAAAGGCGATGTCGTCCATCTGCTGCGCCTCGGAACCGTAGTCCGTCCGGCAGCACTGCCCCCAACTGTTCGTCTGAAAGACCGCATAGTAAGGCGATTCGAGCAGTTCGGCGGTGTGGGCGTGCCGGTTGGGCGGCGACCAGAAGGCGAAGATGCCCTGGGCGTCGGGGATCATGCCGCGGCCGTTGACGTTGCCGGTGCCGTCGCCGAAGACGATGCCGTACACCGAGGTGCCGTGCGTCGTCGCCTGGCCGTTCCGGTGGACCAGCGGCGGGCGAGCCTGAAAAGCCTGATGGCTGGTCAGCAGTTCGGTATCCATGACCTCCCCGCGAACGCCCGCGCCCGTATAGCCGGCCACGCTTTCTACGTGATTCGCGCCGCCGTCTTCCCGCACCTTGTCCATGAAGGTCTGCGGCGGACTCCAACGGTCGACGTAGAACGTCTCGTCCATGCGCATCACGTCCAGGAGCTGATCCCACGACAGCGTCGCCTCGAGGAAGTGTCCATCCGGTTCGAGTACGTCGATCACGCCGCCGATGGCGTCGATATGATCGGCGACGACTTCCTTGAGTTCGATGCCGCGATCGAGCACCTGAATGTTGTACCGCTGCACGTCGACGGCCGCGTTCGGCGCGCGAAACGCCGCCAGCAGTTCCGCGTCCAGCTTGTACGCCGGATGATACGGGCCGACCCAGCGCACAAACGGCTGCGCCGCCAGCGCGTCGCGCACGTCCGGCGACATCTCGACGATGTAAGCGTGGTTGGGCAGGAAGTAGCGGATCGTGCCGCCGAGTTGTTCAATGACGTTTACGTACGCCTGCACCGGCTGCGTGATGAACTGGACGACGTGAACGCGCGTCCCCTCCGCGGCCGCGAGTTCCGCCTCAACGGCGGGAAGCGCCTTGTGCGGATCGAAGTTCGCGTAGCGCAGCATCAGCCGATAAGTCGTCTCGCGCACGGCCGCGATCGTCCGGCCGTCGAGGCTGACGGCGTAGTACGGCGTGACGTTGCCGTTGGCGGCGCGCTGAGACCAGGTCACCGCGACGCTCTCACCCACGTGCGTCGAGGCGAGTTCCTCCACGGCGTCCCCCGTGGTGTGAAACACGGCGCCGTCGAAAGCGAGGGTCGATGCTCCGCCGCTGACCGCAAGCGTCACCTGCGAACGCGGCGCGGCGCCGTCGCGTGACAGCCCGTCCGAAGCACCGGCCGCGAAAGGCGCGCCTGCTGAAATCCATCCCGCCAGCAGCAGCACTGCGCCGGGCCGATAAAACCGCTTCGATGTCATCCGATTCCCCCAGAGGATTCTGTTCCGACACAAACGACCGAGGAGCGATGATTGTAGCAACACGCGACCCTTGATGCCAGCGCGATAACGGGGGACCATCCAGACATGCCGAGCATTACTTTGCTTCTGCCCTGCCTCGCACCGGCCGCGGCCGGGCTCGTCGACGAGCCTCGGACGCCGTTTGTCGCGATCCTGTGGGACGGTGACGCGCCGTTCGCACGGCTCGCGCGCGACGACGATCAGTGGCATGAACTGATCGCGATTGACGACGTTCCGGTATCCCGCATCCTGGCGCACAGCCGCAGAGTGCATGGCTCCCGCTGGCGGAAGCGATTCGCGGAGGACCTGATCGATCTGCTGCTGGAGATGGGCCACAAGCCGGGTGCGACGATGAAACTGACGTCGCGGGCGCGCGGATCGGACGGGATCGTCACCCGCACCGACGTTCCCGCAACCGGCGAGAATCGCAGGGCTGTCATCGACTCGCGCGATCGGCTCGATCCGATCGGCGCGACGTGTGACCTGGCGATCCTGCGCCGCGCACTCGAATCGAGCTACGCTTATCTGCATCGCACCGGACATGATCCCCGGCCGGCGCTGGCGCGAATCGAGGCGCAAGCCGCTTCCGGTGCGCCGCTGTCGGTTGATCGCTTCGCCGTCGACGTGGCGAAGGCGCTGGCCCCGTTGGGCGACGGACACACGGGCGTTGTGGATCTCGCGCAGCGCCTTCCACGCGGCTATCTTCCCGCGCTCATTGAGAATCAAGGGGATCGCCTGGTGGCGATCGCGGCGGACCGTTCATCGCTTGTCAGCGATCAGCACCCGTACTTGACGCACATTGACGGCATCCCTGTGGAATTGTGGCTGCGTGCGGCCGGCGGCGTGGCGCCGCACGGCTCCGAGGCGTTCGTGACCCGTCAGTGTACGCGGCTGCTGCGCTACGTCGCCTTTCTGCGTGGGGAACTGGGCCGCACGGAAAGCGATCGTGTCGCGCTGACGCTCGCGGCGGTCGATGGTGCGCGCACGTCAACCGTTCGACTCCCCCTCGCCGATGATCGCCCGATTCATGGTTCGTGGCCGGGAACGCAAAGCCGCCTCATGGAAAACAACGTGGGATACCTGCGCATCGCCGAGATGGACGACGATGCGTCGTTTCTGGCCGGGCTGCGCCGTTGGATGGAACGGTTCCGAGACACGCGCGGCCTGGTCATCGACGTGCGCGGCAACGGCGGTGGCTCGCGGGCGGCGCTTTTGATGCTGCTTCCGTACTTCCTGAGCGGCGCCGCACCGGCGCGGGTCGTCAACGTCGCGGCCTATCGCATCCCGCCGGAGGCAGCGAAGCCGGGGCCGGAAGGCTTTCTGAACGACCGGTTCCTCTATCCACGCGGATGGAACGGCTGGTCGGCCGACGCGCATCGCGCCATAGAGGCGCTCGCGGCCGGGTTTCGACCGGAGTGGGACTTTCGCGGCGGCGCAAGCAACGCGGGCGCAGTGGGCGCGCGGGATCAGTTCAGCGAGCTTCACTACTGCGTGGTTACGGCCGATGCGTCCACGCCGTTCCGATATCGCCAACCCGTCATCGTACTGATGAACGCAGACTGTTTCAGTGCGACGGATATCTTCCTGGGTGCGTTCAAGGGGCTGAGCGGCGTGACGCTGATGGGCACGCCCAGCAGCGGGGGAAGCGGGCGAGCACAACCGGTGGAACTGCCCAACAGCCGGGTCACCGTTCGGCTGTCGAGCATGGCGTCGTTCCAACCGGACGGCCGACTCTACGACGGGCGGGGCATCGAACCGGACGTGGTCGCCCATCCCGTACCAACGGATTTCACCGGCGCGACCGATACCGTCCTCGACGCCGCCGTCGCCCGGCTCGTCAGTCCGTAGGCGGCGTCGCGTCGGCCTCGGCGTCGGCGTCGGCCTCGTCGTCCTCCGGGTTCGTTTCGAAATGCATCGTGAGAATCAGCGTTGCCGCCATCACGCCGATGCCGTCCGCAAGCCAGTCGTAGAAGCTCATCGTACGGTTGACGAAGGGCTGCGTGACTTCATCGACGATGCCATAGGCCATGTAGATCGCCGCCCACAGCCACAGCCCGCGCGTCCCGCTGATCCGTCCGGCGGAGATCAACGCCCGCCCGCCCATCAGCGTCAGTACGAAGTAGATCAGGATATGGGCGATCTTGTCTGCGTTGGGGATCGACGGGGGGGGGCCGGGAATCTTCGGCAGGTGCGTGGCGACCGCCATCGCCACCCACCACACGGGCCAGAGCACGCGCAGGATCGGTCCGGATCGCGCCAGGCGGGTCGTGACGCTCATGAGGGATCGCCCGATTCATCGCGCGGCGCCGGCCCCGGAGACGCGGCGTCCGCATCCGGCCGGGGTTCCCCGGCCGCCGGCGCATTCGACTCGGCCAGAGGCGTCGTCATGATCGGCTCGACGGGGACGTCCAGACCCGGGGCGGGGTCGATACCGGGCATCAGCCGGTGGGCTGGCATGTGGCCGTGGGCCAGGATCGCCGACGCGGGCGGGGCCAGACCGTTGCCGCCGGGGTCGCGTCCGGCCGGCGCAGCGTCGGACGCTGCCGCACCGGGAACGCGCCCCCCGAAGATCTCCCCCGCCAGCGCGGCATAGTCCAGCGCGCCGTTGCAGCCCGGTTCGTAGTCAAAGATCGTCTTGCCGTGGCTGGGAGACTCGGCCAGCTTGATGTTGCGGCGAATCCGCGTCCCAAACAGCCGTGCATCGGACCACGCCGCCCCTACCGAGCGAAACGTCTCGATGAACTGCCCGACGTCGTCGATGACCTCCGACGCGAGGCGCGTGCCGGCATCGTGCATGCAGATGATGACGCCGCCGATCCGCAATTGCGGGTTCAAATGCTGATGGACGAGCGTCACGGTTTCGTGCAGCTTGGCCAGCCCCTGCAGGGCCAGGAAGTGAGGCTGGAGCGGAATCATAACCTCGAACGTGGCGGCCAGCGCGTTGACCGTCAGCAGTCCGACCGACGGCGGGCAGTCGATCAGCAGGACGTCATACGAACCGCTCGATGCATCGACCGCCCGGCGGAGGATCGTCTGGCGACCCTCTTCACCGGCCAGTTCCGTTTCGCTGGCGGCCAGATCCACGTCGGACGGCACCAGCCAGACGTTGTCGCGCACGTGGAGCACCGCCTCGTCGAGCGGGCATGCGGCCGTCAAAACGTCATACGCCGTGGGCCGCTCGGGATCGACCTCCAGCGTGTAGTGCATCGTCAGGTGGGCCTGGGGGTCCATGTCGATCAGCAGCACGCGCCAGCCCTCCCGCGCCAGGGCCGCTCCCAGATTGGCCGTGGTGGTCGTCTTTCCGACCCCGCCCTTCTGGTTGATGATCGACACGCGTCGCATGTGCGCTCCGTAGCAGTTCGTTGAGCAGGCTCCGAAGCAGAGTGTGACCGGGGCATCCAGCTCGTGACTTCACCGGCTCCGCGCCGGCGCCACAACTGAGTGGCCGCCGATACCACACACGACTCGAGGCCAGCGCCGCACACTACAGGATGCCGGCGCCCTGCACCAGATGAGCCGGTTTGCAGCAGGCGGGCGGCCGAGACCGGCGAGGGTAAACCACCGTCGGCGGATCGCTGCACGGGTCACTGCCGGGCGGGTGGCACGGTCTCGTCTTCGAGGCCGTGGTGAGCGCAGCAGATGTGCAGCACTCGCGAAAAGGCCGTTCCAGCATACCACGGCCTGTCTTCGGGCTGCCTCCGGCGGATGCCACGCGATTCAGGCTCGGCGAACGCCCAACCTTGAGCCGCCCAAATCGTCACGCACGCATCCCCGGCCGATCACAGCACGGCTCGCTGCCGGGGCGGACCGATTATACTACGGTCGGACCGCCACGCGAGCGGGCGTCGCGACGGGAAATACTCATGGCGCTGGACCCCCGCACGATCCTGTTGATCGACGGAAACAACCTGTGGCATGCCATGCGGGCGTCGGACATCGGCCGGGCCGTCGGGCGGCACCGGCTGGTCGAGATCGTCAGTCGCAGCGTCACGGCCGCCGGCACACACGCGGTAATCGTCTTCGACGGCGCCCGGCCGCGCGGCTCGTTCGCCCGGCAGATGCAGATGCGCGGCGTCGAGTCGATCTTCAGCGGCGCCCGCACCGCCGACGAGGTGCTTCTCGAGTGGCTCGACCGCCGCGGCAGCGGTGTCTCGGTCACGGCGGTCACGGATGACCGCGCCGTCGCGCACGGCGCCCGCGCCCGCCGCGCGTCCGTCCTCGGCTGCAACGCCTTCCTGGCCGAGTTGATCGATGCCCCGCGGCGGACGTCGCGACCGCCGCCCCGGACCGACCCGCCCGAAACCGGTGAGCAGGAACTCGATGCGGAGGCGGTGGACGAATGGCTGCGGGAATTCGGTTTCGATGACGACGCGCGCAGGGACGACGACGACAAGCCGTACTGGCAGAATGGCTGAAACGCCGGCCGTGCAACCCCTGACGCCGACGGGCGCGGCGGCCACCCCCCCGCCGCGGCCTGTGACGAATCCCGGAGCAGCGCCGCGCCGATCCCTCTATGAGGGCGTCATGGCCGGATCGGTCACGTTGAAATTGTGCGCGGGCAGCAGTACAAGAGGGCAGACGTGGCACGTGGATTCGATGAACCATCCGGAACGACAACCGGACGTGACGAACAGGACGGCGGCATCGCCGCCTCCGCGAAGATGAGAACCGTGCGGCTCAACAAGGGGGTCAACCTCGCGCTCCTCGTCCTGGTCGCGCGGCCTGTCGTCGCGCAGGCAGAGGCCGTCGCGCCGAGGAACGGGCTGCCGGCGCCGGAGTCGTACGCCCAACCGGCGGTGCAGCGGTCCCTGGCACACCTTTCCACCGACGCTTCCACGCAGCAGGATGGCGGCCAGGTCGAGGCCTTCAAACAGGAGATCATCAATCCGGACGCCACGGCGGAAACGCGACGGGTCTCAGCCCGGTTCCTGCTGATGTCCACGGAGCCGGCCGCGGCGGCGGCCGCGGTCGAAATCCTGCGCGACGCGACCCGACCCTTCGCCCAGACGGCGATCTGCGAAGCCGCCATTGAACTCGGCACGACTTCGCCGGACGCGCTGACGGTCGAACTGGTTGAACCGCTCGTCACGCTCCTGCGGACCGCGGGAGAAGCTCAGCAGCGACTGGCCGCGCATGCGCTCGGGCTTTATCGCGATGGCGACGTCGCGTCCCGACTCGGATCCGTTGCCCAGGATGCCACCCTGCCGGAGTCCGCCCGCCTGGCGGCCATCGGCGCGCTGGCGATCAACATGACGCGGCGCGAGGTCGTGGAGCAGTTGATCCTCCTGCTCGACGATCCCACCCCGGCCATCGTCAGCCAGTCGCTCGACGTCCTGCAGCCGGCCTCGCGTGAAGCGCGCGGTCGTGACGTGGCGAGCTGGAAGGCCTGGTGGAGCGGGAAGGCGGCGCTTTCGGAGACCGAATGGCTCGCCGACCGCAATGCGCTGCTCCTGCAGCGCACCGCGACGCTGACGCAGCAGCGAGACCGGGCGGAAGCGGAAGCGAAGACCCGCGAATCCCGCTTGTCGGCGCGCGTTGCGGAACTCCAACGCGACCTCTTCCGCCGTTTGCCGCCCGACGAGCGGGACGGCAAGCTCATCGCCTGGCTGGCCGACGAGATCCCCGGCGTGCGGCGCACCGCAATCGACCTCGTCATGCGCCCGATCAGCGAGGAGGCTCGCCGACCCAGTGCGCCAGTCCGCGCCGCGCTTTCGGAGCGCCTGCGTGATCCCGTGGCCGACGTGCGGCGCGGCGCTTTGGAAATCTTCGGCGCCATGGCCGACCCCGCCGATGCCGATGCCGTGATGGCCCTGCTGAACAGCGAGGCCGACGCGGCGACGCGCCAGGCCGCCTTCGAGGCCCTCGGCCGCATGCGCAACGCCGCCGCATTTCCGCTCCTCGTTCGCGAGATTGCGGACGATGCCGCCGCCGTCGCGTGCGTCCGGTCCGCGGCGGACGCCATCACCCGACTGGTCGCGATCGCCTCCGTCCCAATCGAAACCGCCGCGACGGCCGTCGAGCCATTGAAGCGGCGATACGCCGCCGTAGCGGCGGAAGACGCCGCCACCCGCGCTGCGCTTCTCGGCGCCATGGCCGAACTGGCCCGGCCCGATTTCGTGGAGGAATACCGCTTGGTCGTCGCCGGGAGCCGGGAACCCGCACTGCTGCGACCCGCCCTTCGCGGCCTGACGGGCCTGGTGGACAAACAGAGCATCGGTCCGGTCCGCGCCGTGTTGCAAGCCTCTGATGACGCCCTCGTAAGGCAGCGCTGCATCGAAATGATCGCTGCTGCGGGTGGCGACGAGACGGACGTAGCGGCCCTCGTGCGTTACGCGCAGACCGCCAACGAATCCACCGCCGCGGTCCGCGACGCGGCGTTGCAGACGCTGACGGCCTGGATGGCGCCCCGCGCCGGCGATGAGCAACTGCGAATCGCGGATCGCCTCGCGTCGGACCCCGCAGCGATGGAGAGTTATCTCACGCTGCTGGTGCATCGACTTTCGCAAGGCGGCGGCAACGGCGCGACGGCCCTGGAAATACGGCGGCGACTCGCCGAGACGCTTGCAGCCGCCGGGAAGCACGGCCCGGCCGCGGCGCAGTATCGAGCCTTGTTTGACGGCGTTGCGGCGGCGGGCGGCGAAGGCGTGTGCGAGGTTGGAACGCTCCTGATCCTTACATCGTTGCGTGCGGGTGAGTATGACACCCTGCCGGCCGCGGTGAACGCGCTCCGCCCCCATGCGGAGACGGACACGTTTGACCGGCTCGCCGACGACCTCAAGACCTATCTGGAGTCGATCGACGCGGCGGCTGAGCCCGGCCGCGTAAGCAACACCCGCAAGGCAATCCTCGGCGTCACCCGCGATGGGCTGGGCGAGCGCTGGCAGGAACTGGCCGAGACGCTCGAGAAAGAGCACGCGGATCAGCCGCCGGTCGAGCCATCACCGGAATCGCCCGCACCGACAGGCGTGGACGAAGAAGCCTGACCGTCGCGGGACGGCCGAATCACAGATCTGCCAGCCACGGGATGATCTGGGCGTACTCCGCTCCGAAGTCGAACTCCAGCAACTGCACCGCCGCGACCCACTGCATCTCGACATCGGCCGGGCGATCGGCCATCTCTCGCACCACGCCCCCCAGGAAGCAGCGAAAGCAGACGGGCGCGCCGTCCAGCTCAACATGAACCGGCGGTTGCCCCACGTCGAGTTCCACATGCAGGCCCGCCTGTTCGAGCACGATGCGGCGCATCGCGGCCTCCGGCGATTCGTCGGAGTCCACCCGGCCGCGCGGGAACCCCCATGTCCCCGGCGGTGCAGCGGCGGTCGGCCGCAGGATGAGGTATCGATCGTCGGCGCGCTGGATGAAGCCGACCGCGTAGACCGGAATCGCGTCGGACGGTCGGGATCGCTCGTGCTTCATGGGCGATCAACCCGCCGGCGACGCCGGCGCTGCGGATTCCGTCTCGGCCGGTCGCGCCAGCGCCAGCGTCTGAGAGGCCACGCCGAACGCCGCGAAGACCATGGACAGAAACACCCGCACGCCCCAGAACCAGCCGCGCTGCGACAGGCTGAGATCCACCGGCACCCCGGAAATCGTCCCTTTTTCGATCCGGCCGCTCGTTGCGATCCAGCGGCAGTACCCGAGCACGCCGCCCGGCGGGTAGTCGCGGCTCAGAAGCGCGGCCGTCTCGGTCTGAATGTTCTCGACGAACTCAGCCCGGGTGACACCCTCCGGCAGCAGCGGCGTCTTCTCCAGCGCCTGTCGAGCCACGGTCCGCGGGAACGAGGCCCCCTCCCAGTACAGCGCGGTGCCCCAGCTTCCAAGCACGGAGAGGGCGGTTCCGGCCAGTACCGCGCCGCGGGCGATGGGCCGGCATCCGTGCGCGATGCGAAACACGACCGCCCCGACGATCAGGCCGAACAGCACGTAGAAAAACAGCCCCAGCAGGGCCATCAGAAAGGCCACATACGACAGCAACAGCCCGAACGCCACCGACAGCGCCACGCCCACGGCCACCGCCACCGGCCACCGGCCGGGCGGCGCCGGCCTGCCGACCACCATCTCCAGCAGCCGAGCGTCGCCGCGCTCGGCCCCGCC